>NZ_CP097800.1:3325000-3625000 GCF_000612545.2 Streptomyces sp. PCS3-D2 | reverse complement strand
CAGTCCGAGTTCCGCCAGGACCTGCTGCCGCGGCACGGTTGCCGCACCGGTGGGGAGGTCGGCGACGGTGACGCGGCGGTCGAGCGCGGAAGTCGCGAACCCGGCCAGGGTGGCGAGTTGGGCGGCATGGCTGTCGAGGAGGACCCCGTCGAGGTCGAAGAGTACGGCCCTCTTCATGCGGCAGCACCACCTTGAGATGGCGGCAGGTCGGCCTCGGTGAGCAGGGAGTGCAGGGTGACGCGGTGCTCGGCCAGCAGCAGGCGGCCTCCGAGCGGGCGCTCCAGCACGCACATCGCGTCGGTCACGGGAGCCCCGGCGATCCGCAGGGTACGGGCCATCTTCAGGAGCTGGCCGCCGGAGCGGACCACGTCGTCGACGAGGACGGTGCGGCGGCCGGTGTGTGAGGCGCCCTCGATCTGTCGCCGGGATCCGTAGCCCTTCGGCCGGCGGCGCAGAAAGACGGCGGGCAGACCGGTGGCCGCGGACAGGGCGACGACAAGGGGGACGCCGCCGAGCTCGACCCCGGCCAGCAGCTGGGCGTCGGCGGGCACGAGACCGGCCAGGGCGGCGGCGGTGTCGTGCAGGAGTGCGGGGTCGGCGGCCAGCCGGTACTCGTCGAAGTAGGCATCCAGCCGGGCGCCGTCGGCGAGCTGGAACGGGGCGGTGACGCAGGCGGTTTCGGCGAGCCTGGCGGTGAGGCCGGCCGGCGTCGTGCTGGCGGTCATGCTTCTCCGATCGGGGCTGTGTCCAGCGTGGCGAGGCAGGTGCGGACGGCGGCGGCGGATTCGACGGCGGTGAGGAAACCGAGTGGCCGCGTCGGGGTCTCGTACAGCCACTTCTCCTGCCGCAGGAACGCGAGCAGGCGAAGGGCAGCCGACCCGGCGAGGAAGACCGGTACGGGCCGGATGGTGGTCGCGTAGTACAGGGCGGCGGTGAGCTCGTGCAGTGTGCCGACGCCACCGCCCATCGCGACGATCACATCGGCGTATCTCAGGTAGTGGTTGAGCCGCGCGCCGAGGTCGTGGAGGTGGACCGAGCTGGTGGCATGCGGGTTGAACGGTCCCCACTCGTCGTGCTTTCCGGTCAGGGTGACCGCGGTGACCGTGGCTCCTTCGGAGCTCGCTCCGCGGGCGGCGGCCTCCATCAGCCCGTTGTAGCCGCCGTGCAGGAGCGAGTACCCGGCCTGGGCCAGGGCCCGGCCGATCTCCTCGGCCAGGCTCTCCTCCTCGGCGGAGGCGGGGACGACACCGCCGAAGAACACGGCGGTCAGGCCCTCGCGGGCCCAGCTGGTGGCCGGGCCCGCGAGGTGGAGTGCGTTCACACCAGCTCCTGGTACGTGCGGTAGGCGGCGATGGAGTCGCCCAGCCCGTCGAGGGCCTCGGGGCAAGCCCGCTCGACCAGCGCGAGCATCCGCGCGATGGCCGCGTCCACGTCCTCGGCGAGCGGGACGGCCGGCCCACCGATCGCCGCATCCAGGTCGCCCAGGCAGGCCCGGCCGATCGGGGTGACGGCGATCTCCTCGCGCAGCTGGTACCAGCCCCAGAACCGGGACCCCGGGGCCAGGGCAGCCTTGATGAGGTCCTTCGTCGCGGTGTGGAGCCGGTGCCACTCCGAGTACGCGACGAAGCGCTGGCCCCGCTTGATGCGCTTGTGCAGCAGTACGGCCAGCACCAGGTGCTCGATCAGCAGCTCGGTGCACGTACGCGGCCGGGCGAGGAACTCCGCGGCGAACCGCTCGGCAGTCAGGACCGCCTCAGGGCCGGAGGGTGCCAGCTCCCGTTCGAGGATCGAGGCGGTGGCGACCGTTGCCCGCAGGCGCGGGATGCGGGTGGCGGGCACGAGGTAGAGGTCGATCTGGTGCAGCCTGCCCTCGTCCGGGACGAGGAAGACCATCCCGACGCCGCCGAGGTCGGCGACGATCGTGTCGCGCCAGCCGGGCAGCAGGGCGCCGGCCTCGATGGACATCAGGTCGTCCAGCGCCTTCACGAACGCGGGCAGCTGGGCGTCGTGGACGCCGACGACGAAGTCGACGTCGGACAGGCGGTCGGCGGTGCCGTGGGCCAGCGAACCGCGGACCATCAGGTGGGTGACGGCCTGCGAGGTGGCCAGGATGTCGGCGAGGCTCGACAGGAGCGGGAGCTGGGCGGGTCGGTTGGCGTGGGTGAGTTCGGCCAGGTGCAGGGTGGGCATGCGCGTCCTCCGTTCGGATTCCGGCGGGTTGGACTTGCGGGTGGTCAGGCGGTGAGGGCGAGGAGGCGGCGCTTGGCCGAGGCCCAGCGCGTCGCGGCCTCTTCGTCACCGAGCGAGGTGTGGAGCTCGGCGATCAGGTCGTAGACCGTGCCTTCCGGCAGGGCGTAGGCGTAGAAGAGCCGCAGCAGCATGCGCTCGGCCGCCTCCGTGTAGCCCAGGTCGGCCATGGCGCGGGCGGCCTGCAGCCGCTCGGCGGTGATCGTCTCGTTGATCGCGGGGAGCGGCTCGACGGCGGTCGGGTGGAGCGAGGGGTGCCGGGCCAGGCGCCGGTAGGCGTCGTCGGCGTACACGTCGGCGATCAGGTGGATCCGGTCGGGGCCGAGCAGGTTGCAGACCCCGTGGGCGTACGTCGGCGTCAGCCGCCAGATCCGCCCGCCGGTCATGTGGACCTTGGTGCCGCCGGTGACCAGGTAGGCCGATGAGTTGGTGTGGAGCGGGATGTGCAGCCGGTGCCGCTCCACCTGGTCGAGCTCGTCGTAGTCGCGGTGCTCCCAGAGGAAGGCGTTGGCCTCCAGCCGGGCGAGCCGCACCCACATGTAGTTCAGGCCCAGTTCGGCCAGCAGCGCGGCGGTGTCCGGCATCTGGGCCAGCAGGTCCGTCGGCCTGGCCGCGCAGTCGCCGATCGTCACGTCGGCGGCGTCACCGGAGGCGTTCATCAGCGAGGTCGTCCACCAGCCCCCCGACTGGTAGGCGCCGTACTCCGCCTTCCAGGGCGCCTGCGCCGTCAGGGCCTCGTGGCGCATCCGCTCCAGCTGGGCGGAGTCCACGGCGTCCAGCTGGGCGATCTGCCCTGCCAGAGCGGTCGGAGTTTCCATCGGTTCCCTCCCGTTCCCGGCCCGCCGAGCAGCGGACAGGTGTGCACGTGGTGCTGGATGGGGTGATCGAGCCGGACTGCTGACGAACAGCCGCCGATCTCACGCTTCGCTGTCAGGGCGACACGCAAAGCGAAGTGCGTTCAGCATGAGGCGGGCGCCGAGGCATGGATACGACGTCGCCGCCGTCATGAAGCCGCCCTCGTCGAGGGCCCGACGCGCCGGATGATGACGTCATGCGTCATGACTGCCGTCATGGCTGCCGTCATCTCAGCCGCCAAGCCGTCGAACGGGTTTCCCGCTGATCGGCCATGGCTATCGTCAGACCAGGCGAACGGGGACGGAGAGGATCTGCGGTGGCTGAAACTCCCACGCTCTTACGGGTCTTGACGCTGCAGCGGCACTGGCAGGTCTACGAGACCTTCCGCCTCCGGTTCGAAGCGACCGCCAACACGGTCGCGGAGGAGCAGAACGACCGTCGGCTTCAAGGCTTGTCGGTCTCCAAGCGGCAGTTCGAACGCTGGTACGGCGGTGCGGTCAAGACCCGCCCCTACCCGGACCAGTGCCGAGTGCTGGAGGCGATGTTCGGCGTCAGCGTCGATCGTCTTCTCGCTCCCACGCCTGCGGTCGATACCCCGATCGTCGTCCCACCGCCACGGCCAGCCCCTGTCCTTCTCCCCTCCGAGCGGGCAGCGGCACTGCCTGCTGGTGGCCCGTTCAGCAGCGAGTCCCGCCTCGACGCGGGCACCACGGAATTGGAAAGGCAGGTCGCGATGGCGGCTCGTCGTGCGCTCAGGTTCACCGCCCTGGCGGAGGGCAGCAGCATCGGCCCGGAGACCCTGGGCCAGATCCATGACGAAGTGCGACGGCTCACCGTCGCCTACCCGAGGCTCGCGTTGCCGACCTTGCTCGGCGACCTGGTCGAGGTACAGGACCTCACCTTCCGGCTCCTCGAGCACGGCCGGGTCAAGCCCCTGCAGGCCCGCGATCTCTATCTGCTCGCCGGCATCACCTCCGGCATGCTCGCCAAAGCGAGCCACGACCTGGGCAACCCCAGTGCCGCGATGATGCAGGCCCGCACCGCCTTCGTCTGCGCCGACAACGCCGACCACCACGCCATGCGCGCCTGGGTCCGCTCCCTGCAGTCGCTCATCTCCTACTGGGCCGGGCGCCCCTCCGAGGCCGCCGACTACGCCACCCTCGGCCTCGGTGCGGCGGGCAACGTCCGCGGCACCACCAGCGTCTGGCTGGCCTGTCTCTCCGCCCGTGCCCACGCCCTCCTCGGCGACGGCGAAGCCACCCGTACCGCTATCCAGCAGGCCGAGGAAGCCCGTACGGCCGCCGAACCCGACGACCTCGATGCCTTCGGCGGCATCATGACCTTCCCGGTGCCCCGGCAGCTGTACTACGTCGCCGAGGCCACCGTGCACCTCGGCGAGGACCCCGCTCTCGGCGAGAGCCAGTCCGAGGCCGCCGTCGCCGCGTACCGCACCGCCACGGAAGACGAATGGGCCTTCGGCGACGAGGCCGGCGCGCAGACCGACCTCGCCCTCGCGCGCATCGCCCGCGGCGAGATCGAAGGCGCCATCGAAGCCGTCCAGCCGGTACTCGACCTCCCCATCGAGCAGCGCAACTTCGGCATCACCAGCAGCGCCCAGCGGGTCCACTCCGCACTCCAGGTCGAAGGCAGGCGCAACCGAGGCGCGGCGGCGGCCGGCCTCCGCGAGGAGATCGAAGCCTTCACGGCCACCCCGACGTCCGTCCTCGTCCGGTGACCCCGCAGGTAGGCTCCGCAGCCATGACTCCAGTCCACCTGGCCGGCCCCCGCCTGGCACTGCGCGAAGTCGAACCCGAGGACACCGCCGCCCTCCTGGCCATCTACGGAGACCCCGAGGCCACCCGGCACCTCAGCTTCGAGCCCCGCACCCCCGACCAGGTCCAGGCGATCGTCGACCGGTCCATCGGCTCCACAAAGGACACTCCCCGGACCGAGTACTGCCTGGCCATCACCCCGGCCGGTGAACACCGGCTGATCGGCTACGCGCGCCTGGCGACCGAACCGCAGCAGGCGGCCACCATCGGGTTCGCCCTGAACCCGGGGGAGTGGGGCAAGGGCCTCGGCACGGAGACCGTCCACATGCTGTGTGCGCTCGGCTTCAAAGTCCTGGGTCTGCACCGCATATGGGCCGCACGCTCGCCTCTCAACGAGGCATCCGCGCGTACCCTCCTGCGGGCGGGCATGACCGAGGACGGGCGGATCCGCGACCACGTCTTCGTCCACGGAGCCTGGCGGGACTCGATCACCTACTCGATCCTGGAGCACGAGTGGGTGCAGACCGGCACCTTCGACCTAAGCGCTGACGACGGAGCCCCGGCAGGTATGCCCCTGACCGCGGCTGACAGCGGACAGGAGGGGTGAGCCGGTGCTGACCGAGCCAGGCTTACCGCACGACCTGATGGTGCCCGGCATCGCTGAGTTCGCTCGCGGTGGCTTGCCCGAGCCGCCGACCACCAACGACGGCAACGAGTGGGTCGAAGGGGTGTGCTGGCTGTACTGCGGACAGCGATGGACCCGCGTCCTGTGGATCGGCCCGGTCAGTGTGGCCGGAGCCCAGGCGCCCATGTATGCCTGCGGCCCCTGCATCGCAGAGCTCCAGGAACGTGTCTGGTGCTCCATCCGCCGCCACGATGAGCCCGCCCGCCCCGCCCACCGACCCGAGTGCGGACGGGAGGCCAGAATCGCTGTCAGGGGGCGGGGAAGCCACCGACGCAGCGGCGCACCGTCTGCCTAGACAGCCACCCGGTTCATCCCCGTCCATACGTCCTTCCCATCCATCCTGGCCGTCCTGGAGGAGTAGACGTGACGCAGCAGAACGCCGGGGAGCGCCCGGGCGTCGCCGCGGCCATCGTGGTGCACAAGGGCCGCGTGCTCATGGTGCGGCGTCGCGTAAGCGAGGGCCGGCTCTCCTGGCAGTTCCCCGCAGGCAAGGTCGAGCCTGGCGAAAGCCGGGAGGATGCAGCCGTGCGCGAGACCCAGGAGGAGACGGGTCTGATAGTGAAGTCGGGACGGCTACTGGGTGAGCGGGTCCACCCGGACACTGGTCGGCTGATGTCCTACACGGCCTGCGAGGTGCTCGACGGAAACGCGCACGTCGCGGATACCGACGAGCTGGCCGAAGTCGCCTGGGTAGCCCACGCCGAGATCCCGCAGTACGTCCCGTACGGTCTGTTCGCGCCGGTACAAGAACACCTCGACGCGGCTCTCGATCGCTGATGCCTGGTCAATGAACGGCTTGGGCGGGCTTCCGGGGACACCTGCTGTGCTCCCTGAGGAACATGGCCGCTGCCAGTGATGGTGGCGGCCTTCGGGCTCCCGTCCGCCTCGGGGAGCGCTTGCGCCGGGGGTTCGGACTTCGGCTGCGATCCGCCCTCGGTCGCTGCTTGGTGGGCCGGTGCCCCCTGGCTCCGGTCCGCTCCCGCCACCCAGGGGCGGGAGCGGCTAAGACGCGCTTCCCCGACGGGGAAGAGTGTCTTAGCCGATAACTTGCTCCAGCTGGAACGAGGTTGAGCGGTTCGGGCTGCTGCCGGTCGTCGGCGATGAGGGTGTGCTGCTCGTGCATCGTCGGGGGCTTCGGATGCCGGCGGTGCGATGGGGAGACGACGGGGGGACGGGGCGAGCGCCCCGCCCCTTCGCGTGTTCCGTGCAGCGGGCAGCGGTGGTGGGAGTCAGGCAGCGTCTGCCTGGGCGGCATCGAGTTCTGCCTGGAGATCCTTCTTGGCCCTTTCGAGGAGGTCCTTGCCCGCGCCCAGGCCCTTGGCGCGAACGGCCTCCTCGATGCGGCGGCGCGAGACCCTGCCGCCGCGGCCCCGCGGGGCCGCGCGCCCGATCTCGACCACCTGCTCGAAGGTGGCGACGGTCTGGCCGAAGCGTTCGACGGGGGGCTTCCCGGCCTCAGCCACTTGCTCGAGTTGTGGCTGAGCCACCTTTTCAGCGGGCTGCGGTTCGGGCTCAGCAGCGGTGCCCCGTCCGGGCCGGGGGCGCATGGGCCTGTTAATCGTCGGGGCCGGGATCTGTGGCTCCAGGTGTGCCGGGTGGCGTTGGACGATGAGGTACAGGTGGACAGCTCCGGCCAAGGCGAGCGGGGCGATGGCGGATATGACACCGACGGTGACGTCGTCCAGCAGCAGCAGCCCCGTGTGGCCGGTCTGCTGGTTGAGGCGGACGGCGTGGAGCACGTTCGCCCAGATGCTGGTGGCGGTGGCCAGGCTCACCAGGGCGGCCACATACAGGCGGGCTCGCAAGTGGACGGTCCGCAGTACGAGCAGGGCGCCGATCCCGATGGCGATGAACCCGTCGACGACCAGAGGGAAGGCGTAGGTGAGCGCGGGGTGGATGTGGCTGGCGGCGGCCATCTGGCGCAACGCGTCGTAGGAGAGCGCGAACGCGGCCAGGGCCATCAAGGCCACTCCGGTGCGGATCGCCTCGGCCAGGGATATCCGGAAGGGCTGGGCCGAGGTGGCGGAGGCGGGGTTGTGCGAGGGCAAGCGTGAGGCTCCCTGGGGTGGTGGAGGCGGCTGCCAGTGGTGGCGGCCGTGGCGGGTGAAGACTCGTCCCACTCGTCCCGTGCCTGGTCAGAGGCGGTACGGGTAGCAGAGCGGTACGGGTTGGACTCGTCCCGGAGCGGCGAGCAGTCCCTGTGCTGACCTGCCTGGGGCGGGTGGGACGAGTATGAAAGAGACGGGTGCGGCAGGTGGGCCGCCAGAGCTGGCCGACGGCTCTTGGATGTGGCGAGTGGTACGGGTCCACCCGTCCCGCCCTTGCGACTCGTCCCCGCGCTGACCTGCGCTGATACGAGTGGGACGGGTCGGGACGGTCACGTCCCGGACGGCTCCGATGGGGTTTCGGACGGGCAGTACCGGTCCCATGCGTCCATGAACTGGGCGCGGGTGAAGCCCTTGGCCTGGGTCCCCTCGGGGAAGCGGCGCGTGGACGACCTGATGGCGAAGGGATCCAGCAGGATCTGCAGGCGACGCGGGATCAGGCCCTGGGCGCCGTCGTTCGCCCAGGGGGCCTCCTCGTCACGGTTGAGCATGGTGAGGATCGTCCTGGTGGGCAGGGCAGCCGGGTCGCCACAAGCTGCGAAGGCACGGCGGATGTCGACCAAGAGGCGGGTGTGCAGCGAGTTGTCCTGGTCGAGGGCAGCCTCATGCGCGGTCATCACTCGGCACGCGGTGCGGGCACGCTCGGGCCAGTCGCCTCCGGCGAGGTCGGCGACGATGACCAGTGGCTCCCAGGTGTCCGCAGCCCTGTCCTCCACTGGCATGGAGACGGGCATCAGCCCGATCGCTTCCTTGCCTCGCGGGCGCAGCCACGCGGCGAGGCGGTCGCGCACCACGTGCAGGGCTGGGGTGTCGCGGAAGGCGCGGAACTCCGAGACCTTCTCGCCGCTCCGGCGGCGACGCATCCGCATCACCACGGACCGGTCCATGATCGTGTCGGGCAGATCGCCGATGCCGGCGAGGGCGGCCATCGCGAAGGTGTGGAAGCGGACCACCTCGTGGTTCGGTCCGGCGACGCGCAGCGTGTAACGGCTCTTCTGGAAGCCCGCGTTGAGCAGGCCCCGAAGCTCCTCGTTCTTCTCCGCGACCTTCGCCGAGCCGAAGATCGTGTCGACTTCGTCCACCAGCAGGGTCGGCGGATCCGACTCGCCGATCGACCGGAAGATCGCCGCAGCCGAGGCGTTCACGGTGATCAGTGGGTCGTGGACGGTCTCGGTGATCACGTCCAGGAGGCGCGACTTGCCGCACCGCTTCGCAGGCCCCACCACCGCCAGCCGCGGCGCGTGCTGCCACACCGTCTGCAGGTGCGTGGCCGCCACCCACAGCGTCACCGCTGTGAGCGCCTCTGGGCTCGGCAGCACCACGTACCGCTCGATCTGCGCGGCCAGGTCGGCCAGCACCTGGTCGCCTTGCGCGCGGGGGCCGATCGGAGCGGAGAGGGGTTGTGGCGGCGAAGCCTTCGGTTCCGTGACCGAGTCCTCCGGGACGGTCCGGTGCGCGTCGGGCTGCCCGGGTACGGCCACCGGCGGCCAGACCGCCTTGGGCGGGGCGGTGACGGGGTCAGGGGTATTGGGCATCAAGGGGGCGGCTCCTTTTCGGGTGCCGCGCTAGCGGTCACCTCTCGGGAATTGGGAAGGGAAATCCGGCGTGGCCGGGGTGCGTGGACAACACAGCCACACACCAGACCCAGAAGTCCAGAGCTGGCTCTAGAACTCCTGAAGGGTTTCCGGCCCAGAACCGTATCCCCCGAATCCCGGTCACCGAAATTGCTGCCGTCATCGAGCGTATCGCTGACGGCAGACAGGAAAGAGGTTCCTATAGGGTCGCGGCGGAAGCTACAACACACCAATGCCACCACGATCTCTTGAAATCGGCCCCGCCGGCCGAGCCACCGCCCGCGCCATCGAGCGCACCCGTGTCGCCCGCGGCTGCTCTCAGCGCCAGCTCGCCGCCCGCGTCCGTGCCCTTGGCCGGCCCATGACCTTCACCGCGCTCTCGCGCATCGAACGCAACGTCCGACGCTGCGACGTGGACGACCTCGTCGCCATCGCAGCCGCCCTCGGAACACCGCCGCAGACCCTTCTCGGGAACCCGCCGGAGGCCGGGGCGGGCGCAATATAGCCGACGATCCCCGGTTTCCGAAACCGGGGATTCTCCAGACCATTGGTTGCTGTCGGTGCACCCGTTGTCCCGTCCCCTGCCACACCCCTGCCCATTTCACGAGAGGGAACTCTTGCGTCGATCGCCGATACCCCCTGCCCGCAAAAACCTCGCCGCCGATGGGGCGGGCGGGAAGAGCCGAAATGTAAATGCCGAGGAATCCGGTGCGGTGAAGGAGGTGAACACGAACGACCGTCTCCTCACGGTCGAGGAAGCCGCGGAGCGTCTCGGTACCGGCGTGCGCTTTATCCGCCGCCTCATCGCCGAGCGGCGTATCCGCTACGTCAAGCTCGGCAAGCACGTCCGCATCGCCGACAGCGTGCTGACCGCGTACATCGCCGAGCGGACCGTCGAGCCCGTCCGCGGACGCCGCGCCGGCTACGGGCTGGTGGTCTGAGTGCCGCGTTCCCGCAGACGGGCCCCGCGCCGCAGCTTCGGCGCGATCCGCGCTCTCCCCTCGGGCCGATACCAGGCCCGCTATCCCGGTACGGACGGCGTGCTGCGACCCGCCCCGCAGACGTACGAGAGCAAGCGGGAAGCGGAGCTGTTCCTTGCCCAGGTCCAGGCCGACCAGGCCCGCGGAGACTGGATCGACCCGACCGCCGGCGAGGTGCTGTTCGCCGAGTACGCCCTGCGCTGGATCGAGGAGCGGGGCATCGCGGCCACTACCGACGAGCTGTACCGACGGCTCCTGCGTCTCCACCTGGAGCCGTCTTTCGGGGAGGAGTACGTCAATGCCATCAGCCCCGCCAAGGTCAGGACCTGGCGCGCGGAACGGCTGAAGGCGACCGGCAAGACCACGACGGCCAAGTCCTACCGGCTGCTGAAGGCGATCATGCAGACGGCGGTCGAGGACGAGCTGATCCGCCGCAACCCGTGTTCGATCCGAGGTGCGGGGCGCGAGGACGCCGACGAGCGGCCCGTGGCCACCGTCGAGCAGGTCTTCGCGCTCGCCGAGGCCATCGGGATCCGCTGGCGGCTGATGGTCCTGCTGGGGGCCTTCGCCTCCATGCGGCCGGAGGAACTGGCCGAGCTGCGCCGCGCCGACGTCGATCTCGACGCGGGCTCGGTCCGCGTGCGCAGGGCTGCCCCGGAGCTGAACACGGGGCACAGGGTGATCGGGGATCCGAAGTCCCGTGCGGGCAAGCGGGAGATCATGCTGCCCAGCTTCGTGCTTCTGGACGTCCGCCGGCACCTGGAGTGGTTTGCCGAGGACGGACCCGACGGCCTCGTCTTCGTGGGCGAGAAGGGTGCGCCCCTGCGTGGTACGTCCTTCGGTCGGAAGTGGCGCAAGGCCCGTGAGGCGGTCGGCATGCCCAACGAGTTCCGCTTCTACGACCTGCGCCACACGGGGAACACCCTCGCCGCCGACACCGGTGCCAAGCTGAAGGACCTCATGGTCCGCGCGGGCCAGTCATCGGAGCGGGCCCAGCTGATCTACCAGCACTCCACGAAGGAGCATCAGCGCAGGCTCGCCGACGACATCGACGCTACCGTCCGGCTCCAGCGGGTGCCCGGCGACAGCGGGCGGCCCAGCCTCGCCGGGACCGGGCGCATGTTCGTGCCCTCGCCGTCGGCGTCTGGTCGGTCCGCTCGGGCGAGGTGATCCGCACAAGGGGCACGCCACCAACCTGACGCCCCATTAGGGAAGTTATGGCACGCGAATGGCACGCGAGCCTCAATGGGTCTAGACAACAAACAAGCCCCAGGTCGCTGACCTGGGGCTTTATCGTGGAGCGGATGACGGGAATCGAACCCGCGCTATAAGCTTGGGAAGCTCATGTTCTACCATTAAACTACATCCGCACGGTGGGCCAGTTGCCTGGATCACTACCGTTTCACACTCTACCTCATGATCGACCCCCGGTGTATCCGCCGCGGGGTCGTTGTCGTCTGTGGTGTACACGGGGGCGTGTGGGGGCGGGAGTTGGGGCGTACCGTGTGGTGCGGAGCGGCGGCTGGAGCGGGTGCCGATCATCCCCTAATGTGGCGATTCGTTGCAGTATGGCTCGTTGGGGAAAGGGACTCGATGGAGCACACCGTCGTCCGTTGTGCCGAAGGGCACGTTTTCAGTACCGCCTCCTTCCCGCTGCAGCACCTCGGTGCCGGCCGGATCGGGCCCGGGCGGCTGCTGCGGTGTCCGCGGTGCGCACGCCTGCGCCAGGCCGTCCCCGTCGGCGGTGCGCCCAAGCGCTGAGCGCCGGGCGGGGTGAGTCGTACGGCCGGGCGCGCGGGCGGTCCCTCTCGATTGGGGCGGCCCGCGCGCTCTGCGTATCCTCGGGGCGTGCTTCTCTCTGACAAAGACATCCGGGCCGAGATCGACAGCGGACGGGTTCGCATCGACCCGTTCGACGAGGCGATGGTGCAGCCCTCCAGCATCGATGTGCGTCTCGACCGGTACTTCCGGGTGTTCGAGAATCACCGCTACGCCCACATCGACCCCGCGGTCGAACAGCCGGATCTGACCCGGATGGTCGAGCCCGAGGGGGACGAGGCGTTCATCCTGCACCCCGGTGAGTTCGTCCTCGCGTCGACCTACGAGGTCATCACGCTGCCCGACGACATCGCCTCCCGGCTGGAGGGGAAGTCCAGCCTCGGTCGCCTGGGACTGGTGACGCACTCGACCGCCGGGTTCATCGACCCCGGCTTCTCGGGGCACGTGACCCTCGAACTGTCGAACCTGGCCACGCTGCCGATCAAGCTCTGGCCCGGCATGAAGATCGGGCAGCTGTGCATGTTCCGGCTCAGCTCGCCCGCGGAGTTCCCGTACGGCAGCGAACGGTACGGCTCCCGGTACCAGGGGCAGCGCGGGCCGACCGCCTCGCGCTCCTTCCAGAACTTCCACCGCACCCAGGTGAGGCACGAGGCATGAGCAACGCAGTACGCGAGAACCTGACCTACGAGGGCTTCGGCGCCGCCGTGCGCGAGCTGGCGCAGACCATCGCCGACGACGGCTACGAGCCGGACATCATCCTCAGCATCGCCCGCGGCGGTGTGTTCGTCGCCGGCGGCCTGGCCTACGCCCTGGACTGCAAGAACATCCACCTGGTGAACGTGGAGTTCTACACCGGCGTCGGCACCACGCTGGAGATGCCGGTCATGTTGGCCCCCGTGCCCGAGGCGATCGACTTCACCGACAAGAAGGTCCTCATCGCCGACGACGTCGCCGACACCGGCAAGACGCTGAAGCTGGTGCACGACTTCTGCCTCGGCCACGTCGCCGAGGTGCGCTCCGCGGTCATCTACGAGAAGTCCCACTCCCTCGTGAAGTGCGAGTACGTGTGGAAGAAGACCGACGAGTGGATCAACTTCCCGTGGTCGGTCGAGCCGCCCGTCGTCAAGCGCGAGGGCCAGGTCCTCGACGCCTGATCGCGTCTCGTCCCACCGCGTGCGAGAGGGGCCCCGGCCGACGGCCGGGGCCCCTCTCGCACGCGGTGTGCGGGTGCGGGTGCGGGTGCGCTAGATGGTGCCCAGCTTGATGATCGACAGCAGGGCGATCAACTGGATCGCGGAGGCGCCCAGCGCCTTCGGCCACGGCAGGTCGTGCGACTTGCTGATCAGCGAGGTGAACAGGGCGCCCGCGGCGACCCAGGTGGCCCAGCCCAGCACCTGGACGACCATGTTGTCGCCGCCGAGGAAGACAGCGAAGAGCAGGCGCGGGGCGTCCGTGATGGACATGACCAGCATCGACAGGCCCACGGTGGGCTGCCAGCTGCCGTCGCCGCCCATCTGGCGGGCCAGGGTGTGCGTGACCGCGCCCAGGAGCAGACCGCAGATGACGAAGGCCACGCCGGCGGACAGCACGATCGGGACGGCCTGCGACAGGGTCGCGTTGATCACGTCCTCGCGGGCGTCGTCGAGGCCGAAGACCGCGAGGAGGCCGTAGAGGAAGGTCACGATCAGCGCCGGACCCCACACGGGGTAGTCGCGCATCTGCAGGAAGGTCGGCCCGGGGCGCGTCACGATGCCGCGGAGCAGTTCCTTCCACGGCAGCCGCGGCCCGGACGGCGCCGCCGGGGCTGCTCCCGCCTGGTAGGTCGCTCCCTGGCCGTACGGGTCCTCGCCGACGGCGAAGACCTGCGTGTGACCCGGGTTGTCGTTCGTGTAGTTACCGCCGCCCCCGTGGCCGTACGGAGGCTGCTGCGCGTGCGGCTGCTGCTGTCCGTACGGGTCGAAGTACTCCGGCTCGCCGTGGTCCCCGGCGTTCGGCTGCGGCCACTGCTGCTGCGGTGGCGGGCCGCCGACGGGAGGGTAGGCCGGCCGGCCGTACGGCGGCGGTTGCTGCTGACCGTACGACTGCTGCTGCTGCGGGGGTTGTTGTGGACCGCGGTTGTCGTCCCGTCCGCGTCCGATCCTGAATCCAGCCACGTGATCGAACGTACCTGGTCCGGCGGGCCCCGGTGGCCGGGCAGCCGGAACACGCATCCTTTGCGGCTGACCTGTGACATCCCCTAGGGGATCCCCGAGGAGTTGCCCCCACCCCCGGGGATCCTGCATCCCATGTCTGGTTCATGGGGTTGCAGGCTCTTCTGTGGGCTTCTGTTACATATTCGACGGTCTCTCCACATATCGGGCTCATAGCGTCGTCTCCGTCGGTTCCGTCGCCTCCACACAGTGCGAACACGTACGAACGAGCACGAGGAAGAGTCCCATCATGCGCAGCATCCGCCGCACCGCCCTCCGTACCGCCGCCGTCGTCGTCGCCGGCGTGGCCTGCGTCCTGGCACTCCCGGGCGGGTCCGCCTTCGCGGACTCTCCTGCCGCGCCCGGGAAGGAGGCGCTGCCGGGTGCCGGGCGGCCGTCGGCCGGGCCGCCCGCCGGAGCCCCGGTGGACCCGAAGCACCGGCCGGCGCCCGAAGTCCGCACCTTCGCCGCCGCCGTGAGGCTGGCGGATGGTTCCGTGGCCAAGGTCTACCGGATCGGCACGAGCCACTTCGAGGCCGACGTCTTCGCGGGCTCCGCCCGACCGGACACCCTGGTCAGCCGGGCGGAGCCGGCGTCGTACGGGCGGAGCGACGGCCTGCACGTCGTGCTCCGGCCGGACGGCACCGTGACGTCGTGGCTGGACGGGGAGCCGACTCCGAAGGCGACGCCGCAGCCCAAGCCCGCGGTGAAGAAGCAGGACGTGGTGGAGAGCTCGGTACGGGTCGCCCTGCCGGACGGGCGCATCGCCAAGCTGGTGGACGGCCCGCGCGGCGTGTACGTCGTGGTCTCCACGCCGAACGGCAACGTCCTCGGCACCCTCGACCCGAAGCGCCCGGGTATGCGGCAGGACGGCTGGGCGTACGAGATCGCCCGGGACGGCAAGCGCTTCACCTTCGTCGTCATCGACGGCGCGGGCGGCGGGAACGGCTGGGTGTACGACTTCGACGGCAGGCTGATCGCGAGGTACCCGGCCGACGCGCCGAAGCCGGGGAAGCACCGTGACCGGGCCGTCCCCAGCAGCGGCGGCGCGGCCGCGACGGACGCGGCCGGGCTGGGCTTCGCGGTGATACCGCTCCGGGGCTGACCGGAAACGCCGGAACGGCCGGCCCCCGGGTGGGGGCCGGCCGTTCCGCTGTGTCGCCTGCTGTTGGGGCGGCCGACTGGCCGGGTGCCTACCTGGCGTCTCCGGACTTCGCCTCGTCCTGAGCCGGAGCCTCGGGCCCGGCCGTGGGCTCCGCCGACGTCTGCGGCGACGTCGGCTTCTCGGCCTCAGCCTCGGCCTCCGGCGCCGCTTCGGCTTCCGGCTTCGCGTCCGCCGCCTGCGCGGCTCCGGTCTTCTCAGCCTCGGCATCAGCCGCCTCGGCCTTGGCCTTCGCCTCGGCTTCCGCCTTGGCCTTGGCCTTCGCCTCCGCCTCGGCCTTCGCCTTGGCCTCCTCGGCCGCCTTCGCCTTGGCGGCTGCCTCCGCCTCCGCCTCCGCCTCCGCCGCTGCCGCTGCCGCAGCGGCCTCGGCCTCCGCCTCGGCCGCCAGGGCGGCCAGTTCTTCCTCCGTCGGCCCCGGGGCCTTGACCGACTCCAGCAGGAGCTGGGCCACGTCCACGACCTGGACCGACTCCTTCGCCTGGCCCTCGTTCTTCTTGCCGTTGACCGAGTCGGTCAACATGACCAGGCAGAACGGGCAGGCGGTGGAGACGATGTCGGGGTTCAGGGACAGGGCCTCGTCGACGCGCTCGTTGTTGATGCGCTTGCCGATCCGCTCCTCCATCCACATCCGTGCGCCACCGGCGCCACAACAGAAGCCCCGTTCCTTGTGGCGGTGCATCTCCTGCTGGCGCAGGCCCGGCACGGCCGACATGATCTCGCGCGGCGGCGTGTAGACCTTGTTGTGCCGGCCCAGGTAGCACGGGTCGTGGTACGTGATCAGTCCGTCGACCGGCGTCACCGGCGTCAGCCGGCCCTCGTCGATCAGGTGCTGGAGCAGCTGCGTGTGGTGGATGACCTCGTACTCGCCGCCCAGCTGCGGGTACTCGTTCGCGATGGTGTTGAAGCAGTGCGGGCAGGTCGAGACGATCCGCTTCGCCGACTTCGGCTTACGGGTCGAAGGATCTTCGTCGTCCTCGCCGAACGCCATGTTCAGCATGGCCACGTTCTCCTGGCCCAGCTGCTGGAAGAGCGGCTCGTTGCCCAGGCGGCGCGGCGAGTCGCCGGTGCACTTCTCGTCGCCGCCCATGATCGCGAACTTGACGCCCGCGATGTTCAGGAGCTCCGCGAAGGCCTTCGTGGTCTTCTTGGCCCGGTCCTCCAGGGCGCCGGCGCAGCCGACCCAGTAGAGGTAGTCGAACTCGGAGAGGTCCTCCGCGTCCTTGCCGATGATCGGGACCTCGAAGTCGACCTCCTTCGTCCACTCGACGCGCTGCTTCTTCGCCAGGCCCCAGGGGTTGCCCTTCTTCTCCAGGTTCTTGAGCATCGTGCCCGCCTCGGACGGGAACGCGGACTCGATCATCACCTGGTAGCGGCGCATGTCGACGATGTGGTCGATGTGCTCGATGTCGACCGGGCACTGCTCCACGCAGGCACCGCAGGTCGTGCAGGACCACAGCACGTCCGGGTCGATGACGCCGTTCTCCTCGACCGTGCCGATCAGCGGGCGCTCGGCCTCGGCGAGCGCGGTCGCCGGCACACCGGCCAGCTGCTCCTCGGAGGCCTTCTCCTCGCCCTCCATCGTCTTGCCGCCGCCGGCCAGCAGGTACGGGGCCTTGGCGTGCGCGTGGTCGCGCAGCGACATGATCAGCAGCTTGGGGGACAGCGGCTTGCCCGTGTTCCAGGCGGGGCACTGCGACTGGCAGCGGCCGCACTCGGTGCACGTGGAGAAGTCGAGGATGCCCTTCCAGGAGAACTGCTCGACCTGCGAGACGCCGAAGACGTCGTCCTCGCCCGGGTCCTCGAAGTCGATCTCCTTGCCGCCGCTGGTCATCGGCTGGAGCGCGCCCAGGGCGGTCGCGCCGTCGGCGTTCCGCTTGAACCAGATGTTCGGGAAGCCCAGGAACCGGTGCCACGCGACACCCATGTTGGTGTTCAGGGAGACCACGATCATCCAGATCAGCGAGGTGCCGATCTTGATCATCGCGGTGAAGTAGATGGCGTTCTGCAGCGCGCTCGGCGACAGCCCCTCGAAGACCGTGACCAGCGGGTACGAGACGAAGTACGCCGGTTCCCAGCCGTCCACGTGGTGGATGGCGCCCTCAAGGCCGCGCAGGCACAGGATCGCGAGGCCGATGGTGAGGATGACGTACTCGACGAAGTACGCCTGCCAGGCCTTCGAGCCGGCGAAGCGCGACTTGCGGCCGGCCCGCGAGGGCAGGCTGAGCAGGCGGATCCCGATCAGGACCAGGATGCCGACGACCGTCATCAGGCCGATGAACTCGATGTACAGCTCGAACGGCAGGAAGCCGCCCAGGACCGGAAGCGTCCAGTCGGCCTGGAAGAGCTGGCCGTAGGCCTGCGCCAGGGTCGGCGGGAGCGTCAGGAAGCCGATCGCGACGAACCAGTGGGCGAAGCCGACGATGCCCCAGCGGTTCATCCGGCTGTGGCCGAGGAACTCCCGGACGAGGGTCAGGGTTCGGGCCTTCGGGTCGTCCGTGCGGCTGCCGGCCGGTACGGGCTGACCGATCTTCACGAAGCGGTAGATCTGCGCCACGGCTCGTGCGAGCAGCGCGACGCCGACCACCGTCAGGACCAGCGACACGATGATCGCGGCGAGTTGCATGGGAGGGCTCCTCGGGCGGCACTTACTAAGCGGTAACTTATGAAGTCAAGGCTTGAGGTTACCCATTCCCGACGCCGCAATGTAGCTGAGTGTGCGGTGATCTGTGTCGCTCAGGCGAGCCTTCGTCGGTAGGCCGCCCGCGGGGTCTGGGCGAGGATCGCCAGGTCCATCCCGAGCCAGTGGTTCTCCACATAATGCCGGTCGAGCAGCGCCATCTCCTCCCAGGGGAGGTCGGAGCGTGCGCTCACCTGCCACAATCCGGTCATTCCGGGGCGTACGAGAAGCCGCTCCGGGCGATCCGTGCGGGCCTCGGGCCGCGGACCGACCAGCGACATCTCGCCGCGGACCACGTTGAGCAGCTGGGGGAGGCCGTCGAGCGCGCAGCGCTCCAGCAGGGCGCCCGTCCGGCCCGGCCCGGCCGTGTCGAAGCGCCAGGTCCGAAACGGCCGCCCGGCGAGGCCCGCCGCGGGCCGCCGTGCGAAGGGCCGCCCGCCCCGGGTCGCGTACAGCAGCGCGGTGACGGCCGCGAGCGGCAGGCCGAGCACGGCGAGCAGGATCACCGCCCCGACGAGGTCGAGCACCCGCTTCGCCGGCGGGGCGGCGGGCCGCCGTGCCCGGAGCCGGGGGGCGGTGAGTGTGAGCGGCATGCCAGCACGCTGCCGCATGTGCGGTGCGGCCCCGGCGCGCCGCGCGGCGCGGGTCCCTCGTCCGGCCGTCCGGTCGTCGGGAGGGCGCGGGGTTGCGCGTAAGCGGCGGCTAAAGGTTGAGTCGACCTGACTCAGTTCTGTTGACGCGAGCGGGTCGATGCGGCATGGTTGAGTCTGTTCCACTCAAGTCACCTGGAGGAATCGAAATGGCACGTGCGGTCGGCATCGACCTGGGCACCACGAACTCCGTCGTCAGCGTTCTGGAAGGCGGCGAGCCCACCGTCATCACCAACGCCGAGGGCGCCAGGACCACGCCGTCCGTCGTCGCCTTCGCCAAGAACGGCGAGGTCCTCGTCGGCGAGGTGGCCAAGCGCCAGGCGGTCACGAACGTGGACCGGACCATCCGTTCCGTCAAGCGCCACATGGGCACTGACTGGAAGATCAACCTGGATGGCAAGGACTTCAACCCGCAGCAGATGAGCGCCTTCATCCTGCAGAAGCTGAAGCGCGACGCCGAGGCCTACCTGGGTGAGAAGGTCACGGACGCGGTCATCACCGTCCCGGCCTACTTCAACGACTCCGAGCGCCAGGCGACCAAGGAGGCCGGCGAGATCGCGGGCCTGAACGTCCTGCGCATCGTCAACGAGCCGACGGCCGCCGCCCTGGCCTACGGTCTCGACAAGGACGACCAGACCATTCTCGTCTTCGACCTCGGTGGCGGCACCTTCGACGTGTCGCTCCTGGAGATCGGTGACGGCGTCGTCGAGGTCAAGGCCACCAACGGTGACAACCACCTCGGTGGTGACGACTGGGACCAGCGCGTCGTCGACTACCTGGTGAAGCAGTTCGCCAACGGCCACGGCGTGGACCTCTCCAAGGACAAGATGGCGCTCCAGCGCCTGCGCGAGGCCGCCGAGAAGGCGAAGATCGAGCTGTCCTCCTCCACGGAGACCTCGATCAACCTGCCGTACATCACCGCGTCCGCCGAGGGCCCGCTGCACCTGGACGAGAAGCTCACGCGCGCCCAGTTCCAGCAGCTGACCGCGGACCTGCTGGACCGCTGCAAGACCCCGTTCCACAACGTCATCAAGGACGCCGGCATCCAGCTGTCCGAGATCGACCACGTGGTCCTGGTCGGCGGCTCCACCCGCATGCCGGCCGTCGCCGAGCTCGTCAAGGAGCTGACCGGCGGCCAGGACGCCAACAAGGGCGTCAACCCGGACGAGGTCGTCGCCATCGGCGCCACCCTCCAGGCCGGTGTCCTCAAGGGTGAGGTCAAGGACGTCCTGCTCCTCGACGTGACCCCGCTGTCCCTCGGCATCGAGACCAAGGGCGGCATCATGACCAAGCTCATCGAGCGCAACACCACGATCCCGACCAAGCGGTCCGAGATCTTCACCACGGCCGAGGACAACCAGCCGTCCGTGCAGATCCAGGTCTACCAGGGCGAGCGCGAGATCGCGGCGTACAACAAGAAGCTCGGCATGTTCGAGCTGACCGGCCTGCCGCCGGCCCCGCGTGGCGTCCCGCAGATCGAGGTCTCCTTCGACATCGACGCCAACGGCATCATGCACGTGACCGCGAAGGACCTCGGCACGGGCAAGGAGCAGAAGATGACCGTCACCGGCGGCTCTTCGCTCGGCAAGGACGAGGTCGACCGCATGCGCCAGGAGGCGGAGCAGTACGCGGACGAGGACCTGCGCCGCAAGGAGGCCGCCGAGTCCCGCAACCAGGGCGAGCAGCTCGTCTACCAGACGGAGAAGTTCCTCAAGGACAACGAGGACAAGGTCCCGGCCGAGGTCAAGACCGAGGTCGAGTCCGCCGTCACCGAGCTGAAGGAGAAGCTCAAGGGCGAGGACACCGGCGAGATCCGCAGCGCGACCGAGAAGCTCGCCGCGGTCAGCCAGAAGCTCGGCCAGGCGCTCTACGCCGACGCCCAGGCCGCCCAGGGCGCCGCGGGTGCCGCCGCCGGCGACGCGGGCCAGGCCAAGGCCGACGACGACGTCGTCGACGCCGAGATCGTCGACGACGAGAAGCCGAAGGGTGGCGCTGCCTGATGTCGGAGGAGACCCCGGGCTTCGACGAGAAGCCCGAAGTCCCCGCCGACGCCGCTCAGGACGACGCCGAGCCGAAGGCCGCCGACTCCGCCGACACGGCGGAGGGTGCGGCCCCGGCCGGGGACAGCGCACAGGACGTGGCCCTGCTGGCGCAGCTGGACCAGGCCCGTACCGCGCTCGGTGAGCGCACCACGGACCTCCAGCGGCTCCAGGCGGAGTACCAGAACTACCGCCGCCGGGTGGAGCGGGACCGGATCACCGTCAAGGAGATCGCGGTCGCGTCCCTCCTGACGGAGCTCCTGCCCACGCTCGACGACATCGGTCGGGCGCGGGAGCACGGCGAGCTGGTCGGCGGCTTCAAGTCGGTGGCCGAATCGCTGGAGACGGTCGCCGCCAAGATGGGCCTGCAGCAGTTCGGCAAGGAGGGCGAGCCCTTCGACCCGACGGTCCACGAGGCCCTGATGCACTCGTACGCGCCGGACGTCACCGAGACGACCTGCGTGGCGATCCTGCAGCCGGGGTACCGGATCGGCGAGCGTACGATCCGTCCCGCACGGGTCGCGAGCCCCAGCCGGGCGCGGCCCCAAGTCCGAGTCCGCGGAGGGCGACAAGCCGTCCGGCGAGGACGCGGATGCAGCCGACAAGGGCTGACGCAGTACACGTAGAGGCAGCGCGGGAGGAGGGACACCGGGGATGAACACGAAGGACTTCGTCGAGAAGGACTACTACAAGGTCCTCGGTGTCCCGAAGGACGCCACCGAGGCCGAGATCAAGAAGGCGTACCGGAAGCTCGCGCGCGAGTTCCACCCGGACGCCAACAAGGGCGACGCCGCCGCCGAGGAGCGCTTCAAGGAGATCTCCGAGGCGAACGACATCCTCGGGGACGCCAAGAAGCGCAAGGAGTACGACGAGGCGCGCGCCCTGTTCGGCAGCGGTGGCTTCCGCCCCGGGCCGGGCGGCGGCGGCTCGTTCAACTTCGACCTGGGCGACCTCTTCGGCGGCACCCAGCAGGGCGGCCAGGCCGGCGGCTTCGGCGGCGGCCTGGGCGACGTCTTCGGCGGCCTCTTCAACCGCGGCGCCGGCCCGGGTGCGGGCACCCGTACCCAGCCGCGCCGCGGCCAGGACATCGAGTCGGAGGTCACCCTCTCCTTCACGGAGGCGGTGGACGGGGCCACGGTCCCGCTCCGGATGTCCTCGCAGGCGCCCTGCAAGGCCTGTTCGGGCACCGGCGACAAGAACGGCACCCCCCGGGTGTGCCCGACCTGCGTCGGCACCGGCCAGGTCTCGCGGGGCAGCGGCGGCGGCTTCTCGCTGACCGACCCCTGCGCGGACTGCAAGGGCCGCGGCCTGATCGCGGAGACCCCGTGTGACGTGTGCAAGGGCAGCGGCCGGGCCCGCAGCTCCCGCACCATGCAGGTCCGGATCCCGGCGGGCGTCTCCGACGGCCAGCGGATCCGGCTGCGCGGCAAGGGCGCTCCGGGCGAGCGGGGCGGTCCGGCCGGCGACCTCTACGTGGTCGTGCACGTCGGCACCCACCCGGTGTTCGGGCGCAAGGACGACAACCTCACGGTGACCGTCCCGGTGACGTTCGCGGAGGCGGCGCTGGGCGCCGACATCAAGGTCCCGACCCTGAACGGCCCGTCGGTCACGCTGAAACTGCCCCCGGGCACCCCGAACGGGCGTACGATGCGGGCCCGCGGCAAGGGGGCGGTCCGCAAGGACGGCACCCGCGGGGACCTGCTGGTCACCGTGGAAGTGGCGGTTCCGACCGAGCTGTCGGACAAGGCCCGCGAGGCGCTGGAGATGTACCGCGAGGCGACGGAGTCGCAGGACCCGCGCTCCGCGCTGTTCGAGTCCGCGAAGGGAGCATGACATGGACGGCCGCCGACGACAGTCTTCCCGTCTGGGAAGCGGTTACCCACTCACCGACGAGACCCCGGTCTACGTGATCTCGGTGGCCGCCCAGCTCTCGGGCCTGCATCCGCAGACCCTCCGCCAGTACGACCGCCTCGGCCTGGTCTCCCCGGACCGTACGGCCGGGCGCGGCCGGCGCTACTCGGCCCGGGACATCGAGCTGCTCCGCACGGTGCAGGCGCTGTCCCAGGACGAGGGCATCAACCTGGCGGGCATCAAGCGGATCATCGAGCTGGAGAACCAGGTGGCCGCGCTCCAGCAGCGCGTCGCCGAGCTCTCCGCCGCGGTGGACGGTGCGGCGGCCACGCTGCGGGCCCGCGAGGCCCAGGTGCACGCCTCCTACCGGCGGGACCTGGTCCCGTACCAGCCGCCGCAGCCGGGCAGCGCCCTGGTGGTCTGGCGCCCGACCCCCAAGCGCCCGATGGACTGAGCGGCGGCCCGTCCCGGCCCCGGCAGCACACTTCTCAGGCTCCGCCCCTCCACGGGGCGGGGCCTGAAGGCTTTTCCCGGGGCACTCCGGGTGGCCTCCGGGAAGCTCCCAAGGGGGCTCTACAGGTCTTCCGGGTCCTGGTGCGGGTCGTGGCCCGGGCCGGGCTCCCCGCACTCCTGTGGGGTGGAGGGGCGGCCCAGGATGCCGGACTGCGCGATGAGGTAGCCGAGCTGGGCCCGGCTGCCGCTGCCGAGGGTGGTGGCGAGCTTGGCGATGTGGGCGCGGCAGGTGCGGACGTTCATGCCCAGGCGGCGGGCGATGGCCTCGTCCACGTGCCCCTCGATGAGGAGCTGGGCGATGGTGCGCTGCACGCCCGTGATGCCGCCGGGGGTGCTGCGGTACGTCACCTCCTCCGTGAGGGGCACGGCGCGGTGCCACAGCTGCTCGAACACCTTGATGAGGTAGTCGACGAGGCCGGGGTGGCGCAGTTCCAG
This sequence comes from Streptomyces sp. PCS3-D2, assembly GCF_000612545.2. Classification (GTDB taxonomy): domain Bacteria; phylum Actinomycetota; class Actinomycetes; order Streptomycetales; family Streptomycetaceae; genus Streptomyces. The sequence continues at coordinate 3,601,487 of NZ_CP097800.1, read as the reverse complement.
CGCGACCCGGCGGTCGTCGCTCACCGGGATGAAGGCGACCGTCCGGTCGAAGACGATGAGGCGCTCTATCAGCTCTTCGAGCGTGCGGATCTCCACCTTGCCCGTGGAGATGCGGTCCACGTAGGCGAGGGTGCCCTGGCTGTGCCGCGCGGTGTGCTGGTAGAGGGTCCGTATGCTGACCCCGCGGTCGATCAGCGGCTGGTCGCGTTCCAGGGCCTGTGTGAGAGCCTCGGAGGGGCGCGCTCCGCCCGGCTGGACCGTCAGCACCTCGGTGTGGCATTCGGCCGTCGCGAGGTTCAGCGCGGCGTTGATCCTTTCGAAACCCTCCAGCACCGTGATGGCATGGGTGTCGGCCGGGCTCTGCGCGCTGATGGCCAGGAAAGGCTCGAAAGTGTCGGTGAGATCTACAGCGCTGCGTCGGCGGTCCTGGATCTCGCGTTCAATCGGATGGAGTCGTTGCGCCAGAGCCACCGACGGGGGAACCGGGCGGAGTTGGTTGGCGTCATCCGGGTCGGGCTGCAGAAGGGCCAGTTCCAGCAGGCAGGGGGCGTTCTGGATCTCTCCCCGAGCGATCCGGCCGGTGCTCAGGGCAGCCGCGTAGAGCCGGGTTCCCTCGGCGCACATGGACGTGACGGGGTGGGGATGTGTCGCCATTGTCCCTTTTTGCGTCAAATCTCCACCCCCCAGGGTCCTGAACATGCAAGAACATGATGCATCGTCCCTGTGGCATTGACGTGCCTGAATGAGCCATCGTCTGACACGCGGGGGAGAGGATTCCATCAAGTGAGGACGAAGCCGACCATGTACAAGAGAATGCTTCGCTCGGTGCTTGCCATAGGTTTCTCCGCCGTTGCGGTTTTTGGGGCAGTCAGCGCCGTCGAAAGTGACGCGGGGAGCGTTGGGGGCGGTCAGGGTACGAGCCTGACGAGCACGGAGTTCGACACCGGCTGGACCACGGCGCCCGTGGGCAAGTACGCGGACACCGGCTGGACCGCCGCCGACCTCGGCGGCAAGGACGACACCGGCTGGACCGAGACTCCTGCGACGGTGTCCGCGTGACCCCCGACGACCGCGGCTTCCGCCGCGAGATGGCGTCCGCCTACCGCTCCGGTTGGCAGTTCATCGACCTCGCCACGGCCATCCCCCACCCCGGCGACTCGTTGATGGTGACCCTCTTCGGCCAACCGATCGTCATCGTGCGCGAGGAGGACGAGGACGTACGTGCCTATCGGTGCCTGCGCCGCCCGCGCGGCGCGCCGCAGCCCGTCCGCTGCGAAGTGCGCTACGGAATGGTCTTCGTCAATCTCGACCAGCGGGACCACCAGCTCTTCGAACCCGACATCACCACCGCCACCCCCCGCAGTGCCTGAAGCGATTCCCCCGTCGTTCCAGATCGCTCAGGCGCTACCCCCACACAACGGCGCCATCGTGGACCTGACCGCGATGGCGCCGTTGTGATGTCGCCGTCCAGTGCGTGATCCGGACAAGATGAAGGGTCAACGGCTCACGCGCGCCCCATGGCCCGGTCCAGGATGATCTCCACGACCACGCGGTCGGGATGGGGTGTCGGCGTCCGCCCGTACCGCTCCGCGTAGCGGGCCACCGCGTCGGCGACCGACGCCTCGTCCGTGCGGACCACCGCGCGGCCCTCCAGGGTGGCCCAGCGGCGTCCGGCCATCTGGCAGACCGCCACTCGTGCACCGCCGCCGTGCCCCTCCTGGGCCGCCAGGACGTTGCGGACCTTCTTGCTGTGCCTGTTGCTGATCACCCGGGCCAGGCCGGCCTCGGGGTCGTACGTCACGCCCACCGGCACCACGTGCGGGGTCCCGTCGGGGCGCGGCGTGGTCAGCGTGCAGACGTGCCGCTCCCGCCAGAAGGCGAGGTACTCGGGCGTCGGGTTGAGTACGTCATGGGACATGGCCCGAAGGGTACGGGGAACATGTCCACTCAGCTGCCTTGAGTGGAATAGACTCAACTTTGCATACGCTGACTCTGTCAGACCCAGTTGTGCATCCCTCGGAGAGGAGAAGACGCAGTGGACGCCGAGCTGACCAACAAGAGCCGGGACGCGCTGAACGCCGCCACCAGCAGGGCCGTCAAGGAAGGCCACGCGGACCTGACCCCCGCGCACCTGTTGCTGGCCCTGCTCGCCGGCGAGGACAACGAGAACGTGATCGACCTGCTGATCGCCGCGGAGGCCGACCAGGCCGCCGTGCGCAGCGGCGCCGAACGCCTCCTCGCCGCGCTGCCCAGCGTCACCGGTTCCACCGTCGCGCCCCCGCAGCCCACCCGCGACCTGCTCGCCGTACTGGCCGAGGCCGACCGCGAGGCGGGCGAGCTCGGCGACGAGTACCTCTCCACCGAGCACCTCCTCATCGCCATCGCCGCCAAGGGCGGCGCGGCCGGTGAGGTCCTTTCCGCCCAGGGCGCGACGGCGAAGAAGCTGCTGGACGCCTTCCAGAACGCACGAGGAGCACGGCGGGTGACCACCCCCGACCCCGAGGGCCAGTACAAGGCCCTGGAGAAGTTCGGCACCGACTTCACGGCGGCCGCCCGCGACGGGAAGCTCGACCCGGTCATCGGCCGCGACCACGAGATCCGGCGTGTCGTGCAGGTGCTCTCGCGCCGCACGAAGAACAACCCGGTGCTCATCGGCGAGCCCGGCGTCGGCAAGACCGCCGTCGTCGAGGGCCTGGCCCAGCGCATCGTCAAGGGTGACGTGCCCGAGTCCCTGAAGAACAAGCGGCTCGTCTCCCTCGACCTTGGCGCCATGGTGGCCGGCGCCAAGTACCGCGGTGAGTTCGAGGAGCGGCTGAAGACCGTCCTCGCGGAGATCAAGTCCAGCGAGGGCCAGATCATCACCTTCATCGACGAGCTGCACACGGTGGTCGGCGCGGGTGCCGGCGGCGACTCCGCCATGGACGCCGGCAACATGCTCAAGCCCATGCTGGCCCGCGGCGAGCTCCGCATGGTCGGCGCGACCACCCTCGACGAGTACCGCGAGCGCATCGAGAAGGACCCGGCGCTGGAGCGGCGGTTCCAGCAGGTGCTGGTCGCCGAGCCGTCCGTCGAGGACACCATCGCGATCCTGCGCGGGCTCAAGGGCCGCTACGAGGCCCACCACAAGGTCGTCATCAACGACAGCGCGCTGGTGGCCGCCGCGACCCTCTCCGACCGCTACATCACCTCCCGCTTCCTGCCCGACAAGGCCATCGACCTCGTCGACGAGGCGGCGTCCCGGCTACGCATGGAGATCGACTCCTCGCCCGTCGAGATCGACGAGCTCCAGCGCTCGGTGGACCGTCTGCGGATGGAGGAGCTGGCGCTGAACAACGAGTCCGACCCGGCCTCGCGCGAGCGCCTCGACAAGATCCGCAAGGACCTCGCCGACCGGGAGGAGGAGCTGCGCGGCCTGACCGCCCGCTGGGAGAAGGAGAAGCAGTCCCTCAACCGGGTCGGCGAGCTCAAGGAGCGCCTGGACGACCTGCGCGGCCAGGCCGAGCGGGCCCAGCGCGACGGAGACTTCGACGCCGCCTCCAAGCTGCTCTACGGGGAGATCCCGGCCCTGGAGCGGGAACTGGCGGAGGCCACCGAGGAGGAGGCCGAGGCATCCAAGGCCGCCACGTCGAAGAACACCATGGTCAAGGACGAGGTCGGGCCGGACGACATCGCCGACGTGGTGGGCGCCTGGACGGGCATCCCCGCGGGCCGCCTCCTGGAGGGCGAGACCCAGAAGCTGCTCCGCATGGAGGACGAGCTGGGCCGCCGCCTGATCGGCCAGAACGAGGCCGTGCGGGCCGTCTCCGACGCCGTGCGCCGCACCCGCGCCGGCATCGCCGACCCGGACCGGCCGACCGGCTCCTTCCTCTTCCTCGGCCCGACCGGCGTGGGCAAGACGGAGCTGGCCAAGGCGCTCGCCGACTTCCTCTTCGACGACGAGCGGGCCATGGTCCGCATCGACATGTCGGAGTACAGCGAGAAGCACAGCGTGGCCCGGCTGGTCGGTGCCCCGCCCGGCTACGTGGGCTACGAGGAGGGCGGTCAGCTCACCGAGGCCGTCCGCCGCCGCCCGTACAGCGTGGTGCTCCTCGACGAGGTGGAGAAGGCCCACCCGGAGGTCTTCGACATCCTGCTCCAGGTCCTCGACGACGGCCGGCTCACGGACGGCCAGGGCCGCACCGTCGACTTCCGCAACACCATCCTGATCCTGACCTCGAACCTGGGCAGCCAGTTCCTGATGGACCCGGCCACCCCGGCCGACCAGAAGAAGCAGCAGGTCCTGGACGTGGTCCGGGCGAGCTTCAAGCCGGAGTTCCTCAACCGCCTGGACGACCTGGTGGTCTTCTCCGCGCTGAGCCGGGACGAGCTGGCACACATCGCCGAGCTGCAGATCCGCCGCCTGGCCGGACGCCTGGCCGACCGGCGCCTGACCCTGGACGTCACCCCCGAGGCCCTGGCCTGGGTGGCGGACAAGGGCAACGACCCCGCGTACGGCGCCCGGCCGCTGCGCCGCCTGATCCAGACGGCGATCGGCGACCGCCTGGCGAAGGAGATCCTCTCCGGCGAGGTGCGCGACGGCGACACGGTACGGGTCGACGTGGCGGGCGAGGACCTGCTGGTGGGCAAGGCGGTCTGACCCGGCCCGGGACCGGTGCGACCACCGGGCACCCTGCGTACAGGAACGTGCGCGGGGTGCACTCCTGTCCGCCCGCAGCGGATCCGTGACCGTCGGGCTGGACATGGGGTGGGCGGGATGGGGGAGGATGCAAGTATCCGCACGAAGGGAAGTACACGGTGAGCATCGACCCGGCCTCGATTCCGAACTTCGGAGGGCAGCAGCCCGATCCGCAGGCCACAGGACCGGCGGGCCCCGTCGTCCCCGACCAGGATCTGGTCAAGCAGCTGCTGGAGCAGATGGAGCTCAAGTACGTCGTCGACGACGAGGGTGACCTCGCGGCGCCGTGGGAGGAGTTCCGCACGTACTTCATGTTCCGCGGCGAAGCGGAGCAGCAGGTCTTCTCGGTGCGGACCTTCTACGACCGTCCGCACAAGATCGACGAGAAGCCGCAGCTCCTCGAGTCGATCGACGACTGGAACCGTCGCACGCTGTGGCCGAAGGTCTACAGCCACACCCACGACGACGGCTCCGTCCGCCTGATCGGCGAGGCGCAGATGCTGATCGGCACCGGCGTCAACCTGGAGCACTTCGTGTCCTCCACGGTCAGCTGGGTCCGCGCCTCCATCGAGTTCGACAAGTGGCTCACGGAGCAGCTCGGACTGGAGAAGGACATCGACTCCGCCGACGGCGAGGACGAGGACGGCGGGGACAACTGACCCCCCGCTCTCACAGGGGCACCTTGGCGAACACCAGGAGGTAGACCCCGTAGGCGTGACTGAGCCCGGCCAGCCCCGCGGTCACCACGACCGCGGAGCGCGGCCGGGCTCGCGCCATCGCGGCGGCCAGCGGCAGCAGCAGCGGGAACGCCGGCAGCAGGAACCGCGGCTTCGACTCGAAGTAGCCGGCGCCACCCACGGCGATCACCAGCAGGACCGCCGTGTAGACGAGCAACGGCAGCGGCGGCCGGTCGTCCACGAGCAGCAGCACCGCCAGCAGCAGGGCCGCGCCCAGCAGGAACGCCGACACGGTGGTGGCGAGCGCCACGGGCCCGCCGGTGAGCACCTCCCAGACCTTCAGCAGCGTGGCCCGGCCCCCGTCGAAGCGGGACCCCCACTGCCGCTGCACGGTGAAGTACCCCGTGAGGTCGTCCCGGGCCGCGCCGACGGCCACCACGTACCCCAGCCAGCCCGCCGGCGCCAGCAGGCCGGCCACCCACACCCCGGGTGCCCGGGAGCGCCGTACGAGCAGCGCATGCAGGGCGGTGACGGACACCGCGGCGGCGACGGCGATCCCGGTGGGCCGGGTCAACCCCGCGACCAGCGCGAGCGAGGCGGCGAGCAGCCAGCGCCCGCGCAGCAGTGCGTACAGCGACCAGGCGGCGAGCGCGACCAGCAGCGGCTCGGTGTAGGCGAGGGTGAGCACCACCGCGTGCGGGGTCGCCGCCCACAGCGCGACCAACAGCAGTGCGACGCGCCGCCCGGCCACCAGCTCCCCGACCCGGTACACGCCGACGGCGGCCACCGCGGCGGCGGTCCAGGAGACCAGCAGCCCGCCCCACTCGCCGCCGCCCGCCAGCCGCACCAGCGCCGGGTACAGCGGGAAGAAGGCGTGGTCGCTCTGCACCAGCCCGGTGACGGGCCAGATCTGGGTGCGGCCGTAGCCGTGCCGGGCGATGGCGAGGTACCAGGCGGAGTCCCAGGAGTGCCCCAACACCCGTACGGGGCTACGCCCGGCCCACCAGGCAGCCAGGACCAGCACGGCGGCCCCGGCCCCGCGGACCACCGCGAACACGCCGAGCGCGAGGGCGGCCGAGGGCACCCCGACGGCCCTGACGTCCCGCGGCCGCACGAAAACCGACGTACTGCCCGTCGCCGTCATCTACCCCCGACTTCCCTGCGCTGTGTGAGGAGGCCCATCCGGACCATGAGGAGCCTCGGGCACACTAAGCGCCCCCGCCGCGCACCGGGCGTGAACGGCACCGGAAGCTCCGGTGACATCCCACACGCCGCCGCGCCCGGTCCACCGGCCCTCCGGTCCGCCCGGAGCCCCAGGTGGACCGCGGGCGCCCCTCCGCGGGATGTCCGGCGATGCCGGTGAGCCCAAGCGGATCGTGTCCCGGCGGCTCGGTGAAACGGCATGGTCCGCCGTATCCTGCCCGCACACGGGAAGGAGCCGTCCATGAGCGCCGACGCGATCATGCACACCGAGTTCCCCAAGGGGTACGTGGTGCTGTTCGGAGCTGACGGAAAAGTGATCATGACTCCGCAGAGCGAAGAGCACTCCAGCACCATCAGGTCGATGCAGATCGACTCTCTCGCACTCGGTCGTCACGCGAAGGTCACCTCGGACGTCTACATCGACTTCCCCGCCGACGAGAACTCCGCTCCCGATCTCGCGATCCTTCGCGAGGACGCCCGCCGCGAAGGCAAGCGCTACAGCTTCGAAGACGTCCTGCTGATCTCCGAGGTCGTCGCGACCTCCTCCGCTCGCAAGGACTACGACGACTGCACCGCGAAGTACGGCCGCTACGGCATCCCGATCTACCTGGTGGTGGACCCCTACGCTCAGGAAGTCGTCCTCCACACCCAGCCGACCGGCACCGGTTACATCGCGGCGCACACCCACAAGTACGGCACCGGCAAGCTCCCCATCCCGCTGGCCGACGGCCGCACCTTCACGCTCGACCTCGACGAACTCCCGCGTCCGGAGCCCGAGGCCGACGCCCGCTGATTCCGGCCGCGACGGGGCGGGTACCGTGCCACCGTAAGGACCGCTGCGGACAGGTGGGATGGGTTGCATGCGGATGAGGTTCGAGCCCGAGGCCGAGGAGGAGTTCGAGGCGGCGCGTGGGCTGCTGGTCGATCGCCTGGCCCGGTGGGCCGGAGAACAAGGGCAGCCGGTGGACGGGTTCACGGCCGAGGCGATTCTGGACTACCGGCACGGAGCGACCGCCGACGGCCGACTGGGGCTGTGGGAGCCGCGCCACGTGGAGGAGCTCCTGCTCACTTGGCTGCCCCAGAACGTCACCGAACTCCCCGGGGAGGAACGCTCCGACGCCCCGGGCACACTGCGCACGCTGCTGCGCTATCTGCACGCGGCGCAGTTGGCGGATCCGCGAGGCCCCGTACTCCAGGATTCCCTTGCCGCGGTCGGCGAATTCGCGGAGCGGCACCCGGCGGCGATGGCGGACCGCACCCGCTGGGGTCTCGCGAAGTTCTGGGCGATGACGGCCGCCGAGCACGGCGTGGACGTCCGGGACGGGGCGGCGCTGCAGCGCTTCGCGGACCGGGCGCGGCGCGGAGCGGTCGCCTATGACGAGCAGGCCCTCGACGCGATCATGGAACGGCGGCTGACCGGCCGCGCGCTGTCCGGCTCGGCCCGCGCCGAGCCGCAGCTACCCGTCGCGCTGCCCGAGGACGACGAACTGCGCCGGAGGGCAGAGGCGTCGAAGACGGTGGGGCAGTTGCGCGGACTCACCGAGTGGGCGGGACGGGACGGCCGCCCTGTGACGGCGACGGGCCGGCTGCGGATGGCCGATGCCCGAGACCTGGTGGACGTACTCGGCACCGGGGACAAGACCGACGGGGTGCGCTCATCGGCCGACCTGCCGCGGCTGGGACTGCTGGTGGAGTGGGCGAAGAAGGCGCGGCTGGTCCGGGTGGCCAAAGGGCGTCTGTACGCGGTGGCCAAGGCCCGGCCGGTACTGTCCGACCCGCTTCAGCTGTGGCTGCGCGCCTTCGACGCGTGCTTCGAACTGCGACAGCCCCTCCTCGGGGCGCGTAGCGGCTGGCACGTCGAGTCGATGCTCTTCGACGTCTACGAGGACGTCCTGCCGGATGTGCTGAACACGCTCTACAGCCTGCCGTACCCGATGCCCTGGCCGCGGCTGCGCGACACGGTGCACCTGGCCTATCGGACCTCCTTCCAGCTCGACGGAGGGTCGGACCTCCAGCACGGGATGTGGTTGGAGCACGCCGACCGGGACCTGCGCAGGGTGCTCGACCTGCTGGACGACCTGGGCGCGATCGAGCGTGACCGGGGAATGGCCGACCCGGTGTTCCTCGATGTCGACCTCGCCGACGCCGGACCTGAGCTGCCCGCCGGCATGCCGCCGGAGCTCGCGGAACTGCTGGGCGTCGCAGGGGCGACACCGGACCCGATGGCGCGGGAGCGGGCCGACCGGCGGCGGGAAGAGCTGACCGCAGGGCCGGTCGAACTCATCCGTCTCACCGAGCTCGGCACCCGGGCTGTGCGGCAGCGACTGCTGGCCGTCGGCAGGGACGCACCGCTGATCGGTGAACTGGCCCAGGCGTCGGCGACCGGCCTGCTGGGCGTGCTGGCCGAGGAGTACCCGCCGGATGCCGCCCGGGTGGAATTGGCCGGCTGGATCGCGGCCCGTGGCGAGCGAGAGGCGGCACTGCGGCAACTGACCGACGCGGTAAGAGTCATGGCTTTCCGCACGCGCGCACAGGCGATGCTCGGCGTGCTGCTGACCGCGCTGCCGGACGGCGAGGGCGAGCAGCTGTTGCGCGTGCTGCGCCGCGATCCCCAGCTCGCGCCGCTGGCACTGAACACGTTGGCGCAGCATGAGCTGCTGTCTCCGGCGGACATGACCGATGCCGAGCATCTGCTGGTGCTGGCCGAGAACCTGCTCCAGCTCGTGGAGCTGGCGGGCGGATCGGGCGGCGCCGAGGAGACGCTGCGCGCCCAGGGCCCGGAGGTCAGGGACGCGATCGCCGCCGCGTCGGACTCCGCGCACCCTGACCGGGCCGGTCTGGAAGAGCTGAGTCGGCTGGCTGCCCGGACACTACGCGTTCCCGCCGCCCGTTCCGGCCGCGCCCACAAGCGGGCGCGCCCCGCCGGCAGAAGCGGCCGCAAGCGGCGCCGCTGACCGGCGGCGGCATCGGACAGGGGCCGCCGGTGCCGAGGAGACCGGCACCGGCGAGGAGCTGGGCAACGGGTGGGTCCCGGCACCGTACGTCCTTGACTGGGTATGCCGCCTGGCGTTCAGGACGCGAGGCCGCGAAGGCGGTTGACTGCCTCGTGGAGGACGCCGTCCTTCTTGCAGAAGGTGAAGCGGACCTGGGTGCGGCCGGTGTCGGGGTCGTCGTAGAAGACGGAGTTGGGGATGGCGACGACGCCGCAGCGTTCGGGGAGGGTGCGACAGAAGGCGTGGGCGTCCTTCTCGCCGAAGGGGGTGATGTCGGTGGTGATGAAGTAGGTGCCCTCCGGCTGGTAGACCTCGAAGCCGGCCGCCCGCAGGCCGTCGCCGAGCAGGTCGCGCTTGCGCTGCAGGTCGGCACGGAAGCCGTCGAAGTACGAATCGGGGAGGTGGAGAGCTTCGGCGACGGCGTACTGGAAGGGGCCCGCGCTGACGTACGTCAGGTACTGCTTTGCGGTCCGGACCGCGGAGACGAGCGGGCCGTCCGCCATGACCCAGCCAACCTTCCATCCGGTGAAGGAGAAGGTCTTGCCGGCGGAGGAGATGGAGACGGTGCGCTCGCGCATGCCGGGGAAGCCCGCCAGGGGGAGGTGGGAGCCCTCGAAGACCAGGTGCTCGTACACCTCGTCGGTGACGACCAGCAGATCGCGCTCGACGGCCAACTCGGCGATCGCGGCGAGCTCGCCGGAGGTGAGGACGGTGCCGGTCGGGTTGTGCGGGGTGTTCAGCAGGAGCAGCCGGGTGCGCGGGGTGACGGCGGCGCGCAGTTCGTCCAGGTCGAGGACGAAGGCCCCGCCGTGCGGGCGCAGGGTGACGGGGACGCGGGTGGCGCCGGCCATCGCGATGCAGGCCGCGTAGGAGTCGTAGAACGGCTCCAGGGCGATGACCTCGTCGCCCGGCTCCAGGAGGGCGAGCAGGGAGGCGGCGATGGCCTCGGTGGCGCCCGCGGTGACCAGGACCTCGGTCTCGGGGTCGTAGCCGAGGCCGTAGAAGCGCTGCTGGTGCGTGGCGATCGCGGTGCGCAGCTCCGGGACGCCGGGACCGGGCGGGTACTGGTTGCCGAGGCCGGTGAGGACCGCGCGGGAGGCCGCCTCGGCGATCTGCGCCGGACCGTCGGTGTCGGGGAAACCCTGGCCCAGGTTGATCGACCCGGTGCGTGCCGCCAGCGCCGACATCTCAGCGAAGATCGTCGTGCCGAAGGCCGCCAGCCGGCGGTTGAGGAAGGGGCGGTCGCTGCCCGCGGGTGCGCTCATGGGCGCCATCCTGCGTGCAACCTCTGGACTTGCTCAAGTGTGCTTTGGGCCGCGCGGGCCGGGGGCATCCCCCCTTCACGCGGGACGCGGGGATCCCGCTCCCCGGAGGACCGGGGCGTGAGAGAGGGGCGGACATGGAGTTCGTCGCGATAGCGGTGGTGATCGGGGTGCTGTTCGTGCTCCTCGTCAGGGGGGTCGCGCGCAAGCCGGCGGGACGCGGCTCGCGGACGTACCGGACGAGCCGCGGCCAGAGCAGCTCGTGGGTGGGCGACTCGGGCTCGTCCGGCTGCGGGTCGTCCTCGTCGTGCGGGTCGTCGTCCTCGTGCGGAGGCGGGGGCGGCGGCGGAGGGGGCGGGGGGTGCGGCAGCAGTTGACGGGGCGGACGGCGCCGTCCTGACGTGGGCGTCCGAGGCCCGTTTCCCCCGGGCGCCCCGTGCGTTGTCCGTGCAGCGCGACGCGCGGGACGCAACCTGTTGAACACGTGAACTGCGAAGCCCCCGGGGGGATGTAAACCCCGTCAAGTTGGGTAAAAACGCTGTGAGTGCCGTGCCTTTCATGATTCCCTCGGTTGAGTAGACCAGTCCTCGGACCTCCCTGGACTTCCTGTGGACCCGTGCCGGTGTCCCCCCACCCGTGCTTGCTACCGCTGGCGGGCCCCGGCCCCTCTCCCTCGCGCGTTTGCGGAGCCGACTCATGCTCACGACCCTCCAGACCTCATACACCGACACGCGTGCCGCCGATCTCGCCTGGGCCCTGGGTCGGGACCGGCTGCCCGCCCTGGCCGTACTGAACCTCGAGCTTTCTGGTGCGAAGGTCGAGTTGCGCCTGCTCGGGGCCTCCCATCAGGTTCTGCTGGAGGAGCGGGACGTGCTCTGTTCGGAGACGGTCGCCTGCATGCCCGGCAGCAGTACGCCGCTGCCGCTCGGCGTGGCGAAGCGGGTGGGCGACTGCGAGTACGAGTTCGCCGCACGGGTCGAGACCCTGTCCCGGGGATCGTTCGCGGGGCGGGCGCAGGAGCTGCTCGCCCTGGTGGCCGATCACCCGAACGGGCTCGCGGGGACGTTTCCGGGAAGTCCGCACGCCTTCACCGCCATGCTCGCCCAGCGGTACGAGGGCCAGGTGCGGTGGCGCACCTGGCACGCCTACCCGCAGGAGGGGCAGTTGGTGGTCACCCGCACGCGGGTCGGGATCCGGATGGGAGCCGCGGCGCCGGCTCTGGAATCGCCGGCCCTGCTCTAGGCCATGCGGGGGAGGGCCGTTCGGGCGCGGCGGGTCCTGGCGGAGCCCCGTGGCGCGAGGCGTGCGGTGTGGTTACGCCAACCGGCCGAATCGGTGCGCCACTTGCACCCATGTGGGTGACCGGATGCGAGTGGGCGGTGACGTACGGTTCGCTGCATGATCGACCGTTCCGTCCCGCGCCGGGTCCTCCCGGCTCCGGAGCCGGGAGGCGCCGCGACCGTTCCGGTGGCGCTGCCCGTACGGCCCCGGACCGGCCGACTCCTGGTCCTGGCCACCGTGTTCGTCTGCGCCGCCTGCGGGCTGGTGTACGAGCTGGAGCTCCTCGCCCTGGGCACCTACCTCATCGGCGACTCCGTCACCCAGGCGTCGGTCGTCCTGTCCGTCATGGTCTTCGCCATGGGCGTCGGCTCGCTGCTCGCCAAGCGCCTGCGGCACCGGCCCGCCCTCGGCTTCGCCGTCATCGAGGCCGGCCTCGCCTGTCTCGGCGGCCTCTCCGCCATGGCGCTCTACGCGAGTTTCGCCTGGCTGGGGGAGTCCCGACCAGCGCTTGTCGCGTTCTCGTTCGCCATCGGGATGCTCATCGGCGCGGAGATCCCGCTGCTGATGGTCCTCATCCAGCGCATCCGCAGACAGGACGCGGGCGGCGCCGTCGCCGACCTGTTCGCCGCCGACTACGTGGGCGCCCTCGTCGGAGGCCTCGCCTTCCCGTTCCTGCTGCTGCCGATGCTCGGTCAGCTCACCGGCGCCATGGTCACCGGCACCGTCAACGCCGTCGTCGGCGGCGGGCTGGTCCTGTGGCTCTTCCGCCGTGACCTGAGCCGGCGGAGCCGCTGGCTGCTCGTCGCCGCGAACCTGACCGTCCTCGTCGTCCTGGCCTCCGCGACCGTCCTCGCCGACGACTTCGAGCGGTTCGCCCGGCGTGCCGTCTACGGATCCGAGGTGCGGGTCGCCGTCCGGACCGGCGTGCAGGAGCTGGTGCTCACCGGGCCCGCGACCGGCTCCCCGCGCTCCCTCGACCTGTACCTCGACGGGCGGCTGCGGGTCAGCGGCTACGACGAGTACCGCTACCACGAGGCCCTGGTGCACCCCGCGATGACCGGCCCGCACGCCCGGGTGCTCGTCCTCGGCGGCGGCGACGGGCTCGCCGCCCGCGAGGTCCTCCGCTACCGGGATGTCGCCTCCGTCACCGTCGTCGAGGTCGACCCCGGCGTGGTCAGCCTCGCCCGCACCGACCCCATGCTGTCCGCGCTCAACGCCGGGGTGTACGCCGACCCGCGCCTGGTCGTCGTCAACGAGGACGCCTTCCGCTGGCTGCGCGGCCCCGCCGCGAACGACCGCTTCGACGTGATCGTCTCCGACCTGCCGGATCCCGGCATCGCCCCCAGCACGAAGCTGTACTCGCAGGAGTTCTACGGACTGGCCGCACGGGCGCTGGCCCCCGGAGGCCGGATGGCCGTGCACGCCGGACCGATGACCGCGCGCCCCCGTACGTACTGGACCGTCGACTCCACGCTCCGCGCGGCGGGCCTGCGTACCGCCCCGTACAGCGCCGGCGGCCGCCTCACGGGCTTCACCGCCGGCCCCGACCGCAGCCCCTCCGGCGGGACCGGCGCGCCACCGCAGGACTGGGGCCTCGTCCTGGCCGCCCGCGACCAGCAGCCCCGGCTGCGCGTGGACGGCGAGACGCCCGCGCTGAGCTCGCTGACCACCGGTTCCCTCCAGGACGCGGCGCGCGACGCCGAACGCACCCGACTGAGCGGACTTCCGCCCTCGACGCTGCCGCATCCGCGGTATTCGTGACCCGGTGCGGTCCAGGCCGTAGGCTCGATCGCATGGAGCATCAGGTGTTCGTCCCGGTCCCGGCAGACGACCTCCGCGCCGTGCTGCGCGACCCCGCACGGGTGGCCCGGTGCGTGCCGGGACTCCAGCAGGACGCCGACACCGGCGTCGGCCCGCTGTCCGGCCGGCTCAAGGTCCGGGCCGGCGGGAGCACCGTGACCTATCGGGGGTCCGCGGCCGTCACCGAGCGGGACCCCGACCACTTCACCTTCGAGGGCGAGGGCACCGAGGTGCGGGGCAGCGGCACCGTGACGTTCTCCCTCGGCCTGCGTCTGACGCCGGCACCGGACGGGACCCGGCTGGACTTCTCCGCCCACGCCACCGCCGACGGGCGGGCCGCCTCCTTCGACCCCGCGGCTGCGGCCACCGCCCTGCGCAGGCTGTTCGACCGGGCCGCCGGCCAACTGGCCGCCGGGTCCGCGGTGAGCGGTCCCGTCGCCGATCCCGTTGCCGAGGCCGAGGACGCCGATGGTGTGGAGGGACCCCAAGGCGACGTCACCGAGGTCAGCGCCACGGTCTTCGAGACCGAGGTGCCGCCCCCGTCCCTGGACCCTGCCGTGGACCCGTTCCTGGCCGCCGGGTTCGAGGACCTCGGAGCGGCCGGTGCCCCGCGGCCGCCGGCCGAGGCCGCCCACGCCCGCCGCACCATGATCGGCCGCAGTGCCGAGGAGGTGGACCACGCGCCCCCGCGCGGCCGGTACGCTCCGGTTCCCGCCCCGGCCGCCACCGCGACCGGCGACAGCCTGCGCTGGATCGCCCCGGCTGCGGCGCTCGCACTCGCCTCCGCCGTCGTCATCGGCCGCGCCCTGCGTCGCCGCCGCTGACCCGCGGCCCCCGCCGCGGTGCGTGCGGTCTCGGGCTCTGCCGTCGGCGTCACGCCCTGGCCGGGACGCCCGGGTGCGGCGCGTACCCGGGCGTTTCCCGCGCCGTGGCGTGCACCCACCGGACACTGCGGCCCTGACCGGTGCACCTGCGGTGACGTGGCCGAGCACTACTAGGGTCGACTGCATGAGTACGCAACTGAGCGCCGGCGGCACCGAGGTGACTGTCGACCAGGAGAACGGCTGCCGGATCAGCAGCCTGCGCATCGACGGAACCGAGCTGCTGCGCCAGGGGCCCCGGTACGGAGCCTTCCCGATGGTGCCGTGGTGCGGCCGGATGAAGGACGGCCGGTTCCACAACGGTGCGACCGTGCACCAGATGCCCCTCGACCACCCGCCGCACGCCCTGCACGGCCTCGGCCGGGACGCGTCGTGGCGGCCGGCCGGCGCCACCGCCACCGAGGCCGCATTCGTCTACGACCTCGCCGACCCGTGGCCGACGCCCGGCCGGGTCACCCAGGTCGTCACGCTGACCGAGGACTCACTGACCCTCACCATGGGCGTCGAGACGTACGGGGACTCCTTCCCCGCCCAGGCCGGCTGGCACCCCTGGTTCCTGCGCAGCCTCGGAGGTCAGGACGTCGAGATCTCCTTCGACCCCGCCTGGCAGGAGGAGCGCGGGGCCGACCACCTGCCCACCGGACAGCGCATCGACCGCCGGCCCGGTCCCTGGGACGACTGCTTCGGCATGCCCGACGGGGTCGACGTCACCCTCACCTGGCCCGGTGCGCTGGAACTACGCGTCACCAGCAGGTCCGAATGGGTGGTCGTCTACGACGAGCAGGCCGAAGCCGTCTGCGTCGAGCCCCAGTCCGGTCCGCCGAACGGGATCAACACCGCTCCGCGCCTGGTCACCCCCGTCGACCCGCTGGAGGTCTCCACGACCTGGACGTGGCGGCGCCTCGTCTAGCCCGCAACTAAGCTCGTCGCCATGAGTGACGTCAACGAAGTCATGCCGTCGGGCACGCGCGATGCGCTTCTGCAGCAGATCAAGGACAAGGCCGTCGTGCACGGCAAGGTGATCCTCTCCTCCGGCCGGGAGGCCGACTACTACATCGACCTCCGCCGGATCACCCTCGACGGCGAGGCGGCCCCGCTGGTCGGCCAGGTCATGCTCGACCTCACCGCCGAGCTCGACTACGACTGCGTCGGCGGCCTGACCCTCGGTGCCGACCCGGTCGCCACCTCGATGCTGCACGCCTCCGCCGCGCGCGGTCAGCGCCTGGACGCCTTCGTCGTCCGCAAGGCGCAGAAGGCGCACGGCATGCAGCGCCGCATCGAGGGCGCCGACGTGAAGGGCAGGCGCTGCCTGGTGGTCGAGGACACCTCGACCACCGGCGGTTCCCCGCTGACCGCCGTAGAGGCCGTCCGCGAGGCCGGCGGCGAGGTCGTCGCCGTCGCCACGATCGTCGACCGCGGCGCGGCCGACGCGATCGCCGAGGCGGGCCTGCCGTACCTCACCGGCTACCGCCTCGAGGACCTCGGCCTGTCCTGACCGGCCACCGCGACAACTGGCGCCAAGGGTCCCCCGACCTCTTGAGGTGGGTCTGACCTGGCTTTTCATCGCGTCCCGGGATGTTTCACGTGAAACATCCCGGGACGTTCCCGCCTGACGCGAGACCGGCGGGCTGGACCCTTGCGCGGAGTCTGGAAAGATAGGCGCGACGATGACGTCGCCCCCAGGTCAGGGCCCGCAATAAGCACACTTCCCGCACACCCAAGGAGCGGACAGATGCCCATCGCAACCCCCGAGGTCTACAACGAGATGCTCGACCGGGCGAAGGCAGGCAAGTTCGCCTACCCGGCCATCAACGTGACCTCGTCCCAGACCCTGCACGCCGCGCTGCGGGGCTTCGCGGAGGCCGAGAGCGACGGCATCATCCAGATCTCCACCGGTGGTGCGGAGTTCCTGGGTGGCCAGCACAACAAGGACATGGTCACCGGCGCGGTCGCCCTGGCCGAGTTCGCGCACATCGTCGCCGCCAAGTACGACATCACCGTCGCCCTGCACACCGACCACTGCCCCAAGGACAAGCTGGACGGCTACGTACGTCCGCTCCTGGACATCTCCGCCGAGCGCGTCGCCCGCGGTCAGAACCCGCTCTTCCAGTCGCACATGTGGGACGGCTCCGCCGAGACCCTGGCCGACAACCTGGCGATCGGCCAGGAGCTGCTCGCCAAGGCCGTCGCCGCGAAGATCATCCTTGAGGTCGAGATCACCCCGACCGGTGGCGAGGAGGACGGCGTCAGCCACGAGATCAACGACGAGCTGTACACCACCGTCGAGGACGCCATCCGTACCGCCGAGGCCCTGGGCCTGGGCGAGAAGGGCCGCTACCTGCTGGCCGCCTCCTTCGGCAACGTCCACGGCGTCTACAAGCCGGGCAACGTCGTGCTGCGCCCCGAGCTCCTGAAGGACCTCCAGGCCGGTGTCGCCGAGAAGTTCGGCAAGGCCTCGCCGTTCGACTTCGTCTTCCACGGCGGTTCGGGTTCCACGGCCGAGGAGATCGCCACCGCGCTGGAGAACGGCGTGGTGAAGATGAACCTGGACACCGACACCCAGTACGCCTTCACCCGCCCGGTCGTGGACCACATGTTCAGCAACTACGCGGGCGTTTTGAAGGTCGACGGCGAGGTCGGCACCAAGTCGAAGTACGACCCGCGGACCTGGGGCAAGGCCGCCGAGGCGGGCATGGCTGCGCGCGTCGTCGAGGCGTGCGCGGACCTGCGCTCTGCCGGCACCCGGATCAAGTAGTCCGCCGCCGCTGAGGCGGCAGCAGTCGCACCCCCAGGGCCCGGCCTCCGTCCCACGACGGAGGCCGGGCTTCGGGCTGCCCGCCCCTCTACTTCAGCTCGGCGTACGCCTCGGCGCTGCTGTCGTTCAGGAACTGCCAGCACCTCTCCGTCTCGCTCTTCTCGTCGATCGCGCCGGCGGCGCGAGCGAGGGCGGCGAGGCAGCGCAGGAACCCGCGATTGGCCTGGTGGTCCCAGGGGATGGGGCCGTGCCCCTTCCACCCGGCCCGGCGCAGCGCGTCCAGACCGCGGTGGTAGCCGGTGCGCGCGTACGCGTACGACTCGACCACCCGACCGGCCTCGAAGGCCTCGTCGGCGAGCATCGCCCAGGCGAGCGAGAACGTGGGGTCCTTCGCCACCACTTCGGCCGGCGACAGGGACCCCTCGCCGAGCAGGCGGTACGCCTCTTCGTTCTCCGGGAGGTACGTCGGCTCCGGGCCGCCGAGCAGGTTCTTGTGCATCGTCATGGAAGCAGTCTGCCACTCGGGGACCGGGGGACGATCGGAGAGCAGACCCCGTGCAACGGTGAGGACCGGACCCGGAAGCTCGGGGGGCAAGGCCCGGCAGGTCATCGACTTCGGGTCCACCCACGACGGCACGGGGCCGGGCGGCGAGTCCGTCGGGGCCTTCCGCAAGGACGCCAAGGCTTCATGCGTACGGTCTGACGGCCCCGGGCGTGCTCGCACGCACGGGCAAGCGGGCTGCACCCGCACACGCCTTGCACGAATCCTTTGAGTTGAGGAGCGAACGATCACATGCTGTTGCTGGAACTCGCGCTGCATTCCCTGATGGACCTGGCGCTGTGGATCGGCGGCAAGGGGCTCGACCGGGCCCGTTCCGCACGCCGCGTCGCCGCGTTTCGGCGCGGTGAGCCGGTCACCCTGCGCTGCCGGTACCGTACGGGCGCCAGGGCATCTGGGATGCAACCCGGGAAGATAACGCTGCTCCGCTCCGCAGCGGTCCTGGACGGGCCCGGTGCGAAGGCGCTGCGGCTGGCCGGACCGTCCGACGCGGCGATCGGTGGCGGCCGCGGCGGAACTGCGCTGACCTGCAACACCATCCAGGGGGAGAAGGCCGAACTGTTGGTTCTCACCTGGGATTCCACCATGGTCGGGATCATTGCGGAGTCGATCGACGCGGGGGCCTGAGCCCGCTGAGCGGACCTGGTGGGCCGACTTTCCCCACCGGATCCCGGAGAGATCGGCCAGGCGGGCCCGTGGCACAGACCGCGTCCGGGTCAGGAGATCCGGGCCGGCGGGGCCCACGCTGGACAAGAGGGCCACCTGGAGGACGACCAGGTGGTCGCCCCACGTCACCGGTGAAGCGTCGCCAGTGCTGCCGACCCGCAGGGGCCCCGAAGAGGGCCGATCCGGCGCCCGGGGGGACGCGGTGGCGCGTGGCAAGGGCCGCCACCGTGAACAGGGCGGCGGGGCCAGCCACAGGTGGCCGTGCGCCGCAGTGCTCGCCCGGCCGTGTCCCGTGCGGTCCCGCACCGAGCCCCCGGGTGCGGCGGAGGGGCGGCACCGGGTCCGTCTCCCGGTCGGCCGAGGCTGCGACCGGGTGCCGCACGGCGGGCGGCGGGACGTGGCACGCGGACCGGGTGTGTGGTCTGCATCACTCTCCGCTGGAGCGCCGGCGCGCCGGGGTCCTATGATGCGGGCAGGGGACCGGGGCTCCACTCACCTCACGGAAGGAGCGGACCGCTACCCGGAAGCACGTGTCGAGGAGACAGCGATGTCGAACACCCTTGATGCCTCCGGAGTCGGCGGGGACACCCCGAACCTCGACTTCGACGGCACGACCCCGTACGAGGACTACGTCCAGGCGGACGTCCTCACCCACCTCCAGCACCTCCGCTCGGACGACCCGGGCGAGATGGTCTTCCTGGTCACGACCCAGGTCATGGAGCTGTGGTTCACGGTCATCGTCCACGAGTGGGAAACCGCCGCGAAGGCTCTGAGCGAGGACCGCATCCCGGTCGCAATGGATGCGCTGAAACGTTCCCTCCGTGAATTGGAGGCCCTCAACGCCTCCTGGCGCCCGCTCGCCCAGCTCACCCCGGCGCAGTTCAACGCCTACCGAGGCGCCCTCGGCGAAGGTTCCGGATTCCAGTCGGCGATGTACCGCCGGATGGAGTTCCTGCTCGGCGAGAAGTCCTCCTCCATGTTGGTCCCGCACCGCGGCGCGCCGCGTGTCCACGCAGAGCTGGAGAAGGCCCTCCAGGAGCCCAGCCTCTACGACGAGGTGTTGCGCCTGCTGGCCCGCCGCGGCCTGCCGGTACCGGAGTCGGTCCTCAACCGGGACCTCTCGCTGCGCTACGAGGCCTCGGCCGAGGTCGAGGCCGTCTGGACCGGCCTGTACGCCGCCCCGGAGCTGCACGCGGACCTCCACCGGCTCGGCGAGGTCCTCACCGACGTCGCCGAGCTCGTCTGGCGCTGGCGCAACGACCACCTGGTGGCCACCCGACGCGCGATGGGCGCGAAGACCGGAACGGGCGGCTCGGCCGGTGTGACCTGGCTGGAGAAGCGCGCGACGAAGAACGTCTTCCCGGAGCTCTGGACGGCGCGCAGCCATGTCTGACATCCGGTCCGACCTGCGGACCCGTGCGGCCGAGCTGGACGCCGCCGACGAGCTGGCCACACTGCGCGAGCGCTTCACCCTGCCCGACGGGGTCGTCTACCTCGACGGCAACTCGCTCGGGGCGCTGCCCGCCGGTGTGGCCGCGGCCACCGCCGACGTCGTCGCCCGGCAGTGGGGCGAACTGCTCATCCGCTCGTGGGACGAGAGCGGTTGGTGGACCGCGCCCGAGCGGATCGGCGACAAGATCGCCCCGCTGATCGGCGCCGCTCCCGGCCAGGTGGTCGTGGGTGACTCCACCAGCGTCAACCTCTTCAAGGCCCTGGTCGGCGGTGCCCGCCTCGCCGCCCCCGGCCGGACCAGGCTGCTGGTCGACTCGGCGACGTTCCCCACCGACGGCTACATCGCGCAGTCGGCGGCCCGGCTGACGGGCCTGACCGTCGTCCCGGTCGACCCCGCGCAGGCGGCGGAGGCGATCGACGCCGACACCGCCGTGGTCCTGCTCAACCACGTCGACTACCGCAGCGGCCGGCTCCACGACCTGCCGGCCCTCACGGCGGCGGCCCACGCCGCCGGGGCGGTCGCGGTCTGGGACCTCTGCCACTCCGCGGGCGCCCTGCCCGTGGGCCTCGACGCGCACGGTGTCGACCTGGCGGTCGGCTGCACGTACAAGTACCTCAACGGCGGCCCCGGCGCCCCCGCGTACCTGTACATCGCAGCTCGCCACCAGGACGCCTTCGACTCCCCCCTCCCCGGCTGGAACGGCCACGCGGATCCGTTCGCGATGACCCCGGCCTACGAGGCGGCGCGGGGCGCGACCCGCGGCCGCGTCGGCACCCCAGACATCCTGTCCATGCTGGCGCTGGAGGCGGCGCTCGACGCCTGGGACGGAGTCGCCGTCGAGGCCGTGCGCGCCAAGTCCCTCGCCCTGACCGATTTCTTCCTCGCGTGTGTGGCGGCGTACGTCCCGCAGGGCCTGGTCGAGTCGGTCACCCCGGCCGAGCACGAGTGCCGCGGCAGCCAGGTCTCGCTGCGGACCGACAACGCCCGGAAGGTCATGGGGGAGCTCATCGCCCGGGGCGTCATCGGCGACTTCCGCGCACCCGACGTCCTGCGCTTCGGCTTCACACCGCTCTACGTCGGTTTCGCCGACGCCGAGCGTGCGGCGCGCACGCTGGGTCACATTTTCGGGTGAAGCGGTAGCGAAACGTCACATCGCAGGGCGGGCGGGGCCAATGCTCCGTCCGCCCGGCCGTATTCCGGTCCCAGCACGGAACAGGCTGTTCCAGACTGATACGGTCCCGCTCTGCCGGAACACCGGAACATCTGTCCCCGCTGTCCCACGCGTTACCGAGAGGTTGAGCCGATGACGGACCCCGCCGCCGTGGAACGGGACGCCGCCGAGGCCGCCTCGGCCTTTGCCCATCCGGCGGTCGCACCGGACGCGACGGCCGCGTACGGCGAACACCCCGACCACGTCGTCGACTTCTACGCCCCGCGCGGCGAGACCCCGGGCCCGGCCCCGCTGGTGGTGGTCCTGCACGGCGGGGCATGGCGGGCCCCCTACGACAGGCAGCACGTCACCCCCTTCGCCGACTTCCTGGCCCGAAGCGGTTTCGCCGTCGCCAACGTCGAGTACCGGCGCGGAAGTTCCCTGCCCCACCAGGACGCCGAGGGGCCGGTGGCCGGGCGCTGGCCGGAGACGTTCGACGACGTCGCCGCCGCGATGGACGCCCTGCCGGGGCTCGTCGCCTCCGCCCTGCCGCAGGCCGACGTCCGTCGCGTGGTCGTCACCGGTCACTCGGCGGGCGGCCACCTCGCGCTGTGGGCCGCGGCCCGGCACGTGCTCCCGCCCGGCTCGCCGTGGCGGCTGCCCGCCCCGCCGATGCTGCGCGGGGTGGTGGCGCTGGCGCCGATCGCGGACTTCGCGGTGGCGGAGGAACTGGGCGTGTGCGGCGGGGCGAGCGCGCAGCTGCTGGGCGGCGCGGACCACTGGGACGAGCGCATGCCGTCGGCCGACCCGGCGTCGCTGCTGCCGACGGGCATCGCCACGGCGGTGGTCCAGGGCCGCGACGACATCGTGGTCCCGCAGCAGGTGGCCGAGGCGTACGTGGTGGCGGCCGCGAAGGCCGGCGAGATGGTCGGGCTGACCCTGCTCGACGGGGTCGGCCACTTCCCGCTGATCGACCCGGCGGCGGACGCCTGCGCGGTGGTGGCGGAGGAGATCTCCCAGCTGGCCTGGTAGCGGCCCGGCTGCGTCGGGGCGTGCCGCGGCGGCCGGTCGGGGAGCGCCGGACGGCCGGAGCGTCGGGCCGGTCCGTGGGGCATAGGGGTCGGTTCAGGGTGGAAACGCGCCAACTCCCTTGGATCGCACATTTATTCGCCATCCGGGGGGTGAAGATCTGTGTACGCTGGAGCCCAGACCTGAGCACGTTCAAAAATGGGGGGATCGGTGCGCAGTCGCCGTCTCGTAGTTTCCGTTGCCGTCATCGCGGCCACCATCGGCTTTGCGCCGGGCATCGCCGCGGCCGCCGGGCCCGTCGCGCCCGGGCCCGTCGCGCCCGGGCCCGTCGCGCCCGGGATGGGTGCGCCGGCCGTCGACCTGGCCAAGGCCGCGGCGCCGGGCCTGAAGACCTTCAGCAGTCCCGCGGAGCGCTCCGTCCGCAAGGCTCTGCCCGGTGCCAAGAGCGGGGTCGCCGCCCAGCAGGCGGCCGGTAACCCTGACCTGGCCCTCGTCCTGAACGCCACGGCCACCACCGCGCACGCGTTCGACCTGGAGACCACCATCGTCAGCGCCGACTCCGCGCTGAAGGTCACCGTCGACTGGGGCGACGGGAGCGCCCCGGACGGCATGGACGCGCACGGCTCGACGCTGCTGAAGAACAGTCACACCTACGCGAAGCTCGGCCAGTACACCGTCAGGGTCGCCGTGACGGACCCGGCCAACCAGGCCGAGGTCGTCAACGAGTTCCAGATCATGACCGCCGGCTCGGACTTCGTCGCGCACACCCCGACCCGCCTGCTGGACACCCGCGACGGCACCGGCGCGGTCCGGGGCAAGGTCCCCGCGTACGGCTCGACCCGGGTGAAGGTCGGCGGCAACGGGACCATCCCGGAAGGCGTCACCGCCGTCGCCCTCAACGTGACCGTCACGAACACCACCAGCGGCGGACACGTCACGGCGTTCGCCGAGGGCACCGACCGGCCGACGACCTCGAACGTCAACTTCGAGGCGGGCCAGTCCGTTCCGAACCTGGTCATCGTGCCCGTCGGCAAGAACGGCTACGTGGAGCTCGCCAACCGCGGTTCGGCGTCCGTGGACCTGATCGCGGACGTGACCGGCTACTTCACGCACGCCGACGCGGCCGGCTACACGCCGATGGCGCCGGTCCGGTTCGTCGACACCCGTGAGGGCCTCGGCACCGCCCGGGGCCAGCTGCAGGGCCAGAAGACCTTCGGCACGAAGATCAGCGGCCTGCGCGGAGTGCCGGCAGGCATCACCGCCGTGGCGCTGAACGTGACCGTGACCAACCCGAGGGAGGCCGGGCACCTGTCCGTCTTCCCGGGCGGCGGGAGCGTCCCGATCACGTCCAACCTGAACTTCACCGCGGGCCAGACCGTCGCGAACGCCGTGATCGTGCCGGTCGGCCCCGACGGCACCATCGACGTCCGCAACGGCGCCTGGGCCGGTACGGACGTCGTCGTCGACGTCGTCGGCTACTACAGCACCCAGAGCAAGGCCGCCTACATGCCGATCACCTCGGTCCGGCTGCTCGACACCCGCGACCCCCGCTGGACGCACGGCCCGATGCAGGGCCGCGGCTACATCTGGCACCCGCTGTCCGTGGACGAGCCCGGCATCGCCGGGTTCGTGCTGAACACCACGGTCACCAACACCGCCGGTGCGGGCTTCCTGTCGGTCGCCCCCGACCCGAACACGCGGGAGCAGTACCGGCTGGGCCGCCAGGTCTTCCCGGACCGCCCCACCGCATCGACGCTGAACTGGACGGCCCGCCGGACCGTCCCGAACCTGGTCCAGGCAGCCGCCGGGAACAACGGCATCGTCGACTACTGGAACCAGGGCTGGGACAACACCGACCTGATCGTCGACATCTTCGGCTACTACGAGAGCAACTGACCCACCACCGGGCGCCCCGGGCAGGACCTGCCCGGGGCGCTCAGTGTTCGGGCGGTCTCTCGCCGGGGGCCAGGTGCTCCACCAGCTCCGCCAGGTCCTCGCAGACCTGCTCGATCCGCAGCCGTATGGTGTTCTGCTCGGTGACGAGCGCGGCGAGCAGCAGTCCGGTCAGGGCGGCCGCTCCGTTGAGGGCCTGGAGGTTGACCATGAGCTCCAGCAGGCCGTAGTCGACGAAC
The DNA here is from genome assembly GCF_000612545.2 of Streptomyces sp. PCS3-D2. Taxonomy (GTDB): domain Bacteria; phylum Actinomycetota; class Actinomycetes; order Streptomycetales; family Streptomycetaceae; genus Streptomyces. The sequence continues at coordinate 3,576,971 of NZ_CP097800.1, read as the reverse complement.
GGTCCGGCGCGGTCGTGCGCCGCCGAGATCGCCAGGACCGAGATCAGCAGGGTGCACGGCGCGCTCCCGGCGAACTGGAAGCGGACCGCCGCCCAGATCAGCAGCGGGAAGACGAGGAAGAGCACGGACAGGTGGCTGCGGGTGGCCACGAGCGTGACGATCACGGACGTGACCGCCAGGGCCGACACCTCGGCCAGCCGGTAGTCGTCCCGGGGCAGCCGGGCCCGGCGCAGGACCAGCAGCAGCGGGGTCAGGACGAGCACCCCCATCGCGTCCCCGACCCACCAGGCCGTCCACACCGGCCAGAACCCGTCCCGGGGCAGATCGCCGGTGAGCACCAGCGTCCAGGTGCCGGCCGTGGCGCTGATCAGCATCGGCAACAGGCCGCCCAGGAAGACGAGCGCCAGTGCGTCCCGGAGCCGGTCCATCGCCGTGCGGTAGCCCACCCGGCGCAACAGCAGGTACGCGCACACCGGCGCGAGCGTGTTCCCCGCGAGGATGCCGAGTTCACTGAGATCGAAATCGCTGATGCGTTCGATGGCGAAGTAGGTGCCCAGGGAGATCCCGGGCCAGACGCGCAGGCCCAGCCAGAGCAGCGCCGCCAGCGCGATGCCGGTGGGCAGCCACAGCGGTGTGACCTGGGCGCCGTCGACGACCACGCTCTGGCGCAGGCCGATCCGCCCGCCGGCGTAGTAGGCGACGGCGACGCCGAGGATCAGCAGGAGCAGTTCGGCCGGACGTCGCCATCCCTCGGTGCGCACCACGTCATCAGACAACAAGCCGGCGGGCCGGGCGGGGCGTGACACGCGCTCCGCGGGGTCACGGGGTCCGGTCAGGGGTCGGGGTCCGGGCACTGCCCCGGGGCGGATCCGGCCGCGTCGTGGCTGAGGACGAGGACCGCGGCGTCGTCCGCGTGGCCCGTCGAATCGGCCACCTTCATCACCTCGGCGGCCAGCTCGGCCGGGTCGCTGCCGGCCGCTTCCCGGACGACCTCGACCACCCGTTCCAGCCCCACTTCGAGCGGGAAGCGCGGGCCCTCGACCACGCCGTCGGTGAGCAGGACGATCGATCCCGCCTGCGTCAGCCGCCGCCGGGTCACCTCGTAGGCCGACCCGGCCACCAGGTTCAGCGGCAGCCCGCCGGTGTCCTCGGTGATGCCGTACCGGCCGTCGACCGTGGCCCAGACCGCGGGGATGTGACCGGCCCGGGAGCTCTCCAGCTCCCAGGTGTCCGGGTCGAAGCGGAGCAGGCTGCAGGTCGCGAAGAGATCGCGGTTCATCGAGAGCAGCACTTCGTTGGCCCGGCTCAGCACCTCACCGGGATCGACGACCACGGCCGCCACGGCCCGCAGACAGATCCTGACCTGGCCCATGAACGCGGCCGCGTCGACGTCGTGCCCTTGGACGTCGCCGATGCAGAAGGCGAGCGCGCCCTCCGGCAGCCGGAAGCCGTCGTACCAGTCGCCGCCGATGTCCAGGCCGTTCCGGGCGGGCGAGTAACGGGCCGCGGTGCGCAGGCCCGGCACGCAGGGCAGCGCGGTGGGCAGCATCTCGCGTTGCAGCGCCTCGGCCAGTTCCACACGGGCCTGCTGGAGCTCCACGCCCTGGCGTGCCTGTGCGGTCAGTTTTCCGAGCGTGCTCAACAGGTCGGCGCTGGCCACCCGAGGGGGACGGCGCCGGCTCATGGACAGCTCCGACGATGGCGCATCCGTCCCTGCTTCCGCCGCGGAAAGGACCCGCCCATCATATTTCCGCCTACCCGGAACCCGCCTTCCGGGGATCGCCGCGCCCGGGCCTGCCAGGGGCTGGATCCCCCTGCCCGCCCGGAATCCACGGGCTTCGTGCGATCCGGAACCAGGGGATCGGTGCGCAATCGCCGACTCGTGGTCGTCGCTGCCCTGGTGGCGGCTTCCTGTCCGTGCCCCGGACCCCGAACCACTGGTCCGACTACCGGAACGGCACGGCGGTGACACCGCCGCGGGCACGCGCCCGTACGTGCGGGAAGGGGCGGGCGCCGTACGGCGCCCGCCCCTTCGTGCCGCTGCGGGCGCTGCCTACAGGAACGAGTTGATCTCGATCGTCTCGGTGCGGCCGGGGCCGACGCCGATCGCGGAGATCGGGGCGCCCGACATCTCCTCCAGGGCCTTCACGTAGGCCTGGGCGTTCGCCGGCAGGTCCGAGAAGGTCTTGGCCTTGGTGATGTCCTCGGACCAGCCGGGGAGGTACTCGTAGATCGGCTTCGCGTGGTGGAAGTCGCTCTGCGAGTAGGGCAGCTCCTCGACGCGCTTGCCGTCGATCTCGTAGGCGACGCAGACCGGGATCTGCTCCCAGCCGGTCAGTACGTCCAGCTTCGTGAGGAAGAAGTCGGTGAGGCCGTTCACGCGGGTGGCGTACCGTGCGATCGGCGCGTCGAACCAGCCGCAGCGACGGTCGCGGCCGGTGGTCACGCCGCGCTCGCCGCCGATGCGGCGCAGGTCCTCGCCGTCCTGGTCGAACAGCTCGGTCGGGAACGGGCCCGCGCCGACGCGGGTGGTGTAGGCCTTGAGGATGCCGATGACACGGCTGATCTTCGTGGGGCCGACGCCGGTGCCGGTGCAGGCGCCGCCCGCGGTCGGGTTCGACGAGGTGACGAAGGGGTAGGTGCCGTGGTCGACGTCGAGCAGGGTGCCCTGGCCGCCCTCGAAGAGCACGACCTTGTCCTCGTCCAGCGCGTTGTTGAGGATCAGGGTGGTGTCGGCGACGTACGGCTTGATCTGCTCCGCGTACTGGAGCATTTCCTCGACGATGGCCGCGGACTCGATCGCGCGGCGGTTGTAGAGCTTCGCGAGGAGCTGGTTCTTGCCCTCCAGCGCCGCCTCGACCTTCTGGGAGAGGATCGACTCGTCGTAGAGGTCCTGGACGCGGATGCCGACGCGGTTGATCTTGTCCGCGTAGGTCGGGCCGATGCCGCGACCGGTGGTACCGATCTTGCGCTTGCCGAGGAAGCGCTCGCCGACCTTGTCGAGGGTGACGTTGTAGGGCGTGATCAGATGAGCGTTGCCGCTGATGAGCAGCTTGGAGGTGTCGATGCCGCGCTCGTTGAGACCGCGCAGCTCGGAGAGCAGGACGGCCGGGTCGACGACGACGCCGTTACCGATGACCGGGGTGCATCCGGGGGAGAGGATGCCGGAAGGGAGAAGGTGCAGCGCGTACTTCTGGTCGCCGACGACGACCGTGTGGCCGGCGTTGTTGCCGCCCTGGTAGCGCACTACATAGTCAACGGATCCACCGAGCAGGTCGGTGGCCTTTCCCTTGCCCTCGTCACCCCACTGAGCTCCGAGCAGCACAAGAGCGGGCACAGGCGTACACCTCTTCCGGATGGGGCATGTCCAAGGTCAGGGGCGCGTACGACGATGTACGCGGGCTGAGCCGTCGGACGGGTTGCCCCGGAATAGACGAAGGCCCTGGCGCAATAGCGCAAGGGCCTCTTGCACAAAGATGCTACCCGAGGAAGGACCGAGGTGTCGGCTCCAGAGCCCACCATGAGCGAAGCGGGCGCGCCGGTAGGCGGTCTGCTGGTGCTCGTCGACCCGGTCGCCCGCCGTCTCGACGGCGAGTCCGTGCGGATCGCGAAGGATGTGTTGTCAGCGGGCGCGGCGGCGAAGATCTGCCTCCCGGATTCGCAGGAGGAGTTTGCGCGGGCGCTTGCCCGCCGGGGTCAACGGCAGCCGGTGATCGTGGGTGACGACGGTGCCCTGGTGCGGGCGGTGGGACTGCTGCACCGGGAGCGGGGGCTGGGCGAGAGCGCTCTGGCCCTGGTCCCGGTGGGGCCGGTGGGGTCCCTGGCGCTGGCGATGTCCCTGGGGGTTCCCCAGTCCACCGTCGCGGCGGCCCGGGCGGTGCTCGACGGGTCGGTGCGGACGTGTGACCTGCTGGTCGACGACAGTGACGGGGTGGTCCTCGGCGCGCTGCGGATTTCGCCGCTGCGCGGCCCGGAGCGGGGGATCCCCAGGCCGGCCGGGCCGTCGGTGTGGAGCGCCTACCGCTCGCTGGTGCGGACGCTGGTCCGGCCGGTGGTGGCGGCGGGCGGTGCGGGCGGCGGTCACCACCGGCTCCGGGTGGAGGCCGACGGGGTCGTGCTGGCGGATGTGGACCAGCCCGTGGCGGACGTCTCGGTGCGCACGCGGCGCGACGGCGAACCGGCGGAGGTCGCGGTGCGCACGGGCGGCGGCTTCGCCGGCTCGACGGTGACGGCCCGGGCGAAGACGGTGACGGTCTCGGGCGCGGACTTCCGCTACCGGGCCGACGGCGCGATGACCGGCCCGGTTCGCCGCCGTACGTGGACGCTGCGCCCCGGGTCCTGGATGCTCACCCTGCCGCGGTGACGGAGGCGGCGCGGCTCACGCGTTCGGTGGTGCTGGTGGTGCCACTGCCCCCGGTGGTGTTCGGGGTGCGGGGCTTCGCGCGGTCCGCCGGGTGCGGGGTCGCGCGGCGGGATCCGGCGCCGCCGGACAGGTGGTGCGGCCGCTCGTGCTGTGACCGGAAGGGTCCACCGACCGGAAGGTTTCACCGACCGGAAGGTTTCACCGACCGAAGGTTTCACCGACCGGAAGGTTCACCGCCGCACGGCCCCCCGGCCCTAGTCGAGGCCGAGGGTGGCCCGGTGGGCGCGCCAGCGGTCCATCAGGCTCAGCATCTCTCCCTGCATGAACTCGAAGAAGGCCGCCGTCTCGGCGACCCGCGCCCCGGCGGGCGAATCCGTACCGAGTCCGGCCGCGCCCTCGCGCAGGGTCTTCCCCCACTGGGTCAGGACCTGGTCGCGCCGGGTGAAGGTCTCGTACCAGAGCTCGTTGTGCAGGACGTACCGGTCCCGCCGTGAGCCCGGTTCTCGTTCGCGGCTGACCATGTTGACCTGTGCCAGGTAGGACACGGCCCCCGAGACCGCGGCCGGGCTGATCCGGAGCGCGTCGCTCAGCTCCGCCGAGGTCATCGAGCCGCCATCGCTGGCCAGCAGCTGCGCGAAGACCCGGGCGGCCATCCGCTGCATCCCCGCTTCGGTCAGCTGCGCCGCGAACCGCTCCACGAACCGGGAGACGGCTCCCGCGTCGCGTCCGGCGGCCGAGTCGGCAGCCCCGTCCCCGTGCCCGTCCGTCCGCACCATGCCGTTCGCCACCCTCCCGACTTTACGCGATTCTTGTGGTTCCCAATCTTCACAGATTTATGAAAGAAGCGTACGTTCGGAAGCATGACGAAGGCAATCAGTGCCGTCGGCCTCCACAAGGCCTTCGGCCGCACCCGCGCACTGGACGGACTCGACCTCGCGGTCACCACCGGCGAAGTACACGGCTTCCTCGGACCCAACGGCGCCGGCAAGTCCACCGCCATCCGGATCCTGCTCGGACTGCTGCGCGCGGACGCCGGGACCGCCGAACTCCTCGGCGGCGACCCGTGGGCCGACGCGGTGCCCCTCCACCGTCGTGTCGCCTACGTCCCCGGAGACGTCACACTGTGGCGCAACCTCTCCGGCGGCGAGGTCATCGACCTGTACGGACGGCTTCGCGGCGGCCTCGACCCGGCGCGCCGCGCCGAGCTCCTGGAGCGGTTCGAACTGGACCCCACCAAGAAGGGGCGCACCTACTCCAAGGGCAACCGGCAGAAGGTCGCCCTCGTCGCCGCCTTCGCCTCCGACGCCGAACTGCTCATCCTCGACGAACCCACCTCCGGCCTCGACCCGCTGATGGAGGGGGTCTTCCAGAGCTGCGTCGCCGAGGCCCGCTCCGCCGGCCGCACCGTCCTGCTCAGCTCGCACATCCTCAGCGAGGTCGAGTCGCTGTGCGACCGCGTCAGCATCGTCCGCCAGGGCCGCACCGTGGAGACCGGGACCCTCGCCGAACTCCGCCACCTCACCCGTACGTCGATCAGCGCCGAGCTCGCCGGCCCGCCGAACGGCATGGCCCGCCTGCCGGGCGTGCACGACGTGGAGGTGCGCGGGCTCAAGGTCCGGCTCCAGGCCGACACCGACAAGCTGGACGCCGTACTGCGCTCCCTCACCGAGGCCGGAGTGCGCTCGCTGACCGCGACCCCGCCCACCCTCGAAGAGCTCTTCCTGCGCCACTACACCGACGGCCGCGAGGCGGGCACGCGATGAAGCGACGACCGAACGGCCTCGCGGGCACCGGCGCACTGCTGGGTCTGGCCCTGCGCCGCGACCGGGTGATGATGCCGGTCTGGGTCCTGCTCACCGCGCTCCTGGTGGTGAGCATGCCCGGATCGCTCGGCAGCGTGTACGCCACCGCCGCCGAACGCGCCCGTGCCGCGGCCACGATGAACGCCAACGACTCCCTGCGCGCCCTGTACGGACCGGTCTTCGGGGACTCCCTCGGCGCCCTGACGGCCTGGCGCGCCGGCGTCTTCGGCGCGGTCCTCGCGGCTGTCATGAGCCTGATCATCGTGGTCCGACACACCCGGGAGGAAGAGGAGACGGGACGTCAGGAACTGCTCTCCGCCGCCATGGTGGGCCGCCAGGCCCCACTGACCGCGGCGCTCCTCGCCGCCCTCGTGGCCAACACGTGCACCGCCCTGCTCGTCGCCGGCGGCCTCGCCGGGCAGGGAGCGCCGGGCGCGGTCGCGCTCGCCCTGGCCCTCGCCGGCACCGGCATGCTCTTCGCCGGCGCGGCCGCCGTAACCGCCCAGCTGACCGAGAGCGCCCGGGCCGCCAAGGGGGTCACGGCCACGCTGCTCGGCGCGGCCTTCGTCCTGAAAGCCGCGGGCGACGCCGGTACCACGGGCGGAGGCTCCGCTCTGACCTGGGTCTCACCCCTCGGCTGGGTGGAGAACGTACGAGCCTTCGCCGGCGAGCGCTGGTGGGTGCTCCTGCTGCTCGCCGCCGCCGTCGTGGTGCAGGTGGCCGCCGGCTACCTGCTGGCCGGTCGCCGCGACGTCGGGATGAGCTTCCTGCCGTCCCGGCCGGGGCCGGCCGAAGGGCGGCTCGGCACGGCGGGCGCGCTGGCCTGGCGGCTGCAGCGAGGCACCCTCACGGGCTGGAGCGCGGGCTTCCTGACGGCCGGCGTGGTCTTCGGCGGTATGGCGGACGGTGCCGCGGACCTGGTCGGCGGCAACGACCGGACGCGGGAGATCATCGAGCGGATGGGCGGGCAGAGCGGACTCACCGACGCCTTCCTCGCCGCGATGGCCGGCATGTTCGGCATGGTCGCCGCCCTGTACGCGGTGTCGGCCGTCCTGCGCCTGAGCGGTGAGGAGGCGGGACAGCGGGCGGAACCGCTCCTCGCGAACGCGGTCGGCCGGCTCCGCTGGGCCGGCGGCCACCTGGCCGTCGCCTTCGGCGGCTCGGCACTGATACTGCTGCTGGCGGGGCTCGGTCTCGGCATCGGGCACGGCGGCGAGGTGGGGGCGACGGTCGCGGCCACTCTCGCCCAGCTTCCGGCGGTCTGGGTCATCGGGGCCGTGGCGGCGCTCCTCCACGGCGCGATACCGGCGTACGCGGCGGCCGCCTGGGCCGTGGCCGGTGGCGCCCTGGTCCTGGGCTGGATCGGTCCGGCGCTGAACCTCCCCCAGACCGCCCTGGACCTCTCGCCCTTCGCCCATATGCCCAGGCTCCCGGGCGCCGAGCCCCTGGTGTGGACCCCACTCCTGGCCCTGACCGCCCTGGCGGCGGCCCTGACGGCGGTCGGCCTCACCGCCCTGCGCCGCCGCGACATGACCACCTGAACTGCGGAGGAGCCAACCTCCTAGAACTCCACCAGCAGGTTCTTCAGCCCGCGGATGACGTACCCGTCCTGCCACTGCGGCTCCTCGACGAGCCGCAGTGGGGGCACGCCGTCCGCCAGCAGCGCCCCGAAGGAGGCCTCCAGCTCGCGCCGCGCCAGCGGTGCCCCCAGGCAGTAGTGGATCCCCGCGCCGAAGGCCAGATGCGGATTGTCGGCCCGCCCGAGGTCCAGCGCGTCGGGGTCCTCGAAACGCGCGGGATCCCGGTTCGCCGATCCGAAGAGCAGCGCCACCTCCGACCCGCGGGGGATGTCGGTACCGCCGACGCGGATGTCGTCGAGCACCCAGCGTTCGAACATCTGCAGGGGAGTGTCGTACCGCATCAGTTCATCCACAGCTGTGGACAACTTCTCGGGATCGCGGCCTTCGCGGAGCGCGGCGAGCTGATCGGGGTTGCGGAACAGCGCCCACCACCCATTGACCGTGGTGTTGACGGTGGCCTCGTGCCCGGCGTTCAGCAGGAGGACGCAGGTGGAGATCATCTCCTGCTCGCTGAGCCGCCCCTCCTCGTCATGGGCGGCGATCAGGCCGGAGATCAGATCCTCGCCGGGGCGCGCGCGCCGCTGGGCGATCAACTCCCGCAGGTACGCGCTGAAGTCGATGCTCGCGCGCACCGCGCGCCGCGCCGTCTCCTCGTCCGGCCGGAGCTCGAACATTCCGCAGATGTCCGCCGACCAGGGCCGCAGCAGCCCCCGGTCCCCCTCGGGGACGCCCAGCAGCTCCGCGATCACGGCCACCGGCAGCGGCTCGGCGACCGTGGCGAGCAGATCGCCGCCACCGTCCGCGAGCAGCCGCCCCACCAGTTCCCCGGCCAGCCGCTGCACGGCGGGCACCAGCCGTTCCACCGTCCGTGGCGTGAAGGCCTTCGCCACCAGCCTGCGCACCCGTGCGTGAGCGGGATCCTCCAGGTCCAGCAGGCCGTTGCCGTTGAGCACGTGGAAGGGCTCGTGCGCCGCCGGCGGTGCCGGGCGCCCGAACTCCTCGTGCGAGAAGCGGTGGAGGTAGGTCCGCCCCAGCCGCCGGTCCCGCAGCAGCGCGCTCACATCGGCGTAGTGCGGCACCAGCCACTGGCCGGTGGCCTCAGACCAGACGGCCCGCCCCTGCTGCCTCAACTCCCGGTAGGCCGGGTACGGATCGGCGACGAACGCGGCATCCCACGGATCAAAGCCCATGACCGCAGACTATGCGCTCCGCCCCCGGATCAGGCCGGAGTCACCAGGCGGGTCTCGTAGGCGAACACCGCCGCCTGTGTCCGGTCCCGCAGGCCCAGCTTCACCAGGATCCGGCTCACATGGGTCTTGATCGTGGACTCCGCGACGATCAGCCGGTCTGCCATCTCCGCATTGGACAGCCCCTGCGCGATCAGGATCAGCACCTCCGTCTCCCGCTCCGTCAGCTCGCCCACTCCCGCCGGGTCCGCGAGCTTGCGCACCTCGGAGATCTTCGAGAACTCCGAGATCAGCCGCTTGGTCACCGAGGGCGCCAGCAGCGCCTCGCCGGCTGCCACCACCCTCACCCCGTCCGCAAGCTGACGGGCCGACGCATCCTTCAGCAGGAACCCGGAGGCGCCCGCCCGTAGCGCCTGATACACGTACTCGTCGAGGTCGAAGGTCGTCAGCACCAGCACCTTCGCGTCCGTGTCCGCGGCCACGATCTCCCGTGTCGCCTCCAGGCCGTTCATGTGGGGCATCCGGATGTCCATCAGCACCACGTCCGGCCGCAGCGCCGCCACCTGCGCGATGGCCTCGCGGCCGTCGACCGCCTCGCCCACCACCTCGATGCCGTCCATGGCGTTCAGGAGAACCGAGAACCCCTCGCGGACCATCATCTGGTCGTCGACGATCAGCACCCTGATCGTCATGCCGTTGCCTCCTGCGGCGGCACCGGCTCGGGACGGCTGTGCACCGGGATGAACACCGCGACTTCGTACCCTCCCGATTCCGTCCGCGCCGCCGTCATCTCCCCCTCCAGCATGGCCACCCGCTCCCGCATCCCGGTGATCCCGTGACCGGCCCCCGGCGAAGGCCGCACATCCCCGGTCGGCGCCTCGTTGACGACCCGTATGCCCAAGCCGCCCAGCACGTACGACACTTCCACCCCGGCCGCCGCACCCGGCGCATGCCGCAGCGCGTTGCTCAGGGCCTCCTGGATGATCCGATACGCCGACAGCTCCACGCCCTGCGGCAGCTCCCGCACCGCACCCGTGACCGTCTTCTCCACACTCAGCCCTGCCTCGCGCACATTGGCCAGCAGCCCGTCCAGCGAGTCCAGCGTCGGCTGCGGGGCCTCCGGAGCCTCGTAGTCCGCGGAGCGCACCACACCCAGCACCCGCCGCAGCTCCGTCAGGGCCGCCACCGCGTTCTCCCTGATGGTGACGAACGCCGCCTCCAGCTCGGGCGGCGGGTTCTTCACCCGGTACGGCGCGGCCTCGGCCTGGATCGCCACCACCGACATGTGGTGTGCCACCACGTCGTGCAGTTCCCGCGCGATCGTCGTCCGCTCCTCCAATAGCGTCCGCTTGTCCCGCTCGACGGCCGTGACCTCCTGCTGCGCGCTCACCTCCGCCCTGGCGTGCCGGCGTATCTGGATGCTTCCGGCGATCACCAGTGCGAAGGCGGAGGCCACCGCCATCTCCGACGCGTTCGACCCCCACTGGCCGCTGAGCATCACGGAGAGGACAACGCCCAGCGCGAGGGTCAGCGCCCACATCCAGGCCGCCACCCGGGGCCCGGTCCGCAGCGTCACGAGGACCATGACCGCGATGTAGGAGAAGAAGGCGCCCGGGGTCCAGGGCCAGCTGCCGCCCCCGCCGAGGGCGCCCAGCACCACGGTCATCGCGACGGCCGCCCACCATGCGCCGACCGGCCGCACCAGCGTCATGAGGACGGGAGCCGCGGCCATCAGCCCCATGACGAGCCCGCCGAGATCACCGAGATAGCCCGACTGCCCGTCCACCGTGACGAGCACGGCGACGAAGGCCAGGAATCCCACGGCCGCATGCCGCCGCCACGGCGCATACGGGCGTATCGCTTTGGGGAGCCGTCGGGAGAAGCGCCCCGGAGCCCCCACCAGGGGCAGCGGCCGATAGGCGAAGGCATCGGTGAGGAGGTCCTGGCGAAGGGTCGCGATCACCTCCGATGCCAGTCGGAATTCAGGCGTCCGGGCTGTCCCCCCGGTGGTCGTCTCGGTCATAGGCACAACCGTAGGTCTGTGCCGCCTGCACCCGCGTCGCCGCTGATGGGGATTTCGCCGCGTCCCTCTCAAGTACTACACGGGGCCGTCAGTAGCCCGCCGGACGGATCAGACCGCTCTCGTAGGCGAACACTGCCGCCTGTGTGCGGTCCCGCAGGCCCAGCTTCACCAGGATCCGGCTCACGTGGGTCTTCACCGTCTGCTCGGCCAGGACCAGGTGCTCGGAGATCTCCGCGTTCGACAGGCCCTGGGCGATCAGCGACAGCACCTCCGTCTCCCGCTCGGTGAGCGCCTCGATCCGGGCCCGCGACGGCGCACGCGGCGCCCCCAGCCGGGAGAACTCCGTGATCAGCCGCTTCGTGATGTTCGGTGAGAGCAGCGCCTCACCCGCCGCCACCACCCGTACCGCCTCGGCGAGCTGATCGGCGGACGCGTCCTTCAGCAGGAAGCCGGAGGCCCCGGCCCGCAGCGCCTCGTACACGTACTCGTCGAGGTCGAAGGTGGTCAGCACGAGCACTTTCACCGTGGCACGGGGAACACGTGTGATCACGGAGGTGGCTTCGATGCCGCCCATGCCCGGCATCCGGATGTCCATCAGCACCACGTCCGGGGCCAGCTCGGCGGCCTGGGCGACGGCGTCCGCCCCGTCCACCGCCTGCCCCACCACCTCGATGTCGGGCTGGGCGTTGAGCAGCACGGTGAAGCCCTGCCGCACCATCATCTGGTCGTCGGCGATCATCACCCTGATCGGGGTGCTCATGGTGCCTTCCTCGTCTCGGTGCGGGAGCTGGTGTCGGTGTCGGCGGGCGGGGTCTGCGGAGCCGTCGGGAGCACCGCGCTGACCTCGTACCCGCCGTCGGGACGTGGGCCCGCAGCCAGTTCGCCTCCCAGCATGCCCGCCCGCTCCCGCATTCCGAGCATCCCGTGCCCCGCCCCCTGCGAGGGCGCTGCCGGCCGGCTCGGCGCGCTGTTGGCGACGCACAGGTACAGTTCGCGCGGCCCGTACGCGACGCCCACCTCCACCCGTGAGCCGGGCGCGTGGCGAAGGCAGTTGCTCAGGGCCTCCTGCACGATCCGGTATGCGGTCAGCTCGACTCCGGGGGCCAGCGGCCGGCGGATGCCCGCGACTTCGGTGGTGACGTCCAGTCCGGCTCCCCGCACGTTGTCCACGAGACCGTCCAGCTCGGCGAGGGTCGGCTGCGGATGCTTCGGGGCCGCGAGATCACCGCCCTGTTCGGAGCGCAGCACGCCCAGCACCCGACGCAGCTCCGTGAGGGCCTCCAGCGCGTTCTCCCGGATGCCCGCCAGGTTCTCCTTGAGCTCCTCCGACGGGTTGTCCACGAGGTGCGGGGCGACCTGCGCCTGGATGGAGATCACGGACATGTGGTGCGCGACGACGTCGTGCAGCTCGCGGGCGATGCGGCTGCGTTCCTCCAGCACGGTGCGCCGTGCCCGCTCCTCCGCGGTGAGGGTCTCCTGCTCGACCAGTTCGCCCCGTGCCAGCCGCAGGGCGCGAAGCGCGTACCCGAGGAGCCCGACGAAGCCGAAGAGGACCGCGGCTTCCATGGAGGAGATCTGGCTTCCGTCCGGACGGGAGGTCAGCTCGGCCGTCCCGGTGAGGGCGAGGGAGACGGTGACGACCCAGATCGTCACCCGGGGCGGTACCCGGAGGGAGACCAGCAGCAGCACGAGGGCGAACGCGAGGATCCCGCCGGGCGTCCACGGCCACCACTGACCCGGCCCGACGCTGTGGCGGATCATCGAGGCGATCCAGCCCGCGGCGAGCAGCGCCAGCCACCAGGCGGCGATCGGGCGGAACATCGCGAGCCAGATCGACAGCGCCGTCAGGAGCGCGACGGCCAGCGGCGGGCCGCCTTTGACGTGGTAGTGGTCCATGAGCTGCTCGGTGGTCAGGAACCCGAAGAACACCGCCGCGTAGGCGACGAGCACATGCGGAAGCCGAGCCAGCCACCGCGGCAGCGGCCGGCCCATCCGGGGGAGCGGGTCGCGCCGGAGCGTGAACAGCTCCAGGGCCGGCTCCATGACCGACGCCAGCCGCGGCGCGACGTCCTTGACGGGGCCGGAGGGCTTCGGCTTGGCCGTCGGCACGCGCTGTTCGTTCACGCCGGTCAGCCTAGGCACGGATGAACTCCCCGGCGGATGCGGCCGGAACGGAATGCGCGGCGGGGACTCCGGTCGACGGGGGACGCCGGACCTGTTCGTGGTTGCGGAACGCCGCCCAGCACAGCCCCAGCGCGGCCGCGAACACCGGCAGCCACACCACCCGGGCGGCTATCCATCCCGCCGAGTCGGGTGGGGTGTGCAGCCCGGGCAGCCGCGCGGGGACGAGGAGCCCGAGCGAGGTGACGGCCATCATGGCGGTCTGGTGCCACAGGAAGACCGTCATGGCGGAGCTGTTCAGCAGAGCCGCCTTCGCCCAGGCCGCCGGCCTGCGCATGCGTCGGGCCAGCCGGTCGCGGGCCAGCAGGGCCAGGGCGCACTGGGCCAGCCCGAACGTGACCGCGGCCAGCGTCGGCGGGTTGAGATTCGAGACGCCAGCCCCAGGAACGCCCACCATGGATGCCGGATACCCGCCCCACAGGACCAGCGCGGTGGTGGCTGCCGCGGCACCGCCGGCGAGGAGCCGGAGCCGGCCGCGCCGGGCGAGGGCTCCGCGCGACCAAGTGGCGCCCAACGTGAAGGGAACGAGCCAGCCCGCGGCCACATTGACCCAGCCGATCCATTCCGGCCCGCCCAGCCAGAAGCGCCACAGGTCGACGCCCGCCACCACTGCCGCCGGCCACGCCGGGCCGATCCGGGACACCAGCGGAGTCGCGGCGGTGAGCGCGGCGAACACCAGCAGGAACCACAGCGGCGACAGGACCAGCTTGACCAGCGTCCGTACGGTGCCGAGCTCCGCCCCGCCGACCAGCATGCCCGCCACGACGACCGTCCAGAGGACAATCACCGCGGAGACCGGGAGGAACAGCCGGCCGAGCCGCTGTCCGACCCACACCGTGTACGGGACGCCCCGCTCGCGCGCCGAGGCGTACCCGCGGGCGGCGACGTGGCCGCCCACCAGGAAGAAGACGGCCAGTGTCTGGAACACCCAGGTCAGCGGCGTCAGCCAGGGGATGTGCGTCAGAGGACTCGTGCCGCGCAGACCGCCGTCCGCCGCGGCCAGGGAGGTGACCAGCCAGTGGCCGAGGACCACCCCGAGGATCGCGAGAGCTCGGAGGGCGTCCACGGCCCGGTCTCGGTCGGCCGGGGTGGCCGTGTCGATGCCCGCCGCCAGGGCGGACCAGCGGGCGCGGAGCTCACGCATGGCCGGCCTCCTGGGCGGGACCACAGCCGAGGACGATGGCGGCCAGGGCGTCGAGGGACACGGTGCCCGGCTTGAGGTAATCGCTGTGGCCGCCGCCCCCGGCGGCGAAGGCCCGCGCTCCGAAGGCGGGGTCGACCGGGTCGGTGCCGAAGCCGAGCCCGCCGAGCCGGACGTGCGGTACACCGGCTATCCAGTCGGCGTCGCCCCTGCCGGCCCAGACCCGGGCCGAGGTCGGCAGCTCCCGGGCCGATCCGGTCCCCGTGCCCGGACTGCCGAAGAGGACCACGTCGCCGACGGCGGGGCCGGTGACGGTCCGTGAGCAGACGACCGAGCCGTAGGAGTGGCACAGCAGCGAGAGCCGCGCGCCGGGTGCGGCCAGATCCCCCAACCAGTGCAGGAACGGTGCCAGTTCGGCGGCGGCATCGTCGGCCCGGCCGACCGTCAGCACGGTCGTGCTGACCGTGCTCGGGGTGTCGTACCCGAGCCAGGCGACCACGGCCGTGCGCGGATAGTCCGCCCGGAGCCGCTGCTGGAGGGCGACCGCCCCGGACCGGAACCTCTCGTACGTGTCGAGTGTGGTGTCGGACCCCGGTACCAGGACGGCGATCCGGTCGGCGGTCTCCAGCTCGCCGAACACCTCGACGGCACGGCCCCTGCCGCGGCCGTCGAAGGCCAGGAACTGCGTCGCACCGGTTGCGGCCATGGCCCGCAGCCGGTCGGCCCGGCCGGAACGGCCCGCGTCATGGGCCATCCGGAGCGCCTCCGAGATGTTGTCGCGATTGGCCGCATAGCGGCTCCGGGGAGGGGCGTCCTCGGCGAACACGGCGGGCGAAGGCGCGGGCACCCGCGCGGAGGCGGCGGCCGACACGGGGACGACCACGGCCGCCGCGACCAGCGAAGCCAGCAGCGTGCGGCGCAGGCGTCCGCCACGCCCGCCGCCCTTCCCCGTCGCGAGCGCGGCCTCAACCGCCCCGGTTTCCCGCGCCGTACCGGCCGCCGCTGCCCTGTCCGCCGTTTCGGCCGTCCCCGTCGTCATGGCTTCTTCCCCCGTGTCCCGGAAGAGCCGTCAGTGCCCTTCTCCGTCAACGAAGTTAGATATCCGAGCCCCTGGTCCGCGTCCCGCCACGGAGCCGTGTCCGCGTGTAGCTCCCAGGTCTGACGGGCCATACGCCAGAGGCACATCGGCCCATCTGGCCGCGCTCCGGTGAACCATCCGGAACTCCTTGCCGACACGCCACTTGGGCGGGAGCCGGACGGGAGCCGCTCAGGGGAGCGACCGAAGGCGTGCCACGGTGTCCGGCAGCGCCGCTCCGTGCGACGAACTGTGGCTGCGGGCCCCTCGGCCTCGGCGCGGACGAGCGGGTCACTGTCTGCGGTAGTCGAGCGGGGGACTGCCGCGCCCCGCGAGTTCTCTGCGCAGCGCGCCGTCGGGCAGCAGCCGCAGTCGGCTCCGGCCGCCCGCCGTGCAGGTCGGCGGAGCGCCGGAGGTGACGGTGGAGGCGTCCAGCTCCACGGGGTCGGAAGCGCCGCGCAGGGCCGCTGTCCAGGAGCAGGTGAATCCGGGGTCATGGACGGTCAGGGACATCACCTGCTCGCCGACCCCGCCGTGCGTGAGGGTGAGCCACCAGGTCTGGCCGGCGCGGACGGCCTGCCAGGTGCCGGTGTACGCCTCCGGCAGGCCGCCGCCCACCGGAGCCGACGCGGAACCCGGGGCAGCGCCCGAAGCCGAACCCGAAGCGGAACCCGACCCGGAAGCGGAACCCGAACCCGAAGCGGAACCCGGAGCCGAAGCGGAGGCCTGACCGGAGCCCGTCGGCGCTGGCGGACCGGGGCTCGGGACGGGCGGCCGCGGACTCTCTGCCCCGCTCATCACCGCGTACACGGTGCCGACGGACAGGGCTGCGACGACCGCGGCGACCGCGAGGAGCAGGGCGGTGGACGCCGTCCAGGGCCTGGGCGGACGTTCCGGTTCCAGCGGGGGGTACGCGGAGCAGGAGGGCGGCACCGGAGGCGGAGGCGGAGGCGGTGCCGGCGCCGCGCGGTCCGGCCCGGCGTCCTCGCGGTCCAGCAGTCGTAGGGTGCGCCGGCCGAGCCCGGCCACCAGCGGCGCCGGCAGCCAGGGCTCCAGGGCCCTCCCGTCGGCCACGGTCTCCTCGGCGCCGAGCCGGGCCAGCACCTCGGCCGGCCCCGGCCGCGCACCTGGATCCCGGTGCAGGCAGTCCCGTATGAGGTCGAGCAACCCGGCCGGTACGCCGGCCAGTTCGGATGCGGCGACTCCAGCGCCGCGCGGCGGGGGTGCCGCGTGGCCGCCGGGGCGTTCCGCGCTCCCGAAGGGCACCCGTCCCGTGGTCGCGTACGCCAGGACCGTGCCGAGGCGGAACACGTCGCAGGCTGCGCTCACCGGCTCGCTGCGGATCCGCTCGGGGGCCGTGAAGCCGGGGGAGTCGATGGCGTCGCCCGCCCGGGGCGGGCCTGTTTCGCACCCGGTGGGGGCGCGGGTGATGCCGAAGTCGATGACGCGCGGGCCGTCGAGGGTGATCAGCACCTTCGAGGGCGTCAGGTCGCCATGGACGACGTCAGCCCGGTGGATGTCCTGGAGAGCGTGTGCGAGGCCCGCCGCCAGAACGCGTACGGACCGTTCCGGCAGCGGGCCGAAGTCGTGGGCGACGACCCGCCGCAGGCTCGGTCCGACGACGTGGTCCGTGGCGAACCAGGGGGTGGCGGCCTCGGTGTCGGCGTCCGTGATCGGGACGGCCCACTCGCCGACCACCCGGCGGGCCGCGGCGAGCTCCTGGCGGAAGCGGATGCGGAATTCCTCGCGGGCGGCGAGTCCGGGGTGGGCCAGCGTGACCGCGACGGTACGGCCGCCGTCGGACCGGGCGAGGTACACCCGCCCCGTGCGACCGCTGCCGAGCCGGGACAGCAGCTGGTACGGGCCGACGTGGTGCGGGTCGTGCGGATGCAATTGTTCCATGGCCGGGCGGTCCTTCCCCTGCTGGCCGAACAGCTCCGCCGGGAAAGACGGGTGGGGACGCCGACCGGTTGCCTCCCGGTCAGCGCCGCCGGACCCGGGCAGGGGCCTTGGCCCGGGCCCCTGCCCGGGCCCCGACCCGACCCCTGCCCGGGCGCGCATCCGGCCCCGCCCTCGACGCTCACCTGAACCTCGACGCCGACCCCCACCCCGGCCCCTGGGCCGAGTCGGACCCCGCACGGCCGGCCCGGGGGACTCAGGCCGCCGGGCCGGCCGGGTCACGCGGCGCGGGCAGCGTGTCCAGGGCCGCGGCGAGCCGCTCCAGGACCCGGACCGTCTCCGCGAAGGCGGCGTCCCCCAGCTCGGACGCGAGGCGGGCGGCCATCGCCGAGTGGCCCGGGCCGATCCGGTCCACCGCCGCGCGGCCCTCCTCCGTCGGGCGCAGCAGCTTGGCCCGCCGGTGCGCCGGGTTCGGCGCGTACTCGGCGAGGCCCTTGGCGACGAGCAGGTCCGCGATGCGTTGGACGCTCTGCCGGGTGATCCCCATGCTGCGGGCGATCCCGGCGACGGGCAGCGGCTCCCGCAGCACCGCGCCCAGCACCTGCCACCAGGCGGCGGTCAGCCCGGCGGGGCGCGCCAGCTCCTCGGAGAGGGAGAGGAACTGGCCGTTCAGTCGGAACACCCCGAGCGCGGTGCGGCTCAGCAGGTCCTGCCGGGTCCGGGAGGACGCGGGTGACGTCGGCTCAAGCATCGCCCGCCGCCGATGCCGCCATCAGGACCGGGTAGGCGCTCTCGTCCGAGTGGTGGAAGAGCCCGTACCAGGCGTCCAAGACCTCCGGCTTGTAGACGTCCAGGCGGGCGAAGACCTCGCGGGCGAAGGCGACCGGTTCCGTCGGGCCCGCCGTGATCAGGTCCCCGTCGGTGACCGCATCGGCCTCGACGTAGTGCTCGGAGCCTTGGTAGCCCGGCTGTTCGGCCAGGTAGAAGGAGACCGCGCTGGTGTGCCTGCGGTCGTCCAGCAGTCCCTCGCGGGCGAGGCCGGCGGTGGCTCCGCAGATCGCCGCGACCGGTACGCCGGCGGCCAGGAACTCCCGGGCCTTCGCCGCGAAGGGCCCCAGTTCGTCGCCCGCGTCCCACAGGGAGGCCCCGGTCAGGATCAGCAGCGAGGAGTCCTCCGGTCGCAGATCGGCCAGGCCCAGGTCAGGCTGGATGCGGATGCCGCCCATGGTGGTGACCGGCGCTCCGGCGGTGAGGCCGACGGTCCGCACGGCGTGGCCTCGCTGGGTGAGGTGCGCGGTGGTGTGGCCGGTCTCCCAGTCCGCGTACGTGTCGTAGACCGCGAGGTGGACGGGCTTGCGTGCGGTCTCGCTCATGGTGGTTCGCCTCCAGCGTCGGATGGTGCCAGGTGCCGTCGGCGCTCACCGCGTCCGAAAGGTGTGGTGAGCGTGGTGTCGGCGGGTTGGGCGATGCTCGTGGGATGTGCCGCGCAAGCCGTCCGTAGCGGCCTCCGCGAGGGCTTCCACAAAAAGCACCTATGACAAGAGACTGTCATAACGACAGGATGCTGTCAATATGGCGCAGGGGCGCCCGGGAGGTGCCGACAGACTGCCGAGACCGGCCCGCCACCCCCATACAGTCCGCCGATATCCCTCCCCACCTGCGCACTTCTAGCGTGGCGCCATGACCCCTCATGTCACCCCGCACACCCTTGCCGCCGTGAAGGACGCAGATCGGAAGCATGTCTTCCATTCCTGGTCCGCCCAGGCCCTGATCGACCCGCTCGCCGTCGCGGGGGCCGAGGGCTCCTTCTTCTGGGACTACGAGGGCAAGCGCTACCTCGACTTCTCCTCCCAGCTGGTCAACACCAACATCGGCCACCAGCACCCCAAGGTCGTGGCCGCGATCCAGGAGCAGGCCGCCCGGCTCTGCACCCTCGCGCCCGGCTTCGCCGTCGACGTCCGCTCCGAGGCCGCCCGCCTCATCGCCGAGCGGACCCCCGGCGACCTGGACAAGATCTTCTTCACCAACGGGGGCGCCGAAGCCGTCGAGAACGCCGTTCGCATGGCCCGTCTGCACACGGGCCGCGCCAAGGTGCTCTCCACCTACCGCTCGTACCACGGGGCCACCGCCGCCGCGATCAACCTCACCGGGGACCCGCGCCGCTGGCCGTCCGACACCGCCGCGGCCGGCGTCGTGCACTTCTGGGGTCCGTACCTCTACCGTTCCGCCTTCCACGCGACCACCGAGGCCGAGGAGTGCGAGCGCGCCCTCACCCACCTCGCCGACACCATCGCCTTCGAGGGCCCGCAGTCGATCGCGGCGATCATCCTGGAGACCGTGCCGGGCACGGCGGGCATCATGGTCCCGCCCGCGGGCTACCTCGCGGGCGTCCGCGAGCTCTGCGACCGCTACGGCATCGTCTTCGTCCTCGACGAGGTCATGGCCGGCTTCGGCCGCACCGGTGCGTGGTTCGCCGCCGACCACTGGGACGTCACGCCGGACCTGATCACCTTCGCCAAGGGCGTCAACAGCGGCTACGTGCCGCTCGGCGGCGTGGCCATCTCGGCCGCCATCGCCGAGACGTTCGCGACCCGCCCCTACCCGGGCGGACTGACGTACTCCGGACACCCCTTGGCCTGCGCCGCCGCCGTTGCGACGATCAACGCGATGGAGGAGGAGGGCGTCGTCGAGCATGCCGCCCACCTGGGCGAGAACGTGATCGGCCCGGCGCTCGCCGAGATCGCCGAGCGCCACCCGTCGGTCGGCGAGGTCCGCGGCCTCGGTGCCTTCTGGGCCCTGGAACTCGTACGGGACAAGGAGACGCGCGAGCCGCTCGTCCCGTACAACGCGGCCGGGGCGGACAACACCCCGATGGCCGAGTTCGCGGCGGCCTGCAAGGCCGGCGGGCTGTGGCCCTTCGTCAACATGAACCGGACCCATGTCGTCCCCGCTTGCACCATCACGGAGGCCGAGGCCAAGGAGGGCCTGGCCCTGCTGGACGAGGCGCTCACGGTCGCCGACCGGCACACCACCGGGTAGCCGGGACAGTCACCACACAATCCCCACCGACCGACCGGTTTCGGCCTCGCTGTCTGGCCTATGGTGTCCGAAGCTCTACGACAGGAGACGGACCCCTATGCCAGGCAGCGGCGCTGTCACCCGCAACACGCTTCGCCAGCAGATCGCGGACGCGCTGCGTGACGAGGTGCTCGCGGGACGCTTGCCCCCGGGGACCGAGTTCACCGTGAAGCAGATCGCCGAGCAGTACGAGGTCTCCGCGACTCCGGTGCGCGAGGCGCTCGTGGACCTCTCGGCCCAGGGGCTGCTGGAACTGGTCCAGCACCGGGGTTTCCGGGTGCGGGTCTTCTCGGTCGACGACTTCCGCGGCATGATCGAGGCCCGTTCGCTGGTCGTGGACGGCATCTTCCGCCGGCTCGCCGAGCGGGGCACCACCCCGGGCTTCGGCGAGATGCTGGTGTCGGTGCGCCGCCGGGGCGAGGAGGCGCGCAGGGCGGCCCGGAGCGGCTCCCTGGAGGTGCTGATCGGCTACGACCTGCGTTTTTGGCGGGAACTCAGCGGGCTCGTCGCCAACCCGTACATCACCGAGTTCCTGCACCGCATCCGCGTGCAGTGCTGGGTCTTCGCCGTCCCCCACCTCCAGCGCGACCCGCAGCTGCGGGAAGCCCTCTGGGACGGGCACAGCGATCTGGTGGACGCCGTGACCCGGGCGGACGCCGATGCCGTCCGCCGCATCGTGCACGGCTACAACGAGCACGCGCTGGCCTGGGCCGAGCGCCTCTGAACCCCTGCCGGGCCCCTGGGGGCGGCCGCAGTTCCGCGCACCCCTTCGCGGAGGGTGTCCGGCGCACTACGCTGGCCTGATCGGCGACAACGACTGATCGGAGGCCGTGTGGCCTGTGACCTGTGGCTGGTCCCCCTTGTCGACGTGCTGTGCCACAGCCCCGACAACCCCTTCGCGGAAGAGATCGCCTCGTACGACAAGGCGCTGGGCCAGGCCGGGCTCCCGTCCGTGCCCGTGTTCGCGTACATGCCGGGTCTGAGCGGGGACGTCGCCCCGGTCGCCGGTTTCGACTACGACGCCCTGCACTTCCTGAGGCGCGCCTACCTGCTCCAGCTCTGCGGCCTGCCGGTGACCCCGGTGGACGAGCTGGGCGGGGACTACGAACAGCTGCTGGAGATGTTCGAGCCCACCGCTCAGCAGTCGCACCTGGTGTGGCACTACGACCACGCGGGCGCCTATGTGCCCGTCGACTTCCCGGCGCCCCTGGCGAACGAGGAGCTGCTGGCCGGAGGCGGGCCGCTGGGGTCCGCGCAGGGGCTGCTGCGGGAGCTGGTGTTCGTCGCTCCCTCCATCGGGATAGACCCGGGGAACCCGCCGGCGGCGCCCGCGCCGCCGGGGCGGCCGACCTCGCTGGAGGAGCCGGCGGGACCGATCCCGTACGACGGCAGCCCCTTCGCCCGCGAGCGGCACGTCTGGCTGGGACTGCACGCGGCGGCGACGCGCAGTCTCGGACAGGGATCGATGATCATCTTCAGCTGAGCTGCCTGCAGACCCGTACCCGTACCTGTACCTGTGCTCGTACCTGCTGCCCGGGCCGGTGGGCGGGGGCGGCCCCGCCCCCGCCCCCTCCACCGGGTCAGCGCGGCTGCTCGGGGGGCCGCTGGCGCGGCATGTTGGGGCGGGTGCCCGGCGGCAGCGGGAAGCGGGCCGGCGGGACGTACGCGTCAGCGCCGCGCGCCCCGGAGGCCCCCAGCGACTGCATCACCAGCGGAGCGGGACCGGAACGGAACTCCACCATCCAGTCCGCGGTCTCCGACCGCACCAGCTCCGTGATGTCCTCGGAGAAGCGCCGCAGCACGGTCAGGCACCGCTCGGCGGCCTCGCTGGCGGTGCCCTCGGTGGGCCCGAGCACCTCGCGGACGTTCTCCGAGGCCCAGTCGAACTGCAGGGTCTGGAGCCGGCGCTGCACCGCCTGGGCCGTGGCCACGTCCCGCATCCAACCCGACGTCAGTCCGAAGAACCGGTCGCAGGCCAGCGCGGCCGCGCCCAGCAGCAGCGCCAGGTACCCGTACGCCGATCCGCCCGGCGCCGAGCCGGTCAGTTCCAGTACCGGCATCGCGGCGCCCGTGACGGCCCCCAGGGCGGCGCCGACGCGCAGCACGCGCGCTCCGCGGCGCTTCCACGCCCGGTCGGACAGGTACCACTCGGCCGTGCGCAGCGCGTCCGCCTCGACCCGCCGGTAGAGCTCGTCGAGCCGCTCGGCGGGCTCCCCCCAGTCCCCGAGGGGGAAGGGCCGGCCGGTCAGATCGCCCGCCGCCATCGGCCCGCCGCCCTCCTCCCGGGGATCCCGGGGTGGCCCCTCGGGCTGCATCTCCGGTTGGCTCACCCGGCACTCCCTCTGCCTGCGCTGACGTGTGGTGGTGCGCGTGTGCGCAATGATGCGCATGCTCTTCCTACCTTCGAATGGCGGGCGATGGGCAACGAATCCCGGGATTTCCGCTCGCAAGGAGGGCTCCATCAGGTACGCGCAGGCCCCGACTCTCACTCGAAAGAGTTGGTCCTCACGGCGTAGGGCGCGGCGCCCGGGGAGCACGTAGGCTCGGATTGACCAAGCGTTCCGCAGGTCTCGGGTCGCGAAAGGTCCCGACGGTACCGACGTACGGAAGTGAGTGCCCTGTGATTCCCGGTGGTGGCCAGCCCAACATGCAGCAGCTGCTCCAGCAGGCCCAGAAGATGCAGCAGGACCTCGCCGCCGCGCAGGAGGAGCTGGCGCGGACCGAGGTCGAGGGCCAGGCCGGCGGCGGCCTGGTCAAGGCGACCGTCACCGGCTCCGGTGAGCTGCGCGCCCTGGTGATCGACCCGAAGGCCGTGGATCCGGAGGACACGGAGACGCTGGCCGACCTCGTGGTCGCGGCGGTCCAGGCGGCGGGCGAGAACGCCCAGGCGCTCCAGCAGCAGAAGCTGGGCCCCCTCGCGCAGGGCCTGGGCGGTGGCAGCGGGATTCCCGGCCTGCCATTCTAGCAGTACTCTCCCTCCTTCCTCCCCGCTCGACCCATCCCACGAAAGACGAAAGAAGGCAGTCCGTTGTACGAAGGCGTGGTCCAGGACCTGATCGACGAACTGGGCAGGCTGCCCGGCGTCGGGCCCAAGAGCGCGCAGCGGATCGCCTTCCACGTCCTGCAGGCCGAGCCCACCGACGTCCGCCGCCTCGCGCACGCGCTGCTCGAAGTGAAGGACAAGGTCCGGTTCTGTGCCGTGTGCGGGAACGTGGCGCAGGAGGAGCGCTGCGGCATCTGCCGCGACCCGCGCCGGGACGCGACGGTCATCTGTGTCGTCGAGGAGCCGAAGGACGTGGTCGCGATCGAGCGGACGCGTGAGTTCCGGGGCAAGTACCACGTCCTCGGCGGCGCGATCAGCCCGATCGAGGGCGTCGGCCCGGACGACCTGCGCATCCGCGAGCTGCTGGCGCGGCTGGCGGACGGTGAGGTGACCGAGCTGATCCTCGCCACCGACCCCAACCTGGAGGGCGAGGCGACCGCCACCTACCTCGCCCGCATGATCAAGCCCATGGGCCTGAAGGTCACCCGCCTGGCCAGCGGGCTCCCCGTCGGGGGAGATCTGGAGTACGCGGACGAGGTCACGCTGGGGCGGGCCTTTGAAGGAAGGCGACTTCTCGATGTCTGACGCAACGCTGCACGCTCTCGGCCAGGATCCGGACGACTTCGCCGCCTCGATCGCGGACCAGATCGAGTCGTTCATCGTCGCGGTCACCGAGGTCGCCAAGGGCGAGGATCCGGACAGTGCGGTGCCCTTCCTCCTCCTGGAGGTGTCCCAGCTGCTGCTGGCGGGCGGGCGACTGGGCGCGTACCAGGACGTGCTGCCCGAAGAGCGCTACGAGCCCGATCTCGGCCCGGAACCGGACGTCGACGACCTGCGCGAGCGGTTTGCGATCATGCTGGAGCCGGTCGACGTCTACTCCGAGGTCTTCGACCCGTACGAGCCGCGCAAGGCCCCGGTGGCCCACCGGATCTCCGACGACCTGGCCGACGTGGTCGCCGACCTGCGCCACGGCCTCATCCACCACCAGGCGGGTCGCATCACCGAGGCGCTGTGGTGGTGGCAGTTCTCGTACTTCACCAACTGGGGCCCGACGGCCTCGGCGACCCTGCGCGCCCTGCAGTCCCTGATCTCGCACGTGCGCCTGAACCAGCCGCTGGCGGCCCTGGACGGCCTGGACACGGACGAGGACCTGACCGAGGACGACCTGGCGGAGCAGGCGGGGAAGGTCATGGCGGAGGAGCTCGGCGGCCTGGGCCGCACGTGACCCTCCGGCACGGAACCCGGATTGTGATCTTTTCGTCTCATGATGCGGTACGAGGAGGTCGGATCCCGGTCGCTCGTTAGACTGCACCCGCAATGAGACGGACTGACCGAGGAGCGCACGTGGGCCTTGTCGTGCAGAAGTACGGAGGCTCCTCCGTAGCCGATGCCGAGGGCATCAAGCGTGTCGCCAAGCGGATCGTGGACGCCAAGAAGAACGGCCACCAAGTGGTCGTGGTGGTGTCCGCGATGGGCGACACGACGGACGAGCTGATCGATCTCGCCGAGCAGGTTTCGCCGATGCCTGCCGGACGCGAATTCGACATGCTGCTGACCGCGGGAGAGCGGATCTCCATGGCCCTGTTGGCCATGGCGATCAAAAACCTGGGCCACGAGGCCCAGTCGTTCACCGGCAGCCAGGCAGGCGTCATCACCGACTCGGTGCACAACAAAGCGCGCATCATCGATGTCACGCCGGGCCGGATCCGCACCGCGCTGGACGAGGGCAACATCGCCATCGTCGCCGGTTTCCAGGGCGTGTCCGCGGACTCCAAGGACATCACCACGCTGGGCCGCGGAGGCTCGGACACCACCGCCGTGGCGCTCGCCGCGGCACTGGACGCCGAGGTCTGCGAGATCTACACCGACGTCGACGGCGTCTTCACCGCCGACCCCCGCGTCGTGAAGAAGGCCCGGAAGATCGACTGGATCTCCTCCGAGGACATGCTGGAGCTGGCGGCTTCCGGTTCCAAGGTGCTGCTGCACCGCTGTGTCGAGTACGCACGCCGATACAACATCCCGATCCACGTCCGCTCGTCCTTCTCGGGACTGCCGGGCACCTGGGTCAGCAACGAGAATCCGCAAGGGGACGAGCAGGTGGAGCACGCCATCATCTCCGGAGTCGCTCACGACGTCTCCGAAGCCAAGATCACGGTCGTCGGCGTCCCGGACAAGCCGGGTGAGGCCGCGGCGATCTTCCGCGCCATCGCGGACGCCGAGATCAACATCGACATGATCGTGCAGAACGTCTCGGCGGCCTCCACGGGCCTCACCGACATCTCCTTCACGCTTCCCAAGGCCGAGGGCCACAAGGCCATCGACGCCCTGGAGAAGGCGAAGAGCGCGATCGGCTTCGACTCCCTGCGCTATGACGACCAGATCGGCAAGATCTCCCTGGTCGGGGCCGGTATGAAGACGAACCCGGGCGTCACCGCCTCGTTCTTCCAGGCGCTGTCCGACGCGGGCGTCAACATCGAGCTGATCTCCACCTCGGAGATCCGCATCTCGGTCGTGACCCGCCAGGACGACGTCAACGAGGCCGTCCGCGCCGTGCACACGGCCTTCGGCCTCGACTCCGACAGCGACGAGGCCGTCGTCTACGGAGGCACCGGACGATGACCGCCGCCCGGTCGGCCCCGGCTCCGGCTCTCGCCGTCGTCGGGGCGACCGGAGCAGTCGGCTCGGTCCTGCTCCGGATGCTGTCCGAGCGGGCTGACGTCTGGGGCGACATACGGCTGATCGCCTCCGGGCGGTCGGCCGGCCGCATGCTGTCCGTCCGAGGACAGGAGTGCGAGGTGCTCGCCCTCACCGAGGACGCCTTCGACGGCCTCGGGGCGGGCGATGTCGCGCTCTTCCTCACCCCGGCCGAGGTCTCGGCCCGCTGGGCGCCCGTCGCCACCGCGCGCGGCGCGGTCGTCGTCGACCAGTCCGCCGCCTTCCGGGAGGATCCCGAGGTACCGCTCGTGGTGCCCGAGATCAACGCCCACGCGGCACGCATCAGGCCGCGCGGGATCGTCGCCAGCCCGGACACCGTCACCGCCGCGATGATCGCTTCGCTGGGGGCGCTGCACGCCGAGTACGGCCTGACCGAGCTGGCCGTCTCCACGTACCAGGCCGCGAGCGCGGCCGGCCGGGCCGGCTCCGAGGCGCTGCGCCGCCAGCTGTCGCTGGTCGCGGGGACCTCCCTGGGCGAGCAGCCCGGCGACGTGCGCCGTGCCGTGGGCGAGGACACCGGACCGTTCGCGGCTCCCCTGGCCCTGAACGTGGTGCCGTGGTGCGGCGAGCTGAACGAGGACGGCTGGTCCTCGCACGAGCTGGCCGTACGCGCGCAGACCCGCCGGATTCTTCAACTGGAGGCGCTCCCGGTGTCGGTGACCTGCGTGCGGGTGCCGGTCCTGACCGGTGACTCGCTGACGGTGCGGGCCGGCTTCGAGAACGAGGTCAAGGCGGCGCACGCCCGGGAGATCCTGGAGACCGCGCCCGGCGTGGTGCTGGTGGACGATCCCGGGACGGGGGAGTTCCCCACCCCCGTGGACGCCGCCGGGACGGATCCGGCCTGGGTGGGGCGCGTACGGGCCGCGCTCGACGAC
The DNA here is from genome assembly GCF_000612545.2 of Streptomyces sp. PCS3-D2. GTDB lineage: Bacteria > Actinomycetota > Actinomycetes > Streptomycetales > Streptomycetaceae > Streptomyces. Next base: position 3,550,009 of record NZ_CP097800.1, on the reverse strand, counting down.
CCGTACGCGCTGGAGTTCTTCGTGTGCGCCGACAATCTCCGCCGGGGCGCGGCGCTGAACGCCACACAGATCGCGGAACTGATCGCAGGTGAATGTGCGTAATTCGCTTTGTAGGATCGGTGCCGATCCCTTGATCAAGGTGATGGCCCGACTGCCGTTTCGCTGGACGGGGCAATCGGGAAGAGCGGGTACGCATGAGGACAATACGGAGTTCCCTGCCGAGGCCTCTGCGCGCGTACAACCCTGACCGGGGGACGCGTGTCCTACAGGCGTGGCACAGGCACTGCTCGAATCGGCCGTCCTGCCGGCACGCACGGGGGTCCTCCCGTCGCGCCGGGACGTCCTCACGCCCGGCGGCGGTCTTCCCGTGATCGTTCCCGTCCCTCCGACGGGGACCCCACAGGCCCCCGCACGGACCCCCGGCGGTCTCGTGCCCGAACAGCGCGACAGCGGTGACGCGGAAGCGAACGGCAAGGCCCACGACGGGGCCCACGACAGGGCCGACGAGGCCGACAGAGCCGACGAGGCCGGAGCGGCCGGAGCGGCCGACGTGGTGGCCGGCACCACCGTCGACCACCTCACGGCCACCTACCAGGCGCACTACCGCTCACTCCTCGGCCTCGCCGCGCTGCTCCTCGACGACACCGCCTCCTGCGAGGACGTGGTGCAGGAGGCGTTCATCCGGGTGCACTCGGCGCGCAACCGGGTCCGCGACCGCGAGAAGACCCTGGCGTACCTGCGCCAGACCGTCGTGAACCTCTCGCGTTCCGCTCTGCGCCGCCGCATCCTCGGCCTCAAGCTGCTGTCGAAGCCCATGCCGGACATGGCGAGCGCCGAAGAGGGCGCCTACGACCAACTGGAACGGGACGATCTGATCAAGGCGATGCGGGGACTCCAGCGCCGCCAGCGCGAGGTGCTGGTGCTGCGCTACTTCGCGGACATGACGGAAGCCCAGGTCGCCGAGACGCTGGGAGTGTCGCTCGGCTCGGTCAAGGCGTACGGATCGCGGGGCATTGCCGCGCTGCGGGTGGCGATGGAGGCTGCGCAGTCATGAGGGACGACCACACCGCGCCGGACGGCGCGAGCGGCGAGGACGAGCTGCGGATCCTGCTGCGCGGCGCCGTCGAGGGCATCCGGCCCTCCGGGGACGCGCTGGAGCGGATCCTGCACGCCGTACCCGCGCGACGCCGGGCCCGCAGGCGCCGGGCCGTCGTCGGCGCGGCCGCGGCCGCGCTGATCGCGGGGACCGCGATCCCGGCCGCGCTGCACCTCGCGGGCGGCGAGGGCACGGACGCGGACCGCCGGACCGTGGCCGGGCACGAGGCGCACTCCGGTGACGAACACAGCGGCGCCTCCGACCCGCACCAGAACGGATACGGCGCCTACCCGAAGGCCGGCGGCTCCCTCAGCGGCTCCGTGGACGCGGGCGGTGCCACCGGGCAGCCCGACACCTCGCAGGGCGGTGCCACGACAGGAGGACCGGCATCGGGCCCGGCGGGCACCGGCGACCCGGGCGGCCCGGCAGGTTCCGCGTCGGACCCGGCGGCGGGCACCGGCCCGCTGCCGCCGGTGGCTTCGCCGGGCGTCCCCGGATGCGGCGCCGAGCAACTGGGCGTCGTGGGCTACGTGCGCAACCCGGAGGGCGACGGCCGGGTGGCCGGCGGCTTCCGGGTCACCAACGTCTCCTCCCGGGGCTGCGCCGTCACCGGCCGGGACAACGTGACCGCGGCCTCCGCGCCCGTGGCGACGCTGGTCCCGGGCTCCGGGGTCGCCGTGGTCGACCACGCGGCGGGCGACCCGGGCAGCGGTCTGCTGCCCGACCCGTCGGCGCAGCCTTCGGTGGTGGTGCTCGCGCCGAACAAGTCCTACGAGGTCCGCTTCGCGTGGGTGCCGCCGGGCGAGCCCTGTGCCGCGAACGGCTCGGACGGCGGCGGCAAGCCGCCGCAGACCGGTTCGGCGGGCACCTCGGGCGCCCCGGGCAGCGGTGCCGCGTCGGAGCCCCAGACGGGCACGCCCCAGGCGCCGAGCGTCGTCGAGGTGTCCCACACCCCTCGGACCAGCGCCGCGCCGACGACGCGGACGTCGATCCCCGACGCCTGCGGCGGCACGGTCTACCGGACGGGTGCGATCCCGGTCGACGACTGATCCTGCGCAGGCGGGTCGGCCGGGTCGGCCGGGTCGGCGGGCTTGGCGGGGTCGGCGGGGTCGAGCAGGCCCGCCTCCGCGTCGCGCAGGGTTTCCACCTCGCGGCGGTAGAGCCGGAACCACATGAAGAGCACGAAGGCGACGAAGACGAACCACTCGCCCGTGTAGCCGAGGTTCTGGAAGGCCTTGAGGTCGAGCCCGGTGTTGGTCGGCGCCTGCGCAGGCACCGGGAGCATCCCGTCCACCGGGGTCTGCACGGTCAGCCACGCGTCGTACAGGTCGTGCGGGACGATGTTGACCAGAGTGGCCGCGGCGATCACGCCGAGCTGTCCGGCGGGCAGGCCCCCCTGGGCGTGGACCCCCTTCGTCCCCGAGTTCTCCGAGGCCTGCAGGGCGCCGGTCACCTCGACCCGGCCCGTCGGCGCGGCCGGCGCCTTCGCGGGGTCCGCGGCACCGGGCAGCCAGCCCCGGACCACCGGCAGGGCCTTGCCGGAGTCGGTCTTCAGCAGCGTCAGGACGTAGAAACCGGTCGCGCCGTCGAGCCGCCGCTCGGGCACCAGCATCTGCTCGCCGTACTCCCCGGACGCAGAAGCCATCCGCCCGGAGGTCTCCGTGTCGACCGGGAGCAGCGAGTCCAGGGGCGCGGCCGCCCGGTCGACGGGCCGTTCTGCGGTCGCTTCCCGGTGGCTGTCCACCCGCGCCTCGAACCGGCCGAGCTGCCAGGACCCCATGAACAGGCAGAAGGGGACCGCGAGCGCGACGAAGACGTTGATCCCCCACCAGCGCGGGGTCAGGAGAAACCGGTGCACCCCACCACGGTACGGGGGGTGCACCGGCCACCGGTCCTCAGGGTCGGGCGGGCAGGTGCTTCAGCGCGAACTCCAGGTCCATCCGTACCTGCTTGATCCGCTCCTCCACGACCAGCGAGCCGTGCCCGGCGTCGTACCGGTACACCTCGTGCACCGCCCCGCGCGCCACGAGCCGGTCCACGTAGGTGTCGATCTGCCGGATCGGGCAGCGCGGGTCGTTCACGCCGGCCGCAATGTGGACCGGGGCCTTCACCCGGTCCACATAGGTCAGCGGGGAGGAGACCTCGTACCGGTCCGGGACCTCCTGCGGGGTACCGCCGAAGAGGGTGCGGTCCAGGGCCTTCAGCGCCTCCATCTCGTCGTGGTAGGCCGTCACGTAGTCCGCGACCGGCACGGCGGCCAGGCCCACGGCCCAGGCCTCCGGCTGCGTGCCCAGGCCCAGCAGCGTCAGGTAGCCACCCCAGGAGCCGCCCGACAGGACGAGCCGCTCCGGGTCCGCGAGGCCCGACGCGACCGCCCACGCGCGGACCGCCCCGATGTCCTCCAGCTCGATCAGACCGACCCGGTGCTTGAGGGCGTCGGTCCACTCGCGGCCGTATCCCGTCGAGCCCCGGTAGTTGACCCGGACCACCGCGAAGCCGTGGTCCAGCCAGGCCGCCGGGGTCGCGGCGAAGGCGTCGCTGTCGTGCCAGGTCGGCCCGCCGTGGATCTCGAAGATCGTCGGGAAGGGGCCGTCGCCGTGCCCCGACGGACGCTGGACGAGCGCGTGGATCCGGCCGCCCGGACCCTCCACCCAGGCGTCCTCCACCGGCAGCGAGCCCGGCGGCCGCAGGCCCGGCGGATCCAGGACGGCCCCGCCCGCGGTGGACCGCACCGCCGGCGGCTCGGCGGCCGAGGACCACAGGTACTCCACCGTCCCATCGGGCCGCGCGGTGGCCCCGGACACCGTCCCCGGCGGCGTGTCCACGCGTACGAGCTCCCCCGCGGCCAGGTCGTAGCGCCACAGCTCGGTGCGCGCCTCGAAGCTGTGCGCGACCAGCAGCGCGGATCCGTCCGGGCACCACTCGGCGCTGACGTCGCCCGGCAGGTCGATCGCGAGCTCCTGCTCGGCCCCCGTGGCCACGTCCCACACCAGCGGCTCCCAGCGGCCGCGCCGCTGGTGGCCGATGAGCAGCCGGGTGTCGCCCGCGACCGGGGCGAAGCCGAGCACCTCCAGACCGAGCTCCTCCGTCCCGCCGCGGGAGTCGTCCAGCTCGGCGACGGTGCTCCCGTCCAGGGTGAGGACGCGCAGGGCGGAGTGCATGGCGTCGCCGTGCTCGGTGTGCTCGATGGCCAGCAGGGTGCCGTCGCGCGACAGGTCGCCCACGCCCGCGGACTCCCGGTGCCGGTAGATCACCGCGGGCTCCGAGCCGTCCGGGCGGACCACGTGGACGGTCGAGCCGTCCTCGTCCGTGGAGCGCCCGACGACCGTGGTGCCGTCGCGCCCGATGGCCAGCCCCGCCGGGTAGGAGGGTTCGAGGCCCGGAGTGGCGGGCTCGTCGGGGCCGCCGGCGAAGGGCTGGCGCACCCAGGTTCCGAACTCGTCGCCGTCGGTGTCGGAGAACCACCAGATCCACTCGCCGTCGGGGGAGAGGGTGCCGTCGGTGGTGCCGTTGGGGCGGTCGGTGGCCTGCCGCTGCGCACCCGTGGCGCGGTCCCAGGCGTAGATCTCGAAGGTGCCGGTCGCGTTGGAGACGAAGAGCGAACGGTCCGGGGCGTCCTCGGCCCATTCGGGCAGCCCGACGCGCGGTGCGCGGAACCGCTTCTCCCAGTCGGGCATGTCGGGGGTGATCTCGCTGTCGCTGGTCATGCGCCCATTGTGGCCGCAGCGCCCCCCCGGGGTGCCGACTGCTCCGAACGGGCGCACAGTGGAACCCGTACTCCAAGGAGGAACGATCATGGCCAAGAAGGCCCGCACCGGCCACCACATGCACCAGGACTCCGAACGCGCGCTGGCGAAGAACACGGCTGCCGAGGCCCGTGCGAAGGCCGCGGTCAAGGACCCGCACTCCACGGCGGCGAAGACCCGCGGCATGCAGCAGAAGGCCCAGGCCAGGCGCGGCTGAACGCGCGCGGCCGACCGCCTTCGTCCGTACGCTGGCGCCATGCGGATGATCGTCCGGGGCGCCCGGCTGCTCCACACACCAGGCCTGTCCGACGTCGAGGTCGGGGAGGACGGCCGCATCGCGCGGGTGGTCCCCCACGACGACCAGAAGGAACCGCCGGCCACCGGCGTCCTCGTCGAGGCGCACGGCAGCCTGCTCACCGCACCCTTCGTCGAACCGCACATCCACCTCGACACGGCTTTGACCGCCGGCGAGCCGCGCCCCAACACCTCCGGCACCCTGTGGGAGGGCATCGCCTGCTGGAGCGAGCGCAAGCGCACCCTGACCCGTGAGGACGTGGTCGCGCGGGCCACCGAGGTGCTGCGCTGGCAGGCTGCCCACGGCGTCCTGCACGTCCGTACCCACTGCGACGTCACCGACCCGTCCCTCACCGCGCTCGACGCGCTGCTGGAGGTCCGCGACCGGGTGCGGGACGTCATGGACCTGCAGATCGTCGCCTTCCCCCAGGAGGGCATCGTCTCCTACCCGGACGGCGAGGCACTGCTGCGCGAGGCCGTCTCCCGCGGGGCGGACGTCGTCGGCGCGATCCCGCACTTCGAGGACACCCGCGAGGACGGTGTCGCCTCGCTGCACACCGCCTTCGCACTGGCCGAGGAACACGGCCTGCGGGTGGACGCCCACTGCGACGAGATCGACGACGAGCAGTCCCGCTTCGTGGAGGTGCTCGCCACCCTCGCCCTGCGCTCGGGCCTGCGCGAGCGGGCCACCGCCTCCCACACCACGGCCATGGGCTCCTACAACGGCGCCTACAGCTTCAAACTCCAGCGGCTGCTGTCCCGTTCGGGCATCAACCTGATCGCCAACCCCTTCGCCAACCTCAACCTCCAGGGCCGCTTCGACGCCTACCCCAAGCGGCGCGGCCTCACCCAGGTCCGGGAGATGCTGGCGGCCGGGGTCAACGTGGCCTTCGGCCACGACGACGTGATGGACCCCTGGAACGCCCTCGGCACCGCCAACCCGCTGCAGACCGCCCTCGTCGGCCTGTACGCCGCCCAGCTCACCGGCGCCGACGACATCCCGGTGGCCTTCTCGATGGTGACGGACCGTGCGGCACGCGTGCTCGGCCTCGGCGCCGATGCGTACGGCATCACCGCCGGAGCCCCCGCCTCCTTCGTGCTGCTGCCCGCGCCCACGCCCGAGGAGGCGATTCGCCGCCAGGTGCGGCCCCGTTACGTGGTCTCGCGCGGCTCCGTACTCGCCGAGACCCCGACCGTGCCGACCCGGCTGTCCTGGCCCGGGGAGCCCCCGGCGGACGTCGACTTCACCCGCCGCCTACGCTGACGTGCCATGACGTGGACCCTCGACACCACATCGGCCCGTGCCGCCCTGGAGATCGCTTCGGAGTACGCGGACACGGCGCTGCTCAACCACAGCGTGCGCTCCTACGCCTTCGGCGCGCGGTACGCGCAGGACCACGGCCTGGAGTACGACCGGGAGCTCTTCTACGTGGCGGCCCTCCTGCACGACCTGGGCCTGACCGCGCCGTTCGACAGCCACACCCTGCCCTTCGAGGAGGCGGGCGGCCACGTGGCGCGCGTGCTGACGGCGGGCCTGGGCTGGCCGGCGGACCGCCGGGCCCGCGCCGAGGAGATCATCGTCCGGCACATGCGGGACGACGTCAGCGCGGCGCAGGACGCCGAGAGCCACCTCCTCCAGGTGGGCACCAGCGCCGACGTCTCCGGCCTGCGCCTCGCCGAGTTCGCCCCGGCCTTCACCGCCCAGCTCCTCGCCGCCCACCCGCGCGCCGGCTTCGGCCCCGCCTTCACCGCCCTCGTCCAGGACCAGGCGGAGCGCAAGCCCGGCTGCGCGGCCGCCGCCTACGTCGCGGGCGGCGCGGCCACCCGTATCGCGGCCAACCCCCTGGACGCCTGACGGGGACGCCCGCCGCGCAGGTCACGTGGATCCGCCACCGCTTCGGATAGCGTGCCCGCATGTCGTGGGACGAGGACGGAACACCGCACCCGCTCGCACAGCGCCGCAGCGGCCGCAGCGAACTGGAGGCCGACCGGCTGCCCGAGATGCGGGAGCTGGAGGCACTCGGCTGGGAGCCGGCCCCCGAGGACCTGCGCTGGATCTTCCTCCCGTACGTCTGGCCCCCCGCGGCCCGCACCTGGATCCCCGACCGTTCCACCCACTGGGCCGTGGACACCGCACTCGACGGTCACGGCCACATCACCGGCGTGGAGTGCGCCCCGCTCCCCGAACCCGACCTGCGCGACCTGGACCGGGAGACCGACGAGGCCCTCGCCGCGCTCGGGCTCCCGCCCCGCCCCCGGGGCCGCCTCTGGCTGCTCCGCCCGGTCGGCCCGTTCACCACGGTCGCGGCGGTCCTCGACCACCTCGACGCCCTGGCCGCGGCGGCCCCCTCCCCTGACGTCCCGTCGCTGGCCCGCACCGAACTGGCAGCGCTCCACGAGAGCGCGTAGCGGGTGTTGGCTACGCTGGAACGGTGGGGGCAGCGGCGGGAGGCGGTCCCATGAGGCGGCGGCATCACTTCCACATCGACCACGCAGGCCACTCGGTCAGCGCCACGGTCCAGACCGGCCGCACCGCGGTCGTCGAGGTCCTGGTCGACGGCAAGGAGACGGGCCATGCGACGACCCACCACGACCACCCCGTGACCGTCCGCGTCGAGCTGCCGACGGACCCCCCGACGAAGGTCTCCGTCCGTGCCACCCCCGGCCCGGGCATCCCCCGCTGCGTCTTCGAGGCCCCGGCCACAGAGCCCCACATCATGTCACCCCGCCCCTACTGACGGGCCCCGGGAACGCAGGAAGGGCCCGATCCGCGATGCGGATCAGGCCCTTGACCTGGTCTTACGAAGTCGGGGTGGCGGGATTTGAACCCACGACCTCTTCGTCCCGAAGAACGTCCAACCAAGATCCTCATCAGCGTGAATGGCATTTGCGCAGGTCAGGGCGTTGGGGTGGGTGGGTCTGTGGCGGTCTCGCGGGGTCTCTGGGAGAAGTTCTTCTCCCAGATTTCTCCCAGCCCGGGAGTGCTCGCGAGGTTTACTTGCGCTGCCCGTCGCGTTGCTTGTGCATGGCCGCCCTGAGGAGCTGGTGGGTGCCGTCGATCCGTGCGATGAAGTCACGCTCGCACGGGACCGAGAACACCGAAGGGCCGGTCATTCGCTCGGGTCTCGGTCGGGCAAGTGCCCACGCTGTTGGTAGGGCAGTTCGTCGGGGTGGGTGCGGACGCGGGTGTGCCGCCACGCGGCGTCGAAGGAGGTGTTGCCGTAGCTGGCTCGGGCCAGACGGCGGGCGCGCCAGCTGGTACGAGGGGAGAGCAGCCAACGCCAGAGGATCGTCCTCACCAGCGGAACCCGCTCTCCCACCCTGTCGGACGATACGGGGCGCTCATGTGCCGCTCGCCGGATCGGTCGATAACGGATGGCCGCCGATGAGGGCTTCTGTCCTGGCGGCGTGGTCGGGACGTTTGGCGTGGCGCATGCCGGCGGCGAGCACCTCGTAGATCGCCCGTCTTTGGGGAGGGTCCTGGAAGCTGTCCAGGAATTCTCTGATGACCTCCAGGGCCGCATACTCGATGGCGCGCTCATGGTCGGGGCGGTACTGGGTGAAGGCGGCCGCGATCTCGTCGATGACCTTGCGCTCCGGAGGGCTGCTCCAGCCATCGGGCTGCTGCTCGATCCACCGCACGAGTACCGCGGCGGGCTCGGTGAGTTCCTTGGCCATGGCATGGGTCCGCTGGCGACGCAGGGCGTCGGTTACGGCCTGGCGGCGCTGGGCGGTGAGTAGGGACGCCACGGCAGCTTGATCGTCGGGGGACAGATCGAGAGCGACCTTGGCCGTGTACTCGACGGGTGGTTCGGTGGGGAGGGTGCGTCGGCGGGCGAGGTGACTTCCGCAGGCGTCGCGGGCGGATCCGAGGTCGGCAGGGTCGCACTCGTGCGCCACGTCAGCCGCCGCCTTGCGCAGGGTCGCCCGTATGGCTCCCGCCATCTCGTCCGGGCTCTGCGGGTACGGCGGCCCGGTGTGGACGGTGGCGGTGATCCGGGCCGTGAAGGCGATGCCAGGTACGTTGCTGGAGAGGCGGACCTCGAACCGGGTGAGGCCGCGCCGCAGCGCTCGACGAGTACGGCGGCGCGACCATCGGGTGGTGATCACAGGTCAGGACTCCGCGGGCTCGGGACTGGAGGGAGAAGTGTCCGCGAGCATCGGCAACTGCAGCTGCCTGCGCAGGGCGATGACGGGCTCGTCGTACTGCACGCCCGCCTCGCCGAAGACGAAGGCAGCCACCGGGCTGGTGTAGATGTGCTCCCTGGTGACCTGGCGGAGGATGTCGACAGTGAGGTCGCTCGGAACCAGGTCGTCGGCAAGGGCATGCGCCCACGCGATCATCAGGTCACGGGACTGGGTCGTGACGCGGGTGTCGGCCAGGACCGACCTCCAGCCGCGCAAGAGAGCAGCCTTGACCTCCGGGTTCTGGTCGGCCGCCTCCAGCATCACCTGAAGGACGTACGGATCTTCCTGCGGATCGAGCAGGCTGAGGAAGCCGCGGTAGCCGGCGAGGTAACGGCTCTCGGTGGCCCATTTGATGACCGTCTTCCAGACCCGTGGGAGTTGTCCCGCGTGGGACGCGATGGCGCGCAGCGCCTCCTCGGCTGTTTGGACGGCGTTGTCCCGCTCTGGGCGGTCGAGGATGTGGCGCAGGCGGACCAGTGTCTGCTGAGGGTATTGGTCGGCGAATTCGCTCTTGCAGACCAGCGCGATCACCGTCGCCACGGATTCCGTTGTCCCGTGGGACCAGTCCAGGAGTTTGGCGCGCACTTTGGGGCCCAGGGCTTCGGCGTCGGCGGCCTTGGTGAAGACTCCGGCAATCAGCCGGCGATGCTCGTCGGTGTCGGCCCCGTTGTCGATCCAGGTACGGATCTGCTCGATGACCTTGATGTCGTTCTCCGTGATGGCCAGTTCGACCAGAAGGTCGCTGATGGCCGGGAGACGGGCGGCACCGGGTTGCTCAGGAGCGGTGATGTGATCGAGCCACTTCAGCAGGGGCAGATGGATGTCGGGGCGCTGGCGCCACAGATGGTTCAGAACGGCCTGGGCGTATCCGGGTTTGTGGTCGACGGTGGCGTGGCGGCCGGTGACCTTCGCGCCCACGCTGCGGAGCCGGGTCGTCAGGTCGGGACCGGTCAGGATGACCTCGACATCGGTCTCCGGGGGCTTGCCCAGTAGATACTGGCTCGCTTCCTGGATCTCGAGCGCCGTGTCGCCGCTCAGGAAAAGCGCGGCGATCAGCAGTGCCCGGTCGCCGGCCTTGCCCTCGGTCTCCTTGAAGACCCTGGTGACGTCCGTGCGCCACTGCTGGAAGGCGGCTAGCGCTGATTTGAGTCCCTCGTCCGAGTCCTCGGCATGGGCCAGCAAGGCAGCCAGCCGCGCGGCGTCGCTGGGACTGGACTCCTTGGTCAGCAGATGCGAGGCCTCGCCGGCGTCTCCCTGACCGGTAGGGCTGGGCGCGGGGTTGATCCACCGGACTCGCTCCGGTTTTCCGTACAGGTCTTCAAGGTGCCTTCTGGCCACCCGGCGGGCGGATGGCCTCGCCTTGGTCCTGACCACGACTCGGCCCAGCGCCCCGGACAGCTCCTCCGGCCACCCGTGCTCGTCGGCGACCACTACCAGGTACGAACCGATGCGCCGCAGCTTCTCGGCATGAGTCACCAACGATTGAGCGATCTGACTGGGCTGCTCCCAGCCGCTCATCTCCGCCGCGATGTCCAGCAGGTACCCGGTGCCCGGCCGCTCCGGCAGTGACGAGATGTCCGGGGACTCGGGGTCGTCCCAGTCCGGCTTGATCTCCGAAAGGCCCAACGGTTTCTCGCCACGAGCCGACTCGGCCTGCGATAGCTCCCATAAGGCTCGGATCCCGGCTGTGCGCTTGCCGTAACCAGTCGGCCCGGCAAGCACCGCGAGCCCCTGATCGTCGGCGACAAGCAGACGGACGGCATCGGCCGCAGTCGTCACGGCACCCCCGTCGGAGCTGACATCCACCCATGCTCGGCGTACCACGTCGAGCTCGGACTCGGGGATGTCCGCCGCAGACAGCGGCTGCTTCCCCGTCATGTTCACGTCGCGACCCGCAATGATGATCTGCGATCGGTCGTTGTCGCGAACCTCCAGGCTCCGGCCCGCGAACCCTGCAGGGACCACGGCGGCGGCGGGAGGGGAAGGAGGTACTGGCGGCGGAACCGGGCCGTAGCCGGTCTGGTCGCTCACTTCTCGTTCTCCGGTGCCCGGTACGTGAAGTCGCCGGCGTTGACATCGTGGCCCGCGAGGAGCACCTGGCTGCCGGTGTTGTGATGCACGTTCACCTGCGCGCCGACCTTGCTGCCGGACTCCTCCGACCGGTCGACCAGGGCCTGGAGCTCCACAGCGCCATCCGGGTGTTTCTGCAGGAACGCGGCGAGCTGGATCAGCAGCTGCTGTTGCAGCGCCTGCATCACCGTGTCCCGCTCTCCGTCCGGGCTCTCCAGCAGGCGCACCCGCGCGGCGTCGACCAGACGGAGCTCCTCCTCCGCGTTCTCCTCGCCGCCGAGACGGAAGAAATGGACGACTGCCCGGCGGAACGCATCCCAGCCGCTCTTCGCCATTTCTGCCACGAAGACGGCAGCCCCGCCCGTGGCCACCTGCACAACATCGAGCGCATCGCTCACGAGTGACTCCCCCATGAAGATCCGTGACGGTTTCGTCAGCACAGAGTGGAGAACTCGACCGAACGCGGCAATCGAAAGTGCTTGCGCCATCCAGAAACAGCAATGCACGCCACGCGCGAATTTCGCCAAGGTTTGACAGTGGCGTAGGTGTTATCGGGAGTGTTTTGATCTAGGGATCTGCAGGGCACGGGGCGGCCTTCCAGTGGCGGATCTTGAAAATCAGCCGCGCCGACTGGGTGTCTGATCTTCGCAAAAGAGGCGCAAAACCGGCTGTTGATCAAGAGGTGTGGGGTTCTGAGGCACCCCGCCCCATCGCATGAGGCGCGCGTCGAAGCGGTGATTCTCCATCACTCATGTGATCGGAGATGGCGTCTCCATTCGGGTTCAGTGATTGCAGAGGGTGACTTCTGGGGATCTGGCGCCTCTGTTTCACCGGGCCTCTGCTTCACCGGGCCTCTGCCGAAAGCCGGGGCTTCTTCGATCTGCCGATCCTGCATGGCCTTGCTGGGCGAAGCTTCCCAGGGAGAGGTGACCTGCTCTTGGATGGGGCGCGGATGACGAATTCAGATGGGGGTGGGCCGGCGTCGGCGTACCGTGCTGGGGGTGACGGATACGACCCGAGAAAACGATCTTCTGGCGGCTCTGCCGACCTTGTCCCGGGCCTTTGGGCTGGGCGAGGTGCGCTCCCGGCAGTTCCTCGCCCACGGCCTGATGAACCGGAACTGGCGGTTGGAGACAACCGCCGGAACGTATGCGGTGAAGGAGATCACCGACGTCCCCCTGCCCAAGGTTCGCAGGAACCTAGCGGTCCTGGCGGACCTGGCCCGCGAGGGGATCCCGGTTCCAGCACCGCTGCCCTCCGATGAGGGCGATCTGGTGGCGGAGATCGATGGTCGCGGCTATTGCGTCCTGCCTTGGATGGGCGGCGAGCACGTTCAGGGGACCGACCTTACCCTCGACCAGGTTCGCGATCTCGGTGCTCTCCTGGCACGCCTCCACGAGGGCTTGCGCCGGTACGGCCCCGGCCCGGTTCCGAAACAGGTACCGGCTACGAAGGTCCGCGGCGTGGACGAGGCCGACCGGGCAGCCGCCGCTCTCCTGGGCCGCCTCCCGGCCGATCCGGTGACTGACTTCGACAAAGGCGCCATCGAGGCTCTCCACCAACGGCGTGGCCTCCTCGTGCGGTACGCCGATGTCCGGCCGGAGGGCGAGACGCCGGCTGGGCCGTACGGGTGGACGCACGGTGACTTTCAGTACCGCAACCTGCTGTGTCAGGGCGGCCAGGTGGTGGCGGTCCTGGACTGGGACCGGCTGGGTGTCCGCCCGTACGGGGAGGAGGTCGCGCGGACCGCGCAGGTGCAGTTCGGGGTGGGTGGCCTCTTCGACCTCGACCGCATCGCCGCCTTCTGCGCCGGCTACCGGTCCGTGATCGATCTGTCCGAGGGGGACCTCGCCGACGCCGTGAAGCGGTTGTGGTGGAAGCGGCTGACAGACTTCTGGCAGCTGGAATTCTACCTCGACCGCCAGGACCCCACCTTCGGCGAGATGTTCCTGACGGACGAGGCACTGCTGAACTGGTGGACCGACCGCGCCGACGAAGTCCAGGCCGCCTACGCGGCCCGCTAGCCGGCGGCTGCCGCCGGGATCAGACCAGCGGCAGCCAGCTCGGGCAGGCACGGCCGGACCAGTGGCACCGCCCGTGTGCGGGCCTTCGCACCGAGGCTGGTCCGGTCGGCGGACTCGATGGCCTTCACCCAGGCGTCCACATCGTCCGGGTCGAGGATCACACCGCCCTCCCCGACAGCCTCGGGAATGCCGCCCCGGGACGAGCCGACCGTGGCGACGCTGTGGAGCCCGGCCTCCACGATCACCCTGGGGAACGCATCCTCGACCTGTGAGGGAACCAGCAGTAGGTCGCTTCCGGAGTACAGGGAGCCCATGGCGTAGGTGCGTGGCACCCAGCGGACGTTCGGGTATCCGGTGAACTCCCGGGCGGTGTCCCACCACCCTTCGACGAGCGTGAACCGGCGGCCGGGGAGCCGGTGGATCAGCTGGTGAAGGAGGACCGATCCCTTGGCAGGGATGGGGTTGACCATCAGCACACCCCCCGGAGCGTGATCGGGTCCGGCGAGGCCGGTGGGGAGGGACGGGTTACCTTCCGCGGGGGCGAAGGGCGGGTAGAAGACCACGGTTTGTGTCCCGGCCGGGGTCTGCGCCCGTCCGGCGACGAACTTCGACGTGGCGAGGGCGACGTGTGGCCTGCCGTGTAGGACCCCGTGGCTGTTGGCGGAGACGGAGTGCAGCCATCCGGCCACCCTGGACGTGCGGCGGGCGAGGGCGGCGATGTCGGCCGCCCCTTCCTGTGACGTCACCACCAACGCCGGTCGTACCTCGCTCAGGACTTCCCGCAGGGTCTTCTCCAGTCGGTCCTGCGTTACGGCCCGGCATGAGACGCCGTTCCATCGGTAACGGAGTTCCTCGCCGGCTTCCTCCCACTCAATGCCGTGGGCTTGGAGATGGGCCCGCAGGTGTCCGACCTGTGCGGACCCGTTCCAGGGCGCCTCGTGGCTGCCGAGGTAGACGACCCGCCATCCGGCGCGGGCGAACTCTTCCGCCAGGAGCTGCTGGGAGACCTCCGCGCCGCCGATCAGCAGTGGCGGCGGGGTCCGCCGCCATGCGAACACCGCCGTCGGCGCGGTCACCGGCCACCCGCCCAGTACGTGAAGAGGGCCTGCACGACCGCGGCCGTCTCCTGCCGGTCGCCGTCCCCGGAGGCGATGGCTATCTCCTTGGCCGCCGGGCGTCGGGCGGGGCTGCAGAAGTAGTCGCGGAAGTGTGTGAGGAAGCCGGGGTCGTGGAGGAAGTACTCCGGCTCCACCTCGTGGTGCCCGGCGGCCTTGCGCCGCAGGTGCAACAGTTCGGGCGTCACGTCCAGGTACAGGGTGTGGTCCGGCCGCAGGTGCGGCATCTCCTCCACCCGCTGGCGCAGTTCCGGCAGGACGCCGAAGCCGTGGATCTCGTCCATGGCGTGGGCATGGGCGAGGAGGGTGTCGACGGTCCGGTCCAGGACCACCAGTCCACCGTGCCGGCGGGCGGCGCGTACGCGCTCGCCCTCGATCTCCATGAACGTCATGAACGCCTCGACCTGCTCGGCGGCCGACCGGGTGGAGGGGGTGGGGATGTCCTCGCGGCGCGCGAACGACTTCACGTAGCAGGAGAAGAACATCGCGTCCTGCATCGCCGGCACCCGGCGCAGCTGCCCCCGGGCGGAGGTCTTGCCTCCGTACGAGGGGCCTTCCAGACCGAGGATCATCACGACCCCCCGAGCCGGTAGTAGCGCTCGGCGAACTGGCCGCGCGGACGGCCGTCCGGGTCGGGCAGCAAGTTGGCGGCGACGGTGTAGGCGTGCCGGATCGGCCGGTACATCTTCCGCGCGGGGTGCATCTGGGATCCGTGCATGTGCAGCAGGGTCACCTTGTCCAGGACGGTGGCGGTGATGTCCTCCAGCTCTGGTTCGAAGACGTCGCCGGTCCGCTGCTGGAACAGTTGCCGGTCGCACCCGGACAGGCCGTAGGTGGACCAGAAGGCGGCGTCCTCCCAGAACCACCGGCAGCCCAGGCGGCGTGCGGCCTCGTGGACGGCGAGGTGGTCGGGGTGGCGGGTGACGGCGGCTGGGGCGAGCAACTCGGCGTCCTCCATCCCGTCGAGCACCTCCGCGAGCTCGGCGGTGATCCGGTCCACCTGGGCGGGCTCGGGTGCCCGGTAGGGCTTCTCGGCGTCCTTGTGCCCGAGCCCGACCCGGGCGGCCCCCAGGGGTAACAGGGACTGGGCGGCCTCGCGGTCGCGGAGTTCGGAGACGGTCTCCACGCTGTTGTAGGTGTTCTCGAGGGAGGGGTGGACGCTACGGGAGCGGGTGAAGACGGTGACCACGGTCAGCGGCCGGGGACGGGCCAGGAAGGTCCCGGAGGCAGACAGGACGAAGTCGTCGTGGTGGGGCTCGATGACCACGACCGGCCGCCCGGAGGGCCTGCGCGGTTCGATCCAGTACGGCGACAGGGTCAGCGGCGCGGTCAGCGTCGTGATCTCCTTCGCCCCGGTCAGGGAGTCCATCCAGGCCCGGTGCGCGGTCAGGAGGTCGGTAGGGAAGGTGTAGATGCCGTCGGCGTCCGGCAGGGGAAGGCGAGTCACCTGGGGTTCTCCGATCATCGGACGGTGGTGGCATACCAGTTGCGCCAGAAGCGGGGCGAGGTCAGACCGATGCGGACGACCACGGGGTTCTGCCACCAGAGCATCCGGGCCGTGGACCAGGCGTCGTAGCGGCGGGTGGAGGGCCGCACGCGGAGGTCTTCGAGGACTGCGACCGGCCCGCCCGTGCTGCGTCCGTATGCGGTCAGGCGGGCGAAGAACTCCATGTCCTCGCTCATGAAGTAGTCCGGCCGGTACCCGTGCACGGCCTTGAAGGCGTCCCGGGTGCAGAACTGGTTGACGCCCTGGGCGCCGCCGTGGCGGGAGCGGTGGTGGTCCCAGTAGGCGCACAGCAGGCGGGCCCCGAACCGGGCGGGGGTGTAGAGCGGCGGGATAGCCCCGCCGACGGCCCCGGCGTCCATTGCGGCGACGGCGGCCGTGATGCCCTCCAGAGGCAGGGCCACGTCGGCGTCGACGAAGAACAGCATTCGCCCCCCGGCCGCGCGGGCTCCGGTGTTGCGGGCCAGGCCGATGCTGCGGACCAGCTCCGTCACCACCTTGGCCCCCAGCTCCTTCGCGACGGTCGCGGTGTCGTCGGTGGAGGCGTTGTCCACCACGATCACCTCTCCGACGAGGCCTGAGACGGATACCCAGGCCCGGAGGGAAGCGAAGACGGTGGGCAGGTAGCGGGGCAGGTACTTGGCCTCGTTGTATGCGGGGATGATCACCGACAGATCGGGATCGGTCACAGCACGGTCCTTCCTGGTTGCGGGGACAGGGCAAGGTGCAGGCGGGCCGCCCAGGCTTCGCGGTCGCGGCCTTCCCGTTGGGCGGCGTAGGTCCAGCCGCGTACGGCCTGGAAGGCCACGTAGGCGTCCAGGAGGCGGGTGTCGAGGGGTCGCCCGTAGGCGGCGGCCATGAACATCCGGTCGGACGGTTCCAGGGCGTCGCATGTCACAAGGGTCTGGGCGAGGTCGTACTCGGGGACCTCCACGGTCGCGGCCTCGAAGTCCACGACGTACTCGGGCAGATGAGGCTCGCCGCCTGCGCCGGCGATGAGGTGCCGGTCACCTCCGCGGATCACGTTCTCCAGGTGGAGGTCTCCGTGGCACCACACCAGACGTTCCCGGCGGGCCCCACCCGCGATGACCTCCAGCGCGGGCGCGAGCCGGACGAAGACCTGTCGGGGGCAGTGGGCGGCCATGGCACTGACCTGCTGGCCGATGCCTGGTGCCAGGCGAACCCCGGCCGGGGGCTCGATGGCGTGGAACGCCGCCATCAGCAGCGCGAGCCGCAGCAGGGCCGCCGGACGCGGCATCTGCCCGGCCCGCACGGCGTCGCTGAGGGTTCTGGTCCCGACGTCGGCGGTGATCAGAGCGGAGACGGTCAGCCCGGGGACGGGCCCGTGCCTGATCACGGCCGGTACCCGCACCCGTCCGGCCTCCGTCACGGCGACCAGGAGCCGGGCCTCGTCGGCCGCGCTGTGGGAGACGTCAGCCGCGAACAGCTTCACCACCACGCGACGGCCGTCGGCCAGCCGGACCCGGTAGACGGCCGTCTTCGGCCCGGTGCGGACCCGGACCGTCTCGGCCGGAGCTGACCCGGCCAGCTCCGTACAGGCCCGCTCCACCGCCAGAACCGTGCCGCCGGTCACCTGGCACCCACCCGGCCCAGGTGCGCGAGCGTGCGGCGCATCTGCCGCCGGTAGACCCTGACGTCCTCTGTACAGGGGCACGAGCGCATCCACGGCTTCTGCGAGCCGACGAAGTGCACCACGCGCCCGTCGCGGCGGCTGACTGGGCGGCGAAGGACCCGCCGGACCCAGTCCCCGCGATCGAGGAACCGGTCCACCTCGAACTGGTTGAACACCGGCTCCACCGGGTGGGCGGCGCCGGAGGACAGCAGCCACAGGTTCAGGGCGCACTGGTCGTTGTGCTTGATGTACTTCCGGCCGCCGATCAGGGCCCGCTGGACCCCGACCCGCATGGGGGCGAGTATCCCGGTGGGCGCCCACAGCATCCCGGCGTTGAAGTAGGGCCGCCCCACCAGGTGTGGCCACCGTTCGGCGAGGCCGGGCAGGGCTGGGCACTGGCCGACGGCCGGGTTGAACTCGTCCTGCACCGCCCCGACCCGATCCTCGGGAAGACCGGACAGCGGCGCGGAGATGTCGCCGCGTACGTGCACGTCGGCGTCCACGTAGATCAGGAACGGCCGGTCGAGGAAGCCGGTGGTGAACCCGAACCTCAGGTAGGTGGCGACGGAGATGTAGGCGCTGTCCGCCATGACGCTCTCGCGCGGCGGGGCCTGCCAGGCCAGGTTGAAGGAGCCGAACCCGCAGCGGCGGGAGAAGGACTCCATCACGGCGGCCTGCCCGGGGGACAGGCCGTTGGTCAGTACCCGTACCGCGCTCTCGCGGCGGTCGGCCGCCGGCAGGTGGTCGGCGACGGACCCAAGGGTGACCAGGGCGGGCAACAGGTAGCGGGCGTCGACGCACATGCCGATCGCGTACACGAGGGTGCCTCCAGGGGAGGGTCGACGGGGCCCGGCGCCGGGCCGGGCGGACGAAGTGCTCCCGGTACCGGTGCCCCCAGGCAGGCCGGTACCGGAAGCGGCTCAGGCGGACCGCAGGAGGTCGGTGTTGCGCGCGAGGTGTGCCACCGACTTGGCCAGCAGGCGCAGCGCTATGGCGGGATCGCTCCCGCAGCCGCCGGCGACCTTGAGGGCGAACCGCACGGTGCTGGCCGCGATGTCCTTTTCTCGGCTTTCCGGCAGCAGATCCGCGTACTGCTCGGCGGGTACCGCCAAGGTCCGGATGTGCCCGCGCAGCCGCTCCCGCAGCTGTACGGCGACCTGCCCGGCCGGGTGGTGGTCGGCGAGACTGAGGGCGGCCTCGACGTCCCCGGCGACGGAGGCGGTCGCGGACGTGGGCGATGCCGCCTCGCTGCTGATCGCGGCTGAACCGATGTCGGGAAAGCCGAGCTGGTGTTGCGCTGTCACGAGCGAGCCTCCTGAGCGCCAGGCTGTGGAGCAGGGGGCGAATCTGCGACCTCGTGCGGTCACCGCCCTGCCGGGGCGAAGTCGCAGTGTTCTCCGCCCAACCGGCCTGAACGAGGCCCCAAGCGCTGTCTAACGTGGCCCTTTCGTGCCCAACGGATGTCTATTCGCGGCCTGCGCGAGATTTCTCGACAACACCTCTGCGCACAGTCGCGGTTGGTGCATAGCGTGGTCGCCGGAGGCAGAGGCCGGCGCAAGGGAGCCGCTGTGGAACGGACAGGACCGACCCTCTTCCAGACCCTGATCAACCAGCGGGGCTGGCAGGACTACCAGGTCTTCAAGAGACGGTACGAGCAGGCGGCCAAGCAGTTAGCCGAGCTGGAGGGCCCGCCCTCGATCTCGACCGCAACGATCGAGAAGCGTCAGTTCTTCCGGTACGCGCACGGCGAGGTCCGCACCCCGCAGACCGTCGCCCGCCGGATTCTGGAGTTCATGTTCCCCGGGATCCCGGCGGCACGGCTCCTCGGGCCCGTGCCGTCCGGGCACGAGTCCGCGCCGCGCCATCCCGCGGCAGAGCAACACCTTGCAGTGGAGCCGTTCGAGTACGGCCTTGAGGACGTGGTGACGGCGGCGGCCAACGAGTCGGCGCGGTTCGCCGCCAGGGCAGAGAGCAGCAACGTGGGACCGCACACGCTGGAGCAGCTGGAAGCTGACATCCGCCGGATAGTCGATTCGTACCCAAACCGCCCTGTAGGGCCGTTGTTCCGCGAGGTGCGCGCCCTGCGCGACCGCGCCTTCGAACTCCTCGAAGGGCGCCAGCCGCCGCAGTACACCCGCGACCTTTACGTCGGCGCCGGCGTGCTGTGCGGCGTTCTGGCGAACGCCAGCTTCGACCTCGGCCGCTACGACGCCGCCGAGACCCAGGCCCGGACCGCCTTCCTCTTCGGCGAGCTGGCCGGCCACAACGGCCTCCGCTCCTGGGTACGCGGACTCCAAGCGCTGATCTCGTACTGGGACGGGCGCCCGGCCGACGCCGTACGCCTCGCCGAGTCAGGCTCGGCCTTCACGCCAGAGTCGGGTACCGCGCAGATCAGGCTGGAGAGCATCAAGGCACGCGCCTACGGTCAGCTGAACCGGCCCGGCGATGCCCTCGCCGCCCTTGGTGCCGCCGACCACCTGCGCGAGCGCCTCGCCGAAGGGGACGAGCTACCGGGCGGCATGATGGCCTTCCCCGTCGAGAAGCAGCTCTTCTACGCCAGCAGCACCCACCTCTGGCTGGCCGGGGCCCAGCACCTGGCCGACGCCGAGGCCCGCGCCGACGAGGCGGTGGAGATGTTCCAGGCCGCCCCACCGGAGCGGCAGCGGCTCGGCGAGATGTCCCTGGCCCGCATGGACCTGGCCATGGCCCGCCTCGGCCGGGGCGACCTGGACGGTGCCGCGGCCCAGATCCACACGGTCCTCGTCACCAGCGCCCGACGTCGCACCGAGAGCGTGGACCGCCGCATCGGCCACTTCACCCGCCAGCTGGCGCTCCACCCCGGCGCGGGGGCACCTGTCGCGATCGGCCTGCGAGAGTCGATCATTGCCCATCAGGAACGCACCATCGCCGAACTCCCGCCAGGAGGCCACCCGTGACCACCGTGACCGTCTTGCACCCCGGCGCCATGGGATCCGCCGTCGCCGCCCAGGCCGCGGCTGCGGGACACGAGGTGCTGTGGGTACCGGAGGGCCGGAGCGAGGCCACCCGCCGACGCGCGGAGGACGCCGGAGCCACCGCGTGTGACTCGCTCGACGAGGCACTGGCCCGTAGCGAGGTCGTCCTGTCGATCTGTCCGCCCCAGGCCGCCGAAGACGTGGCGACCACGGTCGCCGGCCACGCCTTCACAGGGGTGTACGTCGACGCCAACGCGATCAACCCCCAGCGCGTGCGGCGCATCGCGGAAGAGATCAGGCCGGGCGCCACGGTCCTCGACGGAGCGATCTTCGGCCCGCCGCCCGGCGGCCGGCGGGCTGCCCGTCTCTACCTCGCCGGCGAAGCCCAGGCCGCGGACATGGTGGAACCCCTGTTCAAGGACACCGCGTTGCACGTTCGCCGCGCGAGCGGCGGCATCGGCTCCGCCTCCGCGTTGAAGATGGCGTTCGCCAGCTACCAGAAGGCCGCCCGGACCCTCGCGGGCGTGGCCCACGCGCTGGCCGACGCCCACGGCGTCGGAGACGAGCTCACGGCCGAGGCGCAGACGATGGCGTCCAACATCCTCTCCGATCCCGGATACCTGCCCAGCGTGGCCGCACGCGCCTGGCGCTGGGCTCCGGAGATGGAGGACATCGCCGACACGCTCCGCGCGGCCGACCTGCCGCCGGACATGGCCGAGGCCGCGGTGACTGTCATGTCGCGCTGGGAGCGGGACAAGGACCGGTACGACCTGTCGGTCGCAGACGTCCTCGCCCACCTGCGCAAGCCCGGCAGCTGACCGCAGCAGGCGATCAACCAACTTGTTCACTCAGTGAACTGGGTGGCCGTTCACTCGGTGAACGGGCCAGCTGTTCACCGAGTGAACAGTCCTGGTCGCTCAGTTCAGTTACTGAACAGAGAGACCGTTCAGCGACTGAACACGACCGCCGTTCAGAAACTGAACTGGATGAGCCCCGTTCCCTCAGGGAACGAGTCGGGCGTTCCTCAAGGGAACACCGACGGTGTTCCCTTGAGGAACGTGCCGGTCGGCAATGCTGGTGGGTTTCCGGCTACCGGCCGCTTCGTCGGGATCCCGGCCGTCGGGAGTCACCAAGGACGGCTGTGCTCGAGCCCGGGCGGACGGTGCTTGCGGAGTCGGGGCGAGTAGGCCCTTCACCTGCCATGCCGATCAGGCGGTGCAGCCGCCATGTAAGGACGCCGCTGATCGAGGTGGCGGTGTCGAGTTCGCGGTGGCGGGCGGCTTGGGCGAGGAGGGGCGTGGGGTCGAGGCCTGCGGTCTGTGCGTCAGCGAGGGTGGCGGCGAGGGCCGGCCAGCCGGGCTCGGCGACGATCTGCCCGGCCAGGTCCGGTAGTGCTTGGCGAACGATGACGGCCTGCTGCTGAGCAACCGAGACGGCGAGGCGGAGGCCGCGCTCGTGGATAGCGGTCAGGGGCTGGGCCTGGTAGGCGGCGCGCAGGTGCTCGGCTGTCTGGCGGGCGGCTTCGGCTTGCTGGTCGTGGTGGCGGGTGCGGTGCCAGTGCTGTGCTGCGATGACGGCCAGGAGGAGGGCGTCGAGGAGGAACACGAGGAGGGCCCCGTCCTTCGGTGCGGGTTCACGAACGATCGCCTTGATCGCTCGGCGTGTGGACTCGGCCTGCTGGTGGCGGGTGTGGATCCGGGAGCGGCTGGCCCGCTCGAAGGCTGCGGACGCCTGGGCCAGCTGGGGCTTGTAGTCGGTGGGGGCGATGAGGGGGAGTGCGTCGAGGGTCTCGGCGAGGACGGCGATGTGTGCCTGCGCGGCGGCGTCGTCGGCTTGGTCGAGAATGTCGGGGATACGGGTGGCCGCGTCGGTGAGCTGCTGCCAGGCCGCACGCCGACGGCCGGAGGGAGCATCCGTGGCGGCGGGCCCGGCGTGTGCGAGGCGTTCGCTGATCTTGGGGTAGGACAGGTCCGGGGCCAGGGCGGAGCCGGAGAACCACACCGGCTCGCCGTCCTTATTGGTGTCTCCGTCGAGGGCGACCTTGTAGCCGCGGATGTCACCGGAGGGAAAGCGCTGGATGTCCACCAGCACGCCCGCCCCACGGAGGATGGTGAAGAACTCCTCGGTGTCGGTGGCAGCCGCCACCGAGGTGCGGACGGTGGTGCGCAGCCTCTCCCGGGGCGTGACGGCGTGGCCGGTGCGGCGGGCCTTCTCCTGCTCGGCGCGGGTGGGGCGCTTGGCTGCGGTGCGGTCGCCGCGTACGACTTGGCGGAGCCCGTATTCCTTCTCGATGGCGGCGAGCTCCTTGTCGGCGCGCGGGTAGTCGTTCCAGTTGCGGGGTTGGCGGAGGTCGCCGCGGACTTTGGTGGCGACGATGTGGATGTGGTCGTCGGCGTGGCGGACGGCGACCCACCGGCAGGCGTCGGGGTCGCCGGCGGGGGCGATGCCAGTGGCGTTCAGGACCCGGCGGGCGATCACCGCCCACTTGTCGTCCGTCAGGATCCGGTCCTCGGGCGCCGCCCTGACTGAGCAGTGCCACACGTGCTGGTCGGGGGCGTCTTCACCAGCCTGCTTGACGCGCAGGTCGAGGACGGTGGCGAGCTGGGTGAGTGTGGCGGTCTCGTTGCGGCCGGGGTCGGGGGCGAAGCCGTCGAAGGACGCCACGAGGTGGGGGTCAACGTGATCCTTGGCGCGCACGGTGTCGTACAGGTACTTCAGGACGCCGCGGGTGTCGGCGCCGGTTCCGATCTTCGCAATCATGTGGCGGCTCGCTTTGCGGTGGCGGTCTTGGCAGCCGCCGCATCGATCGATGCGGCGGCGACACGCGCTACGCCGAGGACCCGTTCTGCTTCCGCGAGGACTGCGCTGTCCCCAGGGTGTGGATGGCCGCCGGAGTTCAGTTTGAAGGCGATCTGGTTGACGTTCTTGCCGATAGCGGAGACCTGGAACCGCAGGGCGGCGAGCTCGTCGATCAGGTCATCGTGGGAGGTTCTCTGGCCGGGCAGAGTGAGGTCGTCGGCGAGGTAGGCCGTGACGATCGCGCCGACGAGGTGTGCGCCGGCCAGATTCAGGCGGCGGGCCTCGGCGGTGATCGCGGTGTGCTCGGCGAGGCTGTAGCGGACGTCGACGCGCATCTTGCGCTGCTTGCTGTCACGGGCACGACGGCGGGCGATGCGGTACAGCGCGGCCTCGTCGGCGGCCCGTACGACGGCTGGCAGCCCGGCGTCGGCCGCACCGGCCACCTCCTCCTGCCCCGGTGCGCCCTCGCGCCGGGGTTCTGCCTCCGCCACCCCCGGGGCGGAGGCTGCGTTGGACCGGCCCTTGGACGGTCCAACGCCATACCTTGCTGCCCGGTCGGTGGCTGGGGTGGAGGTCGCCTGATGCGGATCGCGGGAGGTGGTGAGAGCGGGCTGAAGGCACATGGAAGAAGCTCCTTGCTGCGGCGGTGAATTGGGCGAGGTGGGCAGAAAGCCCGACGGAGGCCTCGACTCAGGTGGTTCGAGTGGAGGCGTGCGGGGGCTGCTGCGGGCGTGGCCGAGCGGGTGGAAGGGCTACGGACCAGCTCGAGCTGCTGGTCCGTAAGGCCCCCATTCCGGCGTTCCGCGGCTGACCGGATATCCGGTCAGCCGCTGGATGCGCCGGTGCCGGCGTCTTGTTCTGCGCCTAGGAGAGCCTTGAGCTCGGTGAGGCGGTGCTCGGCGATGGGCAGGCCGGCCTCGCGCACGGCGTTCCGCAGGACGGCGCGGGTGACACTTCCGTGCAGGGCGACGGCCGGGCGGCAGATGGCCAGCAGTTCATCCATGTCAGCTCCGGGAGGGCGACCGTAGCGTTGTGCCGTCGGACCGCCTCCGTCCGGGGACGGCGCCGCGCCTTCTGCGGTGGGATCCGTTTCGTGCAGGGGGAGTGGGGGCTGCACGGATGGTGGAGGCGGGCCCTCGGGACGCACGTCGGGGTCAGGGTGTTCCCGGACTTCCGCGTCTTCTCGGCTCTGGCTTGCGCCCGACCGGTTGTGCGAATGCCCCGGCTCGGCGGGAGGTTCGGTGTTCCCGGCCGGCTTGGGTTCGGCCCAGGGCGAAGGCAGGTCGACGGTCGCCAGCGCTGTGGCGTGACGGCGGGCGGCGAGCTGCTGCAGCAGGTCTTGGCGCTGGCGGTCGTCGATGCCCACTGCGGCTTGTGCGACGGCCTGCGACAGCCGTCGTGCGATGCGCCGGCCTCGCCACCGGTTGCGCTTGGCCGGGGTGAGTTCGGCGAGGCGGGTGGCCAGGGCGACGGCCTTGAGGGTGGCGCGGTCGCGGGTGATCTGTGCAGCGTCCCGGTCGCGTACGGCGATGCCGAGGCGGGAGAGGAGGCGTTCGCGTATCTCACAGCCGATCTTTGCGAGGATGCTGTGGGACGCGGCTTCCGGCTTACGGAGACGCAGTTCGATGCCCATGGCCTCGTGCCAGAGCGCCGCGGCCAGAACCGGGCCCACGAAGGCTCGCACCGTGCCGCCGACCAGGCCGGACTCGGCGTACGCGGGGATCACCTGCACAGTGGTGATCACCCAGGTCAGGGTGCCCGGCAAGCCCGGTGCCTGCTTGGGGCCGTGGAGGTTCTGCCGCGCCAGCAGCGCCGTGGCGAACAGGGCGAACTCCGCGGCGGCGAACATGGCGGCGCGTTCGGCTGTGCCGCCCATGTCCAGGTAGTGGGCCGCGAACCGCCAGCTGGTGTCGGCGCTGTAGGCGGTGCAGCCGACCGCGGCCAGCGCGGCCACGATGACCGCGGGCGATCCGGGCTTGCGGCTGCCGCTGGTCCGGCGGGTGCGCTGCTTGACCAGCCACATGATCAGCAGCACGGAGCAGGCCAGCGCGAAGGCGGTGAGGGTGAGGGAAGTGGCGTTCCATTGCCCGAGTGCGGGCAGGGCGAGTGGTGTCATGCAGAGGTCTCCAGAGACCCGCCGCGCTGTGTGGGCGAGGGCGGGCGGTGTGGTGAAGGCGGTGAGGTGGGTGGGTGCCGCCTGCGGGGGCCGGAGCTACGAGGCCAGGGGCGCGGCGGGTAGCACGGGCGGAGCGGAGGCGGCGGGCGGAACCGTAGGTGTGGAGAAGTGGTTCAGCGAGCGGGGCCCGTACGGCGGGCGCTGGCACCGCCCGGCACGGTGACAGGGCGCGGTACAGCCACTTGCCGGGTGTGGGATGCGGCGGCGAGGTCGACGCGGGATGGGTGGGGGATGGCGCGTGGGGCGTTGCTCCGTGCGCCGCCGTCGAGGCCGGTGCGTCGGTTGCGGCAGGGCACGCCTTCGTGGGCGTGGCACCAGGGGCACGGGACGCTGAGGGCGTCGGGCTGTCCTGCGGCGGTGGCGGCTTCGCGGGCGGCGCGGGCGGGCCGGTACCGGGCGAGCTGCGCGCGTGCCGCCGGAGGGATCACGGATCCGACGGAGCGCAGGCGGGCCTCGAGATCGGGGTGCGGGCCGGCGGTGAGCTGGCGAAGGGTGGACGGCGCTGCCTGGCCGACGGCGACGGCGTGCCGGGTGCCGAGCAGTTCGGACCGCCAGGCGGCCGGGTCGTCCGGGTCGGCGGCCGGGGTGGGGTCGGTGTGCCGCTCCAGGCGGTCGCGGCGGTAGGCGCCCCATTTGCGGGCGACGTCCACAGGCAGGACCGGATAGGGCGAGGCGACGATATGGGCCCGTACCGCTTCGCGGGCGTCCCAGCCGTGGGCGGTCGTGGCGGGCACGTCATGCAGGAGTTCGTGCCACTGCGCGATCCGGTCAAGGGCAGTGCCGGTGTCCGTATGGGCGGTGCGGGGGTCGAGGCACCCGATGTAGGCGAGCAGGGCGGCGATTTCGCGGCGGTCCAGGGTGGTCACTCCGTTCCGGTGGGGGTGTTGCGGGCTTCGAGTTCGGTGAGGGCGTTGAGCAGGGCGGTGGCGTGCTGTTCGGCGCGGGTCTTTCCCGCCGCAGGAGCGGTGGAGGCGCCGCCGCCGGGCAGGGAGCGGAGGTACGGGCGGCCAGCAGCAGGGGTGCGTTCGCGGGTGATCCACTCGCGCCAGTCGGCGGACCAGGCTGCGGCGGTGCGTGGTGCCCAGACGGCCCGGTAGGTACGCCACTTCTCGTCGGCGGCTCGTAGGGCGTGCTCGCCGAGTCTGTCGAGGTGGCCTTGTTGCCGCAGCCACGCTTGGGTGGCGTCGTCGATGTGCCACTGGGTAGCGGGGATGAGTGCAGAGTTGCTGCTGCTCTTACTACCGTTCACCTTTGGTTCACTACTGTTCTGGGGGTCGGATTCTGGCCCCCTCCCGGGTCGGATTCCGCTCCCCCGGGCCGGATTCCGGTCCCCCTTCAAGCGGCTTCGCAGGGTCGGATTCCGACCCTGCGGGGGTCGGAATCCGCTCCCCCTCCAGGGCCTGCTTGGCGAGGAACCGGGCCGCGTCGGGGAGGTGGTAGTACCTCTCGCCGCGAGGGCCCTGGCGGTCGTCGAGCCACACCAGCTCGCCGCTGTCGATCAGCTTGTCGAGGGCGGCCCGGACGGCGCTGCGGGAGGCGTTGGCCCGCTTCATGAGGGCGGTGACCGAGGCGTACGCGATGCAGCGGTCATCGACGCACCGATCGGCGATCAGGACGAGGATCAGGCGGGCGGTGCCCTTGCTGCGGCTGTGGTCCCACACCCATGCGCGGGCGTCGTGACTCATCGGGTGGCGGCTCCTTGGTGAGGGCGGGCAGGGGGCAGCCCGCTTCGGGGTGAGGGGAGGGGGAGTGTGCGGGTGACGGTGAGGCTGCGGCACGAGGCGCGCGCTGCTCAGCCCCGGGCTCGACATGCCGGTCTTGCCGTGCCCCGGATTCAGCGTTCGGGGCGCATGGACAAGACAGCCACATCCGTTCGCGCAAGTCCAGCATTCCGCCGCGAAGGTAAACAGCCCGCGGCGAACACGTCCTTGCGTCCGCATAAAAACGGTAGACCCGAATCCCCGGTTGACGAAATAGTGTAGGAAATCTCAGGGATGAATTGGGGCAAGCCGTAACGCTTCGACGGTGTGCACTGCTGGCATGCTCTCCGGTGCCACCTGCCAGACACCCTGGGCAGGCCAGAGGCGTGCCCCACTCCCGCGTCCACCAAGCGACCGGCCTGACGATCCGTTATTTGGTCAACCGGGAAACCCGTGCTATGTTTCGCGATTTTCTGCGGCAGGGTAGGGAACCTGACAACAAAGCAGGGGAATATAGCAGCAGATCCCCGGTTACCGAAACCGGGGATCCGGAGTTACAAAATATCCATGCCTCCAACGCCTCTGGAAATCGGTCCGGCCGGAAAGCGGGCTGCCCGCGCCATCGAGCGAGCCCGCACCGCCCGCGGCGTCGCCCAGCGCCAGCTGGCAGCCCGCGCCACCGCGCTGGGTCACCCCACGACCGTCACGACCATCTCCCGCATCGAACGCCGCCGGCGCCGTTGCGACGTCGACGACCTCGTCGCCATCGCCGCTGCCCTCGGCGTCTCCCCCCTCGCCCTGCTCCACGGCACCCCGTAGCGACCCGCGCCTGCGCACCCCCATGCCGCAGGTAGTCGGCGACGTTCACACCGAAGCTTCGCCGCCGATGCGACCGCCCCCATCCCGTCACACATCAGAGAAGGACCACCTTTGCCCCAAGAGGCCAGCCTGCCCGCTCTGCCCCGCCTGTTCCGCCCCGAGGAGATCGCTGCCGCTCTCGGCTGCTCGGCCTGGTGGGTCAAGGACCGGGCCCGCCGCCGCCTCATACCGTTCACGTACGTCGGCGGCTCGTACCGCTTCACCGCAGACCACCTCGCCGACATCGTCCGGCTCCACGAGGAGCGCCCCGCCCGTGCCACCTCACGGCGCCCCGCTGATCCGGCCCCGCAACCGAAGGCCGCCGTGGCACCGCGGAAGCCCGACCCGACCGTGCCCGCCACGCGATTGAGGGCCCGGCCCCCGCGGCGCGCGCTCAAGTCCCAGTACGACACCGCCGCGTAGCCGCTCCGGGACTCACACGACACAGCCATCACAGCGAGAGGAGAACCGTGGGGTACGGCGAAAGGCGCGTCGGCTACTGGCGGGGCCGCTACAAGATCGAGGACGGTAAGTACGGCACGGTTGCCGACCCGAGCGGCACTGTGATCAAGTTCGCCACCAAGCGGGAGGCGAAGCAGGCAGCTGACGAGGAAGAGGCCAAGGTCCGGCGTGGCAGCTGGCGCGACCCGTCGCTCGGACAGGAGACGTTCGGCGAGTACGCCAGCCGCTGGTACGACGACCAGGATCTGGCCGCCTCCACCATGCAGAACTACCGCCGCCACATCGAGGAGCACCTGCTCCCCGTCTTCGAGGACAAGGCACTCGCCGCAATCCTGCGCAGGGACGTAGACGCCTGGGAGAAGAGCGAGAAGGCCACGTACGCCGCCTCCAGCGTCAAGACCTGGCGCTCGACCCTCCACCTGATCTTCGAGGACGCGATCGACGAGGGCCTGATCACGGCCAACCCGGCGGCCAGGCGCCGCGGCCGAGGTAAGCGCGCCGGCCGCTCGCGGGACCGAGGACCGGAGAAGGTCATCACCGATGCCCTCGGCATCTTGCTGACCGCTGAGCGGGCTGCCCTGCTCTCCGGCCGTGACGACGAGTTCGTCGCCGTGGTGCACAAGGGGTACACCGGCATGCGCTGGGGCGAGATCGTCGGACTGGAGACGGAGTTCGTCCGCCGCGGCTCCGTGCGCGTCGAGTGGCAGTTGTACGAGCTGGACACCGGCGAGTTCGTGCGCTGCCCACCGAAGGACGACAGCTACCGGACCATCGACACGCCGGACGGGCTGTCCGCCCTGGTCGCCGACCACATCGCCCGCACGAAGCCGCAGCCCTGCTCTTGCCACGGCAGGACCTACGTCTACCGCGGGCTCGGCACCGCCCGCACAGGCGGCCACCACGGTGCGAAGCTCGTCGACGTCGCTCGTCACGCCGGGGTCTCCACGGGCACGGTTTCGAACGTCCTCAACCACCCGGACCGAGTCCGTGAGGAGACCCGCGTCCGCGTCGAACTCGCCGTTGCCGAGCTTGGGTTCATTCGCAACGGGCCGGCCCCCGGCGACCCGGCCGCCCACTGGCGCCGCAACGGCTTCGCCACCTGGCTCTTCCGACCGGCTGCCGACGGTTGGTACCCGAGGAAGGCTCCGCAGGAGGCCCGCCCGGTTCCGATCGTCGGCGAACCCTGGCCCGGCATCCCCGTCCGAGGCCGCAACGCCCAGGGCCGCGCCGACACCTGCTGGCTGCCCATAGCCAAGGGACTCACTCCCCACGGCCTGCGCCACGCCCACCGGACCGTGATGGAGGACCTCGGCACCGAGAAGGTCCTCATGGACGAGCGCATGGGCCACCTCGACGGCTCGGTCTCCGCCCGCTACGCCCACGTCACCCCGGGCATGCGCCAGCGCCTCATGCTCGGCCTCACCGAGCAGTGGGTGGCGTCCCTCGATGCCCGTCGAGCGATGAGCCCGAGGTCGCCGGTCGCTGCTCTCGACCGCCTGCTGGTGGCCGTGCCCTGACCGGGCGGGGCCGACCGCGCCACGTCGGCCCGGTCCCCCCTCGGTGGGCGACCGGGGCCTGAGGCGTCCTATCCCTCGGCCGCCGGCGCGCGGCCGACGATGTCGGACAGTGGGCCGCGATAGGTGGTGCCCAGTTTTGTCACCACGGCTGTCGTGGGGCCGGGGCCGTCCTTCATCCGGCTTACGTAGTTCTCAGGCAGCAGCACGCGATCTCCCACCGCGAGGGGTCGGCTCCCACGCCATCGGTACGTGTACCTGCCGACCTCGACGACCTGATGACCGCCCACCTCATAGACACGGTGCGCGCCATCCAGTTGTTCCTCGAGATCCTTGACGCGTTGCTCCAGCCGTTCGATGCGGGACTTGGACAGGCTGGCGCTGCTCTCGCTACCCGATCGGTAGCCTTCGCTCCAGCCACGGCGATGGGCTTCGGCCACTGCCTTGTCCTGCGCGGTGGCGTGGGTGCCGCATGCCACATCCGAACCTGACACCCGGATCTTGCACGGGCTGCCCGAGCGGGTCGGCCGTCCGCAGGTCCGGTCTGAATGGTCGATCATGCGCGATGGCCCCTTCGTGTGGCTACAAACAGATCCTCTCCTAGGAGCCCGCCCTGGGAGCAGGAAATCGGACAAACGCCGGACCTTCCGACTGGACCGCTCTCCCCAGAGCTTCTGACGAGCGGGCACCGGCTCGTCGGGATCGCTTGTCAGAGGCTGGGCAGCACCTCCCCCTCGTCAGCCGCTCGACCTGATGAGTCGCTGACTCCTCCGTCCGCGGTACGCGGAACGCCTGCATGTCGGGAGCGCTGATTAGTGCGTCGGCGCCAGCAGCCGTCGAACTGGTACGGCGCCCGCTGCAGCATGACCCGTTAGTTCCCCGCACTGCGCTGACCTGCCCCAAGCATTCGGATGTGGCGCCATACATGCGCGTAGCTGCGGTGCACCGCGCTAATCCAGGAAGGAACAGAGCTCCAGTCGGCGGCCACCTCGCGCTCGCCCCACGCCACCTGCATGATCCGGCGATCACCAGCGAAGGCCTCGACAAGGTCACGGCGCAGGAAGAGCAGGTGGCCGCGCCAGGGCTTGTCCGCGCGGAGGACTGCGGAGGCGCGCTGGCCATCCAGGCCTACGAGGTCGACCGTGCCAGGCAGTTGGCGCAGACCGAACTTGGCAGCGAACTCGAACGACGGCACGTCAAAGCTTCTGCCGAGTCCGATTTCCGAATTGCTGTCAGGGGCGAACTCCACAGCGATCTGGTCGAGCCCGATGCCGTCGTCCTGCCAGTCGCGACGCAGCGCTCGGTACGGGAAGACGCCTGAGGCGTCGTCGTCGAGGGGCAGCTCGAACCGGGGGCTCCACGGCATCTCAGCGGCCAGCACGTTGCGGACCATCGGCAGGGGAGGGAAGAAGTGGTTTCCCGGATACTCGTGCTCGCTGGCGAGCTGTTGGGCGGGTTCCACATTTTCCGGCTTCAGCAGGAGGGTCCGGAAGAACCCGAACACAGTCCGCCCGTCGTGACGGTGGTCCAAGTACCCCTCAACTAGGAGCCAGCCGCCCTTCACTCCGTGGATCTCCTCGGGTGACCACAGCTGGTCTGGGACATCCACCGTCCCCGAGGCAAGCCAAGTCCGGTCGTCGGTCGGTTCCACGGGGGCCCACAAGGGAAGAGGCATGGGCGCCACCGGGGGCCTGTCGGGGAAGGTCGGGTCGATGTCGGGCATCAAGCGTTCTGCGTCGCCGAAGGGGGCCGGTGCGCGGCCGACATCCACGAGGCGGCCAACCATTTCGTGGTAGGCGATCCAGCCATACTTCTTGCCGTACCGCTCCACCCTCCTCTTGGAGCTGTAAGGCCGCTCGGCGTTCGCAGCGATGGACTGGTCAACGCTGCCGAATTCTTTCTCGCGCCAGCCCAGTTCCCAGACCCGGGCCATGACCTCGGCGCGGGCCCTGCGGTAGTCCGGGTGGGCGAAGTCGTAGTTGTTCCTGCCGTTGATGGCGGCCCCGATGATGTAGTTCTCGAAGTCCATGCCGAAGGTGCGGGCGCACTCTCCGGCGTTGGGGTCGTCGTCCTCCATCACCTCAGCGGGCGCCACGGCAGCGAACCTAGGCGCGAAGGCGTCGACCTCGTCCGGGACGGCGGCAGGGTGGAGAGCGCCGGCGAGTTCATAGGTGGCCCGTACGTGGCCGCGCAGTTGCTCATGGGAGGTAGGTGTGGTCCCGCCGTCGAGGAAGCGGCGCAGTTGCACTAGCCAGTCTCGCAGCGCGCCTTCGAGCGGTCCACCGGGATCTGGCATCTGGTGGGCGCTGACGGCGCCGAACGCTGCGGCGACCACCCGTTCGACGACGTAGGGGTCATCGATATCGAGCATCCGGGCGGCGAGGTCGAACAGTCGTTTGGGTTCTGGCCGGCCGTAGCGCTGCAGGGCTTTCGTCGCCAGGTCCCGCAAGCTCGTGTCCGTGGAAGTCAGTAGCCAGGCGATGGCCAGTGCGTCCAGATCGTCGGTCTCGGCGCGATTGCTGTTTCCGGACCACCTAACGATTGCTCGTTCCAGGTCTGCCGTCAGCCGGCCTGGAGCCTGGCCTCGAGCCCATTCGGTCCAGCGCAGGTCACGTTCCGGAAGGGGCAGCTGGCGTAGGACGCGGTCGAGGAATGCGGCATTCAGGCGGTGTGGGGCAGACCTGCGGATCTCCCACAGACGGCTGAAGGCTGGTAGGCCCTTCCGCTTGCTGGGATGCGCGGTAACGAGCGCGGTTGCGAGCGCGTCGACGGTCTCGTCGTCGAGGAATTCCGACTCGGTGGTGAGTTCCTGGGCGAGCACCAACGAACGGTGCTCATCTGGGGCGACGCGCCACAGGTGGTGCCGGGTGAAACGGCGTGGCAGCAGTGAGATGAGACTGATGACGATGTCCTCGCCAAGGGGGTGCGCTTGGTCGCCCAGGAGGGACTGCCAAAGAGCTGTCTTCGCGAGTTGCTCGCTGACGTCCGCGGGGGGAATGCGCACCAGAACCGCGTCGGCGATCAAGTATCCAGCGAGGCGGTCAAAGACGAATCCGCACTCAGTGTCGTCTGAACCCCTGATCTCCTCGCGGAAGATCACTCCCTCCTCTACGAGGCGCCGGAGCAGGCTTTCGTCCCAGTTCGGCTGGTCAGCGTCGAGGATTGTTCGCGCTTCGTCGAACGGAAGCCGACGGACGTTGTGTGTCCACATGTGTCTCGCCAGAGACGTGAGGCGGCGCTGGATCTGGTCGGCCGGCACCGGGATGCGAGCCGGATCCTGGGCCAGTCGCTCGACCACGCCCTTGCGGTACAACTCGAAGACACCGATGAGAGACTGAGGCAGCGCCTCCACGCCCACCGGCACTCGGCGGTCGTGGTTTGCGGCCTCGCAGTACATGCGGACGAAGAGCGGGTTGCGGAACTCTTCCATCGGTAGCCAGGCGTCAGCCGGGCTGATCAGGTAGTGACGGAAGTAGACGCGGAGGATGTCTTGGACTTCCGCGCGCTGCCACTCCAGCTCCAGGTGCACCGTGTCCTTCGGGAGGGCCTGGTCGGCGAGCGCCTCGCGGAGGGTGACGATCACCGCCACGTGGGGGTAGGCGCCCAGGGCAGGTGTCAGTCCGGCGAGGAGTGGCTTCCACTCCGAGGGCCGTTCGGCCTCGTTGAGGCCGTCGATGATCAACGGAATCCGGCAGCCGGCGCGGTGACCGGCTGAGTTGAGAGCTTCCAGCAGGTCCTCGAAGTAGTCGACCTTGAGTCCGGGGATCCTTCGCGCGAGGTCGTGGAGGGTCCAGCCGGCGCGCAGGTTCCCTCCCTGGATGAAGACTCCTGCCGTGGGCTGGTCGCTTGGTGAGGTCATCTGCGCGGCAAGGTGCGTCTTGCCCTGTCCTGCGGCGGCGATGACGGCGAGTAGCGGGGCTTCGGTGTCCGCCCGTGTGTCGTGCAGCCACTGGACGATGTCGCGGATCTCCGCGCCGAGACCGGTAACCAGCAGCGCCTCGGGTAGGCGACGCTGCCTCAGTTTGAGGACTAGGCGTCGCAGCGTTCGTGGAGAGGTTGCGGGCGGTCGCTGTCCGGCGAGGCGCTCGCGGACCTCCCAGGGCCGGAGAC
Source organism: Streptomyces sp. PCS3-D2 (assembly GCF_000612545.2). Lineage (GTDB taxonomy): Bacteria > Actinomycetota > Actinomycetes > Streptomycetales > Streptomycetaceae > Streptomyces. The sequence goes on along the minus strand of NZ_CP097800.1, from coordinate 3,515,766 downwards.
TCCTTCCAGCGTCAAGGACCTCCCGCAGGTCGTCGACGAATCGGTCCAGGTCGTCGGCAATCTCTACGGCGTTTTGGCGGAAGGTGGTGTCGAGGCCGTCGATGGCTCCGCGTAGTGCCTGGATCCGGGCTGCGATGTCGTCAGTGCGCTCCTGCAGCCACCCGAAGGACGACGGGCGCAGCAAGGCCCGGTCGATGCGATGCTCCACGTGGTGGGAGGTGTGCAGCCGTGGCGTCCACCGAGCCTCGATGGGTGCAACAGATCGCTTGTGGGCTTGCGCCAGTACGTCTGCGGTGAGGGCGAGTTCACCGAAGAAGGTGGAGCGGAGCTCGTCGTGTCCCGCGAGTTGTTCGTCGTAGTTCTCGGTGGACCAGAGTTTGACGCGGACCGCCTGCTGACCGAGTGCGTTGATCCACGTCTCGTCCTTCTTGGCGGGCCGCTCTGGAAGGCAGAGCACAAAGTCGGTCAGCCCTACGACGTGCTCGATAGCCTTAGAGAGCGAGTCCTCGATCTGCTTGCGCTGGTCTGCGCTGAGCTCATTCCTGTTGTTGAGGATGAACCACTTGCACGACCAACCCCAGACGCGGCCGGGGTCGCCGAGAGCACCGGCGTGGTCGACGTGCAGGTAGAACTCGACGCCGGGCTGGTTGCGGCGTTCCCGCATCGTGCCCAGCGCGCCATAGCGGCGGGAGACGATGGCCCGTGTGAGCGCTTCGAAGTTCCGGTCGGCGGCGCCGGGCAGACGTTCCAGCTCAGTCAGATCCACTGTCGCTCCGAGTGCTTGCATCCGACCGAGTGATCGCGCCCTCATCCCATTCGTGACGGGAGAAGATCTCGACTTTCGCACCGTAGTGGAGAAGCGCCTTCAGGAATCCCTGGACGTCGGACTCGTCCGTCCAGATCCGGACCGTCTCTCCGGTGCGGGTGACAGTGTGGTCAAAGGCGAAGACGTCGACGTCGTACCTCCCCATGTCGTACGCCTTCATTTCGGCAAGTGCTTCGCCGAGTTCGCGAGGCATGCGCTCGCCTGGGCTCTGCCAGTCGTCATCGGACCACGCGTTTTCGGCAAGAGCCTTCAGAGCCTCCATTCGCTCCTCTGCTGCCTTGGCACCGGTGACCGTCTGAAATCGGCCGATCAAGACCAGGTCCATCGAGTGCTCCGAGCCGTAGCCGTTCCAGATCCTCATCGTGCCTCCCTCAAGGCCTGCACGGCCTCCATGATGGAACTTCCGACTGGCAATCCCGTGGGCGCGTAGGCGTGAGGGCGCAGGACGCCGGCCGCGTCGACGTGCATGTGCGCGTCGAGGGGGTGCTCGCCTGGGACGGCCGCCGTCGTGGGCAGCGCAGCTTCGAGGCCGGTTCGGGAGATCGCGAGCCGAACCCCGTTCTTGGCGCTCGCGGCCCATTCGACGAGGTGCTGAGCGTGGGCGTCGCTGATGCCGGGAGTTGCCGCGGTCGGCTGCTCCGGCAGAAGGAGGAGTTCCGACGCGCCTACCTTGTCGGCGAACTCGGCGAGGTCATCGAGTTCGTCGACCGTGTCGGCATTGATGACGGCGTTGATGCCGAACGGGGCAAGGGAGCCGAGCAACGCGGCCGCCTGGACCACGGCCGCGAACGGTCGGCCGCGGAGCCGTTCGTAGGTGGCTCCGACCCCGTCGACTGACAGGCGGACGAAGTGCACTGCCCCGCGCAGGGATTCGATGAGTTCGGGTGTGAGCCGGTGCCCATGAGTCGTGAAGGTCACCGCCATAGACGTGGACTGGGCTATGTCCGAACACAGCTGGGCGAACCTTCTGTACGCGGTCGGTTCTCCTCCTCCGAAGCCGACACCGAGGCACCCGGCAGCATCCAGTTCGATCGCCCAGGCCAGCACACGCTCCCTGTCGAGAGCGGCGGCGTGCTTGGGTGCATAGCAGTAGGCGCAGCGGAGTTCGCAGGCGTTAGTCAGCGCGACGGACAGGTACCGGGGAGCCCGGGAGAATTGAGCAGCGGGAACGAGGATCTCGTCGAGCAGTACGTTCACTCCCGAGACGCGATCGAACAGGTGTACACCAGCTGCGGACAGGCGAATCTTGCACGTCACCGACAGCATGATGCCACCGCATCCCGTCATACCGGGAGGGGTCGTCCATGGTGCCGTGCCCGCAGTGGGGCATCGGGCGCGTTGTGACTGAGCGCAGCACTGTGAGGGTGCCACGACAACAACCAGCGTCAAGGTGGAGCGGCTGTAGGAATGACGGTTGAGATCCTTGATGCGGTCGGCCACGGGGACCGTGCCCTGCACGCACGCGCCTAGAGATCCGACTGACTGCCCCGGCCGACTACGGGTGCCGCATTCGCGGAACGGGCAGGTCCGAGTGCGCTCAGCCGCCGCACGTCAGACGGTGTCACCGGGTACCCCTTGGGAGAAGCGGACCAAGATCTTCTCCCAGATTTCTCCCAAACGATCTCCGGAAACCACTCAGGGGCCTGATCCACTGAGTGGATCAGGCCCCTGACCTGGTCTTACGAAGTCGGGGTGGCGGGATTTGAACCCACGACCTCTTCGTCCCGAACGAAGCGCGCTGCCAAGCTGCGCTACACCCCGATCGTCGCCCTGAAGTGTTGCTGTCCTGGCGACATCGATTACTTTAGCGGACCTCTCGCCGGAGACGAAATCCGGTTTTCGCGGAGGGGGTGCGGGGCCCCTAGACCTTCGGTGTCAGCGTCAGGAGCGTCGCCTCCGGCGGGCAGGCGAAACGGACCGGGGTGAAGCGGTTGGTGCCGCAGCCGGCCGAGACGTGCAGGTAGGAGCGGTGGCCCGCCGCCTCGTGGGTGGAGAGCCCCTTCACCCGCTTCGTGTCCAGGTCGCAGTTGGTCACCAGGGCCCCGTAGAAGGGGACGCACAGCTGCCCGCCGTGCGTGTGGCCGGCGAGGATCAGCGGGTACCGGTCAGCGGTGAAGGATTCGAGGACCCTCAGGTACGGGGCGTGCACCACGGCCAGCGAGAAGTCCGCGTCCGTCTCGGGTCCGCCGGCGACGCTCTCGTAGCGGTCCCGCTTGATGTGCGGGTCGTCGAGACCGGTGAAGGCGAGCTCCAGCCCGTCGAGCTTCATCCGGGCCCGGGTGTTGGTGAGGTTCAGCCAGCCCGCCGCGTCGAAGGCGTCCCGCATCTCCTCCCACGGGTTGTGCACGGCACCGACGACCGGCTTGTTGCCGTTCAGGCCGTGCCGGCCCTGGACCTTCTCGATGAGGTAGCGCCCGGGGTTGCGCAGCCGCGGTCCGTAGTAGTCGTTGGAACCGAAGACGTACACGCCGGGGAAGGACATCAACGGGCCCAGGGCGTCCAAGACCTCGGGGACGCCTTCCGTGTCGGAGAGGTTGTCGCCGGTGTTCACGACGAAGTCGGGGCGCAGGCCCGCCAGCGACTGCAGCCAGGCGCGCTTCTTGCGCTGCCCGCCGACCATGTGGATGTCCGAGACCTGGAGTACGCGCAGCGGGCGCGTCCCCGGCGGCAGCACCGGCACCGTGACCCGGCGCAGTCGGAAGGACCGCGCCTCGAAACCGGCGGCGTAGGCCACACCCGCGGCCCCCACCGCAGCGATACCGGCAGCCGCCTTCAGTGGTACTCCGTAACGCGCACGCATGGACCCATCGTCGCAGACCGGAAAACGGGTGAGCGCCACCGTCCCCGCACCTGGCAGACTCACCTGCATGACCACGCTCAAGGCCAAGCTCCAGGAAGACCTCACCACCGCCATCAAGGCGCGCGACGAGCTGCACTCGTCCACGCTGCGCCTGACCCTTGCCGCCATCACCAAGGAGGAGGTCGCGGGCAAGGAGGCCCGTGCGCTCTCCGACGAGGAGGTCCTCAAGGTGATCGCCAAGGAGGCGAAGAAGCGCCGCGAGGCCGCGGACGCCTTCGCGCAGGGTGGTCGTCCCGAGCAGGCCGCGCGCGAGAGCGCGGAGGGTGAGTTCCTGGACACCTACCTGCCCAAGCAGCTCTCCGACGAGGAGCTCGCCGGGATCGTGGCGGAGGCCGTGGAGGAGGCTCGCTCGGCGGGCGCCGAGGGCCCGCGGGCCATGGGCGCCGTCATGAAGATCGTGACCCCGAAGGTGGCCGGACTGGCGGAGGGCGGGCGGGTCGCCGCCGCCGTGAAGAAGGCGCTCGCGTAGGAACCCCGGAGACGGAAAGGGAGAGGGCCCCAGCCGGCGTCGGCTGGGGCCCTCCCTCATGTGGTCGCCGCGTGCGGCCCGCTGCGGCTACGGGCCGTCGGGGCCGCCGATCACGGTGCCCGGATCGAGGGAGATGCCGGGCAAGGGGATGTCCGGCTGGCCCGCACCGCCGCCCGTGGGGCCGCCGGTCTGGCCGGCGTTCTGGCCGTCCGGCCGTCCGCCGGGCTTGCCGTCGCCGCCGGGCTTGCCGGGCCGGCTCGGGTTGCCGGTCGACGGCTTGTTGCCGCGGGAGCCGCCGGAGGGCACGCTCGGTTCCGCGATGTGGACGGTGGTGAAGCGCGGGGCCTCGCGGCCGGACAGCGCGCCCGTGATCGCGTCCTTCCAGATCGGGCCGGGCAGACCGCCGCCGAAGACCTTGGCGAAGGACTTGCCGCCGATCACGATGTTCTCCATCGTGATCTTCTTCGCGCCTCCGGAGCCGACCCACACCGCGCCCGAGACGTTCGGGGTGTAGCCCACGAACCAGGCGTTGTAGCGGGAGTCCGTCGTACCGGTCTTGCCCGCGCTGTCGCGGTCGGTGAGGCCGGCCCGCTCACCGGTGCCGGAGTCGACCACACCGCTCAGCAGGGTGTTGATGGTGTCGGCGGTGTTCTGCGACATCGCCCGCTCGCACTTGCTCTTGGGCACCGCGAGCGCCTTGCCGTGCGCGTCCGTGATCGACTCGATCGCGATCGGGGTGCAGTAGACGCCGCGGTTGGCGAAGGCCGCGTACGCGTTGGCCATCGTCAGCGGGGACATCTCCTCCGAGCCGAGCGCGATGGCGGGGCCGTCGGCCAGCTTCGCGCCGCTCGCCGGCACCACGCCCAGCTTCGCCGCCATCTCGGACACCGGGCACAGGCCGATCTCGGAGATCATCTCGACGAAGTAGGTGTTGATCGACTTCTCCATCGCCGTGCGCAGCGAGTAGGGGCCGATCTCGTCCTCGGTCTCGTTCTCCGCGGACTCCTTCTTGGTGTTGACGTAGTTCGAGCCGTCGCAGCGGCGGATCGGGCTCGGGTAGTCCATCTTGTTCGGGGCCTGGTAGACCTTCGTCGGGGGCATGCCCCGCTCCAGGGCGGCGGCGGCGATGAACGGCTTGAAGGTCGAGCCGACCTGGAAGCCGAAGTTCGAGCCGCCCATCCGCTTGTCCACGGAGTAGTTGATCTGCGTCTCGTTCTTGCCGAAGCCGTACGGCTTGGACTGGCCCATCGCCAGCACGCGTCCGGTGCCCGGCTGGACCATGGTCACAGCCGTCGCGACGGAGTCCTCCTGGTAGACGTGGTCCTTGATCGACTCGTTGGCCGCGTCCTGCGACTGCGGGTCCAGGGTGGTGCGTACGGTCAGGCCGCCCTGGTTCCAGATCTTCGCCCGCTCCTCGCGCGTCTTGCCGAAGACCGGGTCGGTCAGGAAGGAGTTGCGCACGTAGTCGCAGAAGAAGCCCGCGCCCTTGACCGCCGTGATGCAGCCGTTCCGGGGCCTGGTGACCTTCAGGGTGACCGGCTTCGCCTTCGCCTCGTCGGCCTCCGCCTGCGAGATGTCCCTGGTGTCGGCCATCCGCTGGAGCACGACGTTGCGGCGCTTCATCGCCTCCTGCGCGTCGTTCACCGGGTCGTAGCGGCTCGGCGACTGCACGACGCCGGCCAGCAGCGCGGACTCCTCCAGGGTCAGGTCCTTGGCCGGCTTGCTGAAGTAGCGCTGGGCCGCGGATTCGATCCCGTAGGCCTGCTGGCCGAAGTAGGTGATGTTGAGGTAGTTCTCGAGGATCTTCTTCTTGCCGAGCTCCTCCTCGACCTGGATCGAGTACTTCAGCTCGCGGATCTTGCGGCCGAGGCTCTTCTCCTGGGCCTCGCGCACCTTGGTCTCGTCGTCGCCCGCCTCCTCGACGAACACGTTCTTCACGTACTGCTGGGTGAGGGTGGACGCGCCCTGTGCCGCGCCGCCCTCCTGCGCGTTGCGGTTGACCGCGCGCAGGATGCCCTTGAGGTCGACCGCGCCGTGCTCGTAGAAGCGGGAGTCCTCGATGGCGACGATGGCCTTCTGCATGTACGGGGAGATCGAGGTGAGCGGTACCACCTGCCGGTCTCGTGAATAGACGGTGGCGATCAAGCCACCCTCGGCGTCCAGAATCGTGGTCCGCTGGCTCAGCGGCGGTGTCTTCAGATTGGCCGGGATCTCGTCGAATCCTTCGACCGTGCCCTTGGCGGCCAGCCCCAGGGCGCCTGCAGCCGGAATCGCCATGCCGGCCAGCACGACTCCGGAGAGAACGGACACCCCGAGGAACTTGGCGGCCTGCTGGCTCCCGGTGAGCCCGCCGCCCGAGCGCTTCTTTCCCATGGAGGGCAGCCTACGTTCTCATTCACCGGACACGCGCGAATGCCTTGGCCTAAGCTGACCCCAACTGTCACAGCAGTCCGGTGCGACATCAACCCCTCGGCTTGATTTTCACCCTTCCCGAATGGGGTGGACTGATGTCCGAATCTTGTCGCCCCGGTGAACACGATCCGCCGATTACACCCGAATCGCCGGAATGGTCGGGCATGTCGCCGGATCACTCCGTCGGGTGATCTGCCGCTTACCCATAGTCCGTTCGGACCATTCAAGATTGGGCCCGTCGGGGGTGTTGCGCTGTGCCCGGCTTCCGTAACGTCCTCAACTGGCAGCGGTGAATATGCCGCTACCGCCGTGGGGGAGCCTCGATTCGGGAGAGGACGGCGCCGGGATGGGCTGGGTTACCGACTGGAGTGCGCAGGCAGCCTGCCGCACTACCGATCCGGATGAACTGTTCGTTCAAGGAGCGGCACAGAACAGGGCCAAGGCGGTGTGCACCGGGTGTCCGGTGCGGACCGAATGCCTGGCCGACGCGCTCGACAATCGCGTCGAGTTCGGCGTGTGGGGCGGAATGACCGAGCGGGAACGACGTGCGCTGCTGCGCCGGCGTCCCACCGTCACCTCGTGGCGACGGCTGCTCGAAACCGCCCGTACAGAGTACGAGCGCAGCACGGGCATCTTCACCATGGATGCAGACGCGGAGATCGACGTTGCGTACGAGACGTACGCGGCAGCCGGGTAGAACACGCGGCCGCCGCCTTCGTACAGACGCCTACGCTCCGGCCGGTACCCCGGCCGCGAGTCGTTCTCCGATGGCCCGCAGCCCGGCGAGGTCGTGCACATCGCCGGGCAGGGCGGCCACTTCGGCCACCGCCACCTCGGGGTGAAGCGAGGTGAAGCGATCACGCGTGCGCTGCTCACGCGAGATCACCTGCATGCGTTCGGCGTGCAGGCGCAGCAGTCCTGCCGTGATCCGGTCGACGGTCGTGGTGTCGTCGCAGTGGGTGTCGTCGCGGTGGGTGTCGTCATCGGCGCCGGGGGGTTCGGCGGCCATGTCACGAAGTCCAGCTTTCCCGGACTCCTGATCGACAATGCCGCCGTCTTCAAGATTCTCTGCGGCGGCCAACGCCCGTTCGGCGGACAGCTGGTCGGCGCCGCTGCCGTGCACGCGGTTGAGCACCAGGCCGGCCAGCGGCATGCGCTCCGCAGCCAGCCGTTCCACGAAGTACGCCGCTTCGCGCAGCGCGTCCGGTTCGGGCGCCGCGACCACGAGGAAGGCCGTGCCGGGCGCCTGGAGCAGCCGGAAGGTCGCGTCGGCGCGTGTGCGGAAGCCGCCGAACATCGTGTCCATCGCCGCCACGAAGGTCTGGACGTCCTTCAGCAGCGAAGCCCCCATCAGCTTGCTGAGGGTGCCGGTCATCATCGACATGCCGACGTTCAGGAACTTCATCCCGGCCCGGCCGCCCACCTTCGCCGGGGCCATCAGCACCCGGATGAACTTCCCGTCCAGGAAGGACCCCAGGCGTTTCGGCGCGTCGAGGAAGTCCAGCGCGGACCGGCTCGGCGGGGTGTCCACGATGATCAGGTCCCAGTCGTCCCGGGCCCGCAGCTGCCCGAGCTTCTCCATCGCCATGTACTCCTGCGTGCCCGCGAAGCCGGCCGACAGCGACTGGTAGAAGGGGTTGGCGAGGATGGCCCGGGCCCGCTCGGCGTCCGCGTGCGCCTCGACGATCTCGTCGAAGGTCCGCTTCATGTCCAGCATCATGGCGTGCAGTTCGCCGCCGTCCTGGCCGGCCTCACGGACTCTGCGCGGGGTGTTGTCCAGCGAGTCGATCCCCATCGACTGCGCGAGCCGCCGCGCCGGGTCGATGGTCAGCACGACCACCTTCCGCCCGCGTGCAGCCGCCCGTACGCCCAGTGCCGCGGCCGTGGTGGTCTTGCCGACGCCGCCCGCTCCGCAGCACACGATGATGCGGGTCTCCCGGTCGTCCAGCAGCCGGTCGACCGCCAGCCGCGGCGGTGTGTCCAGACCCACCGTCTCCACCCCCTCGCTCATTCGGCCACCGACTGCTTCCGGAGTTCCTTGGCCAGCGCGTACAGCCCGGCCAGATCCATCCCCGCCCCGAGCAGGGGCAGTTCGTACGTCGGCAGGTCCAGGTTCGACAGTACGGCGCGCTGGGCGCGTTCCAGTTCCACCCGGCCGGCGTGCTCGGCGGCCTGCGCGAGCAGCGGCTCGACCAGCCGTTCGGCCAGTCCGCCGCGCCGCGCGCCGCCCAGCCCCGCCCGGGACAGGGCCCGGGCCACTCCGGCCCGGTGGTCGCCGGCCGCGGTGCGCAGGGTGTCCTCGTCCAGGTGGTGCGGGCGGACCATGTTCACGATGACCCGGCCGACCGGCAGCCCCGCCGCGCGTAGTTCCTCGATGCCGTCCGCGGTCTCCTGGACGGGCATCTCCTCCAGGAGGGTGACCAGGTGGACCGCCGTCTCGGGGGACTTGAGCACCTTCATGACGGCTTGCGCCTGGTGGTGGATCGGTCCGAACCGGGCCAGGCCCGCCACCTCGTCGTTGACGTTCAGGAACCGGGTGATCCGCCCGGTCGGCGGCGCGTCCATGATCACGTGGTCGTAGACGTACTGCCCGGCCCTGTCCTTGCGGCGGACCGCCTCGCACGCCTTACCGGTCAGCAGCACGTCGCGCAGCCCGGGGGCGATGGTCGTCGCGAAGTCGATGGCGCCGAGCTTCTTGAGGGCGCGTCCGGCCGAGCCGAGCTTGTAGAACATCTGGAGGTAGTCCAGCAGCGCCCGCTCGGCGTCGATGGCGAGCGCGAAGACCTCGCCCCCGCCCGGCGCCACCGCGATCTTGCGCTCCTCGTAGGGGAGCGCTTCGGCACCGAAGAGCTGTGCGAGCCCCTGCCTGCCCTCGACCTCCACCAGAAGAGTCCGTCCGCCCTCGCGCGCGAGGGCAAGCGCGAGTGCTGCGGCGACCGTGGTCTTGCCGGTGCCGCCCTTGCCGCTGACCACCTGGAGCCTGCTCACACCGCCCGAGCCTAACCACTCGGCTCCCCCGGGCGCGCATGAGCCCCGCACCACAGGCACTACCCTCGCTCCCATGACCAAGAAGTTCGAATACGCGACGGTCCCGCTGCTGGTCCACGCCACCAAGCAGATCCTGGACACCTGGGGCGAGGACGGCTGGGAGCTCGTCCAGGTCGTGCCCGGCCCGAACAACCCCGAGCAGCTCGTGGCCTACCTCAAGCGGGAGAAGGCATGAGCGGCGTCGTCGACGCGAAGCTGGCCGAGCTCGGCCTGACCCTGCCCGACGTCGTCCCGCCGCTGGCCACGTACCAGCCGGCCGTGCGGTCGGGCGCCTACGTCTACACCGCGGGCCAGCTCCCGATGGTCAAGGGCAGCATGCCCATCACCGGCAAGGTCGGCGCCGAGGTCTCGCCGGAGCAGGCCAAGGAACTGGCCGCCACCTGTGCGCTGAACGCGCTGGCCGCCGTCAGGTCGGTCGTCGGCGACCTCGACAAGATCGCGCGTGTCGTGAAGGTCGTCGGCTTCGTCGCCTCGGCCCCCGACTTCACCGGCCAGCCGGGCGTGCTGAACGGTGCGAGCGAGCTCCTGGGCGCCGTCCTCGGTGAGAAGGGCGTCCACGCCCGCAGCGCCGTCGGCGTGGCGGTCCTGCCGCTCGACGCGCCCGTCGAGGTCGAGATCCAGGTCGAGCTGGTCCCCGGGGCCTGATTTCCGGCGGGAGCCCTACGGAACGGGGCGGGTGCCGGACGCGGCACCCGCCCCGTTCCGGTGGCCGCGCGGCGACCGGAACGGGCGACCCTCGAACATCGGGCCGGATGGCCGTAGCATCCGGCCATGCCGAATGGTCAGCAGCAGCCCCCCGCCGGGGGCCAGTGGTACCCGCCCGAATGGCCCGACCGCATCCGCGCGCTCGCGGACGGCTCGCTCACCCCGGTGCGGCCGCGGCTCGCCGCCACCGTGATGCTCCTGCGTGATACCGCGGACGGGCCGGTCGTCCACATGCTGCGCAGAAGGGCCTCCATGGCCTTCGCCGGCGGTGCGTACGCCTATCCGGGCGGCGGGGTAGACCCCCGCGACGAGGAACAGCACGTCGGCTGGGCGGGGCCGTCCCGGGCGGACTGGGCGGCCCGACTGGGAACCGACGCCCGCACCGCCCAGGCCATCGTGTGCGGCGCCGTCCGGGAGACCTTCGAGGAGGCCGGTGTCCTGCTGGCCGGGCCGGCTCCGGACACGGTCGTCGGCGACACCACCGGCGACGACTGGGAGGCGGACCGGCGGGCCCTGGTGGCGCGGGAGCTGTCCTTCGCGGAGTTCCTCGACCGCCGCGGCCTGTGGCTGCGCTCCGACCTGCTCGGGGCGTGGGCGCGCTGGATCACTCCGGAGTTCGAGCCGCGCCGCTACGACACCTGGTTCTTCGTGGCCGCCCTCCCCGAGGGCCAGCGCACCCGCAACGCCTCCACCGAGGCCGACCGGACCGTCTGGATCCGCCCGGCCGACGCCGCCGGCGGCTACGACAAGGGCGAGCTGCTGATGATGCCGCCCACCATCTCCACCCTGCGGTCGCTGGAGCGCTACGGGCGCGCCGCGGACGCGCTCACCGCGGCCGCGTCCCAGGACCTCGCCCCGGTGCTGGCGCAGGCCGCGCTGGAGGACGGCGAGGTGGTGCTCAGCTGGCCGGGCCACGACGAGTTCACCAAGCGCGTCCGGTTCGGGCGCCCCACAGGCCCTGGAGGCCCGGCATGAGCGACGCCGCCGCACTGCCCGGACAGCCCCGTGGAGTGGTTGCCTCCGGGCCGGCGACCGCCCGGGCGGTGAACGTACTGGCCCCCAACCCGTCCGCGATGACCCTGGACGGCACCAACACCTGGCTGGTGTCCGAGCCGGACTCGGACCTCGCCGTCGTCATCGACCCCGGCCCGCTGGACGAGGGCCACCTGCGGGCGGTCCTCGCCGCCGCCGAGCAGGCGGGCAAGCGGGTCGCGCTCACCCTGCTCACCCACGGGCACCCCGACCACGCGGCGGGCGCCGGCCGTTTCGCCGAGCTCACCGGCACCGCCGTGCGCGCGCTGGACCCGGCCCTGCGGCTGGGCGACGAGGGCCTCGCCGCCGGGGACGTGATCCGCACCGGCGGGCTGGAGCTGCGCGTGGTCGCCACCCCCGGCCACACCAGCGACTCGCTCTGCTTCCACCTGCCCGCCGACCGGGCGGTGCTGACCGGTGACACCGTCCTCGGGCGCGGCACCACGGTGGTCGCCCATCCCGACGGCCGCCTCGGCGACTACCTGGACTCCCTGCGCCGTCTGCGCTCGCTCACCGTGGACGACGGCGTGCACACCGTCCTGCCGGGCCACGGGCCGGTCCTGGACGACGCGCAGGGCGCCGTCGAGTACTACCTGGCCCACCGGGCGCACCGGCTCGCCCAGGTCGAGACCGCCGTCGAGAACGGCTTCACCACCCCCGAGGCGGTCGTCGCCGAGGTGTACGCGGATGTGGACCCCTCCCTGTGGCCGGCGGCGCAGTGGTCCGTCCGGGCCCAGCTCGAGTACCTTCAAGATCACGGACTGATCCCGGGAGGGCCTGAATGAACACCGTGTTCCTGCTCGTCGTGCTGCTGGCCACCGCCGGATGGATCACGTCCGCGGTGTCGCTGCGGGTGAAGAGCCTCCAGGTGCAGGCGGACCGCGCGGAGCGCCGCCTGGCGTTGCTGCTGGACCACCTGGGCATCGAGGAGCCGGAGCCGGCGGGCCTGGACGAGGTGCGGGCCCTGGTCCGCGAGGACCGGCAGATCCCGGCCATCAAGGCCTACCGCCGCATCACCGGCGCGGGCCTGTTGGAGGCCAAGCAGGCGGTCGAGGCGCTCGCCCTCACCGAGCCGAAGAAGTAGTTCCCGCCCCCGCGAGGCGCCGGCGGCTCTTCGTGCCGTGGCGTGCCGTGTACTCGTCGGCGAGCCACGGGCCGAGGTCCTCGACGTAACCGCGCGGTACGGCCGGGTCCGCGACCGGGTCCAGGGCCACGGCGGCCGCGGCCCGCATCTGGGCGGCGCGCTCCGGGTAGTAGCTGCCGAAGACCTCCGCGGACTCGGCCAGATCACTGGTCCAGCCGCCCCACCTCGGCATGACCAGGGTGAAGCCCGTGCGTACCAGGCGGCGGGCGAAGAGCCGGCTCAGCCGCCGGTACTCCTGCGGTGCGGAAGCCTCCCGCAGGCTCCTGCGCCACGTGGGCAGGAGCGAGGCGAGGTCGCCGTTGGTCTCACGGGCCAGCAGGCTGTCCGGCCGGTAGCGCGGCAGGTGCTCGGCCAGGTCCGCGCCGAGCAGTGGGGTGCACAGGCAGGCGAGGAACCAGCCCAGGTCGAATCGTTCCTCCTCGCCCAGCACGGTGTCCTTGTCGTGCAGCAGGACGCCGACCCCGTCGATCTGGCCGAAGTCCTCGTCGATGCCCCGCGCGAGGACCTCGGCGGTGTCGCGGTCGTCGTCCGCGGGCGGGTGGTGGAGCACCAGCAGCAGGTCGAGGTCGGAGCGGCCGGGGCGGGCCGTCCCGCGCGGCACGGACCCGTACAGGTACGCGCTGTGCAGGCGGCGCCCGTAGGCCTCGGCCGTCCGCTCACGCGCGGCGGCCACGACGTCTCGGAACTCGCTCTGCACCTGCCCCAGGGAGCCCTCCCGCTCGAAGTAGCCGTAGGCGTCCAGACCCCTGTGTTCCATGCCTCCACTGTGCACAGATCGGGCCCGGCGGTGTCCGAGGCGCGGGCGGCCCGGGGGCGGAGCCCCGCGAACGGAGCCGCCCGGACGCGCGGAAGGGTCCTGCCCGGCCGGGCAGGACCCTTCGCAACGTCAGCGGCGGTGCCGCCGTCAGCGGGAGCGCTTCGCCAGGCGCTCCACGTCCAGCAGGATCACCGCACGGGCCTCCAGGCGGAGCCAGCCGCGGCCCGCGAAGTCGGCCAGGGCCTTGTTCACGGTTTCGCGCGAGGCGCCGACGAGCTGTGCGAGCTCTTCCTGGGTGAGGTCGTGCACCACGTGGATGCCCTCTTCCGACTGCACGCCGAAGCGGCGCGACAGGTCGAGGAGGGCCCGGGCCACGCGGCCGGGAACGTCGGAGAAGACCAGGTCGGACATCTGGTCGTTGGTCTTGCGCAGGCGTCGGGCGACGGCGCGCAGAAGGGCGGTCGCGACCTCGGGCCGGGCGTTGAGCCAGGGCTGGAGGTCGCCGTGGCCGAGGCCGAGCAGCTTGACCTCGGTCAGCGCGGTGGCGGTGGCGGTGCGCGGGCCCGGGTCGAAGAGCGACAGCTCGCCGATCAGCTCACCGGGGCCGAGGACGGCCAGCATGTTCTCGCGACCGTCGGGGGAGGTGCGGTGCAGCTTCACCTTGCCCTCGGTCACGACGTACAGCCGGTCGCCGGGGTCGCCCTCGTGGAACAGGGCGTCGCCGCGTGCGAGGGTCACCTCGCCCATGGAGGCGCGGAGCTCCGCGGCCTGCTCGTCATCGAGCGCCGCGAAGAGCGGGGCGCGCCGCAGAACGTCGTCCACGAGTCTCTCTCCTATGTCGACCAGCTCAGGGGACCGTGCTCCCCATTTTGCCGGACGGCTCAAACAGTGCGATCAATCACAAGGATGCCGGACGGACGGGCATGCTGTGCGGCGAGAGGCCAATCGGAGTGGTGTTACCAGAGGTCCGGGCGGGTGCCGGCGCCCGGCCTTAGGCTGGCCGGGTGTCCAATAAGCCGGTGAGAGCACAGGCCAAGGGGTCCGTAGGAGTGACGGACACCCCGAATTCAGCTGTGGGCGAACAAGTGCCCCCGAGGGTCCCTCCGAAGGGTGCGACCGGCCCTCAGGGCAAAGTTTCGGCCAAGAAACCGAGGGCTGCCAAGCCGGAATCCCGCCTGGCCATGGTGCGCCGGGCGCGCCGCATCAACCGCGAGCTGGCCGAGATCTACCCGTACGCCCATCCGGAGCTCGACTTCCGCAATCCCTTCGAGCTGCTCGTCGCCACGGTGCTGTCCGCACAGACCACCGACCTGCGGGTGAACCAGACGACCCCGGCCCTTTTCGCGGCCTATCCGACCCCCGAGGACATGGCGGCGGCCGTTCCGGAGGATCTGGAGGAGCTCATCCGCCCGACCGGGTTCTTCCGGATGAAGGCCAGGTCGCTGCTGGGCCTCTCGCAGGCGCTGCGGGACGACCACGGCGGCGAGGTGCCGGGCCGGCTGGAGGACCTGGTCAAGCTGCCGGGCGTGGGCCGCAAGACCGCCAACGTGGTCCTCGGCAACGCCTTCGGGTTTCCCACACCGGTACTACGGTCGGGAGGCATCGGCGGGGCCAGGGTGAGCAACGCCTACGAGTTGATCACCTAGGTCCCACGGTCTTTACGACACGCCTCTCTACCTAGGGACGGTGGCCCGTAGGGGTCCATCCAGACCCCTAGGAGACAAGGCGTGGTCACCACCCCGCTTGCCGACGTTCCGGCTAGCTTCCTCTCTGCCCCGGCCCGTGAGGCCGTCGCCGTCAGCTACGTACGGCAGTCCTCGGCCAAGACCAACAAGACCGAGGCATCCCCTCTTACTCAGCGCGCGGCCAACGAGACCCGGTCCGCTGAGCTGAACGCGCGCTTCGTCCGGCACTACGAGGACATCGGCGTCTCCGGCTGGAACCCTGAGGCTGAGCGCCCCGGCTTTGAGGCCATGCTCACGGCCGCCCGCGCTGGCGCGTTCAACATGCTGGTGGTCTACGACGTCAGCCGCTTTTCCCGCCGCGAAGTGATGGATGCCATCCCCATCGTCAGCGAACTGCACACGCTCGGCGTCACCATCGTGAGCGTCTGTGATGGGGTATTCGCCCCCCGCGACACCATGGCGTTGATCTACCTGATCATGCGGCTGGACGCCGCCAACAAGGAGTCGGCCGTCAAGTCCAAGAAGGTCCGCGACGTGAAGGCAGCACAGCGGGCGGCGGGCTCATGGCTCGGGGGACAGACGCCGTACGGTCTCGACGCTGAGTCGTACGTAGAGGGCAAGCTCACGCTCATGCGTCTCGTCCACAACAAGGGCGAGACTGCGAACCTCCGCCGGATCGGCGCGCTGATCATCAAGCACATGCACGACCCGGTCACCCGCAAGCCTGGCCAGCGGAACCCGGGCACCCTCTCCGCGCTGTGCGACGACATGAACGCGCGGCGCATCCCGACGCGTGGCCAGCGGAAGGGGAAGGAGCGGAAGAACTCCACATGGCAGGTGCGCACGCTCAAGTGGATTCTCCTCAACCCCGCCATCGCTGGTATGCGAGCTGAGCCGATCTACAAGGTCCGGGAGAACGGCACGCGCAGCAGCACGCTTGAGGGGTACCGGATCATCCGGGATGAGGACGGCCGACCCGAGATGATCTGTGAGCCGATCATTCCCCCGGCTCAGTGGTTCGTCATCCGGGATTGGCTCCTCGGTCGGGGCCAGGGCGAGGGCGTGGCGCGCGGAACCTCTCTGCTCTCCGGTCTCCGCAGCGCACCCCGTACGCCGGTCCTCACGTGCGAGTGTGGCCGACCCGGCAAGGCACAGAACAGCGGGGCCAAGCCGATCTATCTGTGCACTCGCGGGACGACCGTTGCGACCAACGGCGAGCACTCGGGACTCAACCGCGTGATGCAAAGCCACCTTGACGACCACATCGCCCGGCGGATCTTCGCGCTCATTCAGAGCGTGACAGTCGGCACAGCGGACAGTGACGCACTGGAGATCGTGGCCGAGGCAACGCGGGTCTTCTCTCGGTCCGTCGAGAAGCCCGAGACGGCCGCCGAGCGAACCGAGGTGGTGACCGAGCGGGCCGACGCGAACAACGCGCTGAGCGACCTTTACGACGACCTAGACGCCGGTCTCTACGAGGGGACCATGGGGCGTGCTCGGTTCAAGGAGAAGAAGGCGCGGATTGAGGCTCGACTCAGCGCAGCGGACAAGCGGCTAGAGGAACTGGCCGACCCGGAAACCCTGGAACTCCCGTTCGATGAGTGGTTGGACGGGGCCGACGACGGCGACCCGTTGGGCGAGGGCTCATGGTGGGCGAGGGTTGAACTGGCGGACCGGCGAAAGTTCGTTGAGCTGTTCGTCCGCCGGATCACGGTCAAGGCGACCGACAACCCGCACGCTGGCCGAGTGCGCGGCGGGTACGACGTGAGCGAGCGAATCGAGATCGAGTTTGTACGGCCCTCGGACGACGTCAAGACGGAGGACTGAGGCGGCCTGTCAGGCGCGCTGAGAGGCTTTCAGGGGCTCGGTGGGATAACCCCGCCGGGCCCCTCTCTCGCGCCCGCAGACGGCCACACAGGGGCGGGGGCGGGAACGGTCGGCTGGCATAGCTGACGGCTAGTCAGAAATCGCTCTTTACAGGCTGCCTCTCTGGACGTTGAAACCGCCAAGGAGAAACAGCAGGGAGGTAGCGCGGTGCCCATCACGAACACACTCGACCTGGAAACGCTCAGCGCGCGAATGGACGCGTGGGCGGCAGAGCCCCGAACCAAGCGCGGCCGACTCGTTCGGGTCTTCCGCGCGAATCTCGGTAACTCGCCGGACCTACAGGCGGCCCGCCTCTCGCTGCTGATCGGTTACGCCGAAAAGGCTGCATAGGCATTCCGCCCCCCTTCCGAAAAACCCTCGTCTTTCACTGGCGGGGGTTTTTCTTCCCAGAGTTTAGGGACTTTCGGGGACAGGCTAAGTCTCGCAACCCTCTTTAGGGAATCTCCGTTGTCCCCGGAACCCTGTTTATGAATACCAGAATGTCCCCGCATTCAACTTTAGGGATGCACCCCTGTCCCCGAAAGGAACTAAACACCATGACCAAGAAAGAGCTAATTTCCTTGCTCCGTGAGGCCGAGTCCGTTCTGTGGGAAACCCTCGGAAAGGGCGTGAGCAGGGCAGAGGAGACGCACCGAAGGATTGCCATAGCCCTACAGGCCGAGGCAGCGAAAACCCCCGACGGCGTATGCGTGAGCTGCGGCAATGCACTGACTCAGCCGATTACCGGCCGCCCACGTGTCTACTGCGGGGAGGCTTGCAAGAAGCGCGCGTACCGAGCCAAGCGGGTACAGCGGGAGGGCTGAGCCAGTCTCTCTTTCTTCTTAGTTTTCTATCTCTGTTACGTATTGAAGAGTGTATGTACCTAGCAAGGTGGGTCTCTAAGGGTTTCCTAGGCTTAGCCAAAACCGAACCTCGGAAACAGCACTCGACACACACCCCTACTCCGAAGCGAGAAACCCCAGAATGTCGTACTACCCATGGGAGACCACGGACGGCCGCTGTGTTGTCTGCGACGGGCCACTAAGGGGACGTCAAGAAATCATCTGTTCTGAGCGATGCCGACAGGCCCGTAAGCGCGCGGCCAAGCTGACCGATGCTGACTACCTGGACCGGCTGATAGGTCGCGACTGCGCGCACTGCGGAGATGCCTTCGACCCACGCACGGCCACTCAGAAGTATTGCAATGCGAACTGTTCCGCTGGTGCACAGCGAGAGGCCGAGGGTGGGCGTTACGACGCTGTCTGTGATTTGGATGGATGCGAGGCGAATACCGGATGGGATGGAGTCGGGGCACCGCGCCGGTTCTGTTCCAATGCCCACAAGCAAAAGGCGTACCGCCTACGTAAGGCCGCTGAGCGCGCTTCTGGCAGCCGCTGATGGGTAAGCCGGTACCGAGTGTCAGCGGGGCAGAGATAGCCGCTTAGAGAGGCGTCTAGCCCTTTGGGCGCTCCCAGCCGGCCGTCACGGTTAGGCAACGAATGGCTGCCGGGTGCCGGAATTCCGAAGCTATCCATCTTTGGCCTTTACGAACTCACTCTCTGGACCATGTGGGTGTTTCCTCTCGCCTCTGGTGAACCTCGGTGTTCTTCCCTTCAGTCGGCGCGTGGCCGGTCGTCTCTCCTCGGCCGGTCCGCCCGTCGGCACGCCTAAACGTTTAGGTGTGGTTGACGTCCCCACACGCTGCGGCTGCTCCCGCATCCCCTTAATTCTTGGGCGAGTTGTAGTCACGTGCGCATAGTCGGCGTACTCCTCCCCGATGGGCCCTCTTGCCCGCTGTGATCTGAGCAGAGATCCGGCGAGCAAGAGGGCCCTTTTGCGTATCTGAAAGGAATCCCCCATGACCACATGGGACATTACGACCGAGGGTCAGGGTTCTACTTCCCGCCTCAATACAGCGCGAATGCAGCAGGGTTCGACTGGGAATGTCGACCGCCTACTAACGGAGCACCGGGCCGCATCCTCCGCTGTCAGCCACAACGACATGATGCTGAGCGTTTACGAGGAGCGCGCGCTAAAGCATGAAGCCGAACTAGAGGCAGTGCGGGCCAAGGGTGAACCGGTGGCGGAGATTGACCCTGAGGAACTGGCCGCGCGAATTTTCAACCGCATTCACGCCCCCTGGCTCTGAACTAACCCGCCGAGGAGATACCCAAATGACCGAGATCACCACACCAGAAGATCTAGTTACTTCCAACCATGCATTCATGATGCGCAACAAGCGTCATGGGGTCCTAGCGCCGAAGGCGGCCGAGGATCGTTGGCAGGACCTACAGGCCGTTGTCAGCGAGATGGGTCGGCTTTCCGATCTGTATTACGAGCGGGCCGAGGCCGCCGAGGAGGCTCGCCTAGAGGCTGTCGCCGCTTATGCGCGCGCTGCTGATACCGGAAAGGCTGCTCCGGCCGGTCTGGGTTCAAAGGTGCAGGATGCCAAGCTAGCCGTTGACGGGACGCTGCGCGCCTACCGGGATAACCTCCCGCGATTGGTGGCCGCACGTAAGGCGTATGACGCGCTGTTTGATGACCGCAAGTTCATCACCGAGTATCGCGCGGCTGTTTCGGCAGAATTCCTAAAGCGGCGCGAGGCTGCGGTGAACGCATTCAAGGTCCTGGATACAGAGATTCCAGCGCTGTCCGAACTGTACGGACTGCTTGGCGAGTTCACGCTAGACAACCTGCTGGGCGATGCCGTCCGCGCCATTGAGTACAACGGCGATCAGCTCACGCATGGGGGCGTGTTCACCGGACAGGGGCACGGTAGTTGGAACGACTCCAAGCTGAGCGAGGCTCTTAGCGAGGTTCGCCGGTACGTGCTCAGCGATGACCCAATCAAGGGCGGCACCCTGCTAACCGAGGATCTAGACACCATCGCCGATGCGCTGCCCGAGCTGGCCGAGCAGCGTTACGAAGAGTGGCAGGAAGCGCTAGCGGCGTCTCGAATGACGATGACGCACGCGAGCCCTTATGGCAACTACAACCATTAGGCATTCGTTTGCGGGGTCGGCCCGGACCACCGGCCCCGCTTCGCGAGAAAGGACCCGCGCTTATGGCATGGGAGACCAGTAATCGACGTTCCCGCCTACCGGCCAACTGGGCAAAGCTGCGGCAGCGGGTCATTCGACGTGCCGGGGGTCGCTGTGAGGCCGTCCTACTCGATACCGGCCAACGCTGCGGGGAATCGGGCACAGACGTTGACCACATAGCCCCGGGTGATAACCATGCCCTTGACAATCT
This sequence comes from Streptomyces sp. PCS3-D2, assembly GCF_000612545.2. Classification (GTDB taxonomy): domain Bacteria; phylum Actinomycetota; class Actinomycetes; order Streptomycetales; family Streptomycetaceae; genus Streptomyces. Next base: position 3,495,710 of record NZ_CP097800.1, on the reverse strand, counting down.
CCAGTTGCTTTGCCGATGGCACCACACCAGGAAGACGCAAGCCGAGGCAGCAACAGCGAGAGGGCCCCGCTTGAGAACGCATATAGACCGGAGGGCTAGAGAGTCCTCGCCCGACCCATGGTGACCAATGGTGCGAGTGACGCAAATCTCTGAGATCGGCTCGAATTTCACAGAACGTGACGGCCGGCTGGGGTTACGGAAGGTGATCGGAGGGGTGGGGGGTGACCCCCTTTCGGCCCCTTTCCGGATCGCAAGCGTATAGCCGTCGTTTGGATGCGTGCTCGCATCGCTCCCAGCTCCAGCAAACCTCTACGCACCGTAAGGAGGTGCCATGTCCGAAACTAGCCGATCGACTGCATTCCGTGACGAGATTGCGGACACTTTCGACCTTGACCCGGATCATGCCCGCATCGTTGATCAGGCCGCCCGCATTCTCGATGAACTCGATCTCATGGAATCGGCCATCGCCCAACACGGTGCAATTGTGCAAGGGCGTTACGGTCCGCAGATCAATCCCGCACTAGAGCAGGCGGATAAGCACCGCAAGACGTTTATGGCGCTACTCAAGTCGCTTAGCCTGCCGCGTGAAACGGCCGCCGAGGTTATCGACATGACCGAGGCCGTAGCGTCTAAGGCCCGCAGTGATGCAGCGCGAAAGGCTGCCCGCGCCCGATGGGGGAACCGAGGATGAGCCGCCGCCGTTACTCCGCCGCTGTCCCGTTGCCGGTCCGTGTGGAACGCCTGCTAGGCATGTGCGCCCCTACTCCCGCTGTTGTGCGTGGCGTACTCAGTGAACACCCCGAGGCGGCAAGCCTTTACAGCGAGGATGCGGCCGACTGGATTACGGACCGGGAACTTTCCCCAACGTATTTCAGCGGGCCGGATTATGCCGTGATGATGGCCGAGATGAACCGGGATCACGCAATTGACGATTGGTTCCGGTCCATGAGATTCCGCCACACTTACCGTGCACCTTTGCCGCTGTATTCGACACGGCTTATCGGGTTTGGTGTGCCGCCGCTTGAGTCGTCAGTGTTGCACTTGCCTGCGCTCCGCTGGTCTACCCGTTGCGCTGTCCGCATGACCGCCGACCACACCTAAACGTCAAGGTGTGGTCCTGGCCCCCGATGACTGGCCCCGCTGTGGGTTGGTCGTCGGGGGCTTTGTGCGTCCCCGGTGGTACCTTCGAAAGAAAGGCGGGAAGTCTGGCCGGCTGCGGGATGCTGGGTACCCTCGGGCCCGAGATTGCAAGGGAATCGGCCCCCTTCGAATCTCAGGCAGTGGCAGGTACCGAGGTAGTTCCTGACGGTCCGTCAGATTCAGTGGAGTAGCAGGTTCGAAGGTGTCACGAGTCGGGCCCGCTCGAACAAGTCACGGGCAGTGTGGTTCTTCAGGTACGGGCGAATCCGGCTATGCATGGCGGCTAGGTTTCGATCGCACTGCCCGGACTGCACCAGGGGGTATATCTCCAAGACCCGCCCCCACGTCTCGCACGCCGCCTCCAAGTGGCCAACCTCTAGTTGCCGTTCGGCCAGCATGGACAAATAGCGGATACTCGTCCGCCGGAACGTGCTGGGACGTAGCCGATCCGATTCCTTGAGAGATTCGATGGAACCCGCTACGTCTCCCAGTTGGTAGCGCACTTGACCCACGTGATATGCCAGCGAGGAAGGGTTATAGGACCCGAAAGTCTTCGACTGCGATTCGGCCTTTTCCATGGCCGTCTCGGCTTCCCTGATGCGCTGTAGAGCCATGCGCCGGTTTCCCTCTTGCGCGGCTGCGTGTGCCTGCTGTCCGGCGAGGAAAGCGCGCATTCGAGGACCGGCCTGCGGGGAAGCGGCGGCGGCAGCGTCTGCGAGTCGCAATGCTTCGGCCCCGTGTCCGAGGTCTACGGCCTGAACGCTCATTCCTCGGAGGGTGGTGCAGAACGTTAGGTGATCCTCGGAAGCCCCGGCGAGTTCCAGCGCTTTCAGGTAGTAGCGCTGAGCCATTCCGTGCACGCCCTCATCCACCGCCATATATCCCGTGAGATATGAGAGATCGGAGGCGGCGGCCATCATCGCTTTGCGAATATCCCCCGGGGCATCAGCGCGCAGATAGGGGGCGACGGTATTAACCACATAGGCAGCAGCCATCGGCCGCGCTGTTCGTCCGCCGAATTGGTCGTCAATATCTGACAACCGTTCGGTCATCGCAATGACCGATTGAACGTCGGACATGCCGATGCGCTGTGTCTCGCCCCTTTGGGCGACTTCCATTCGGCCAACCACGTCCGGCCAATTTGGCACGGTGAGGGCGACAGAAAACAGACCTACTCCGAGCACGCTCCGGCGCGACGGGTCCATATCTTGCCTCCCCAGGTCTAGCAGTCCTTCCACGGTACTGGGGAGCGCGCTGGACTCTTCGGCGGGAGGGGGCGGGAATCCTGCCTCGCTGTGCGTGATGGGACGGGCGAGTTTCCGGGCCAGCGCTTCCAAGATCAGCGGGCGGACGGCCTCTTTCGGCATGTGCCCGTTGAGCCACTGGTGCACGGAAGGCTCTCGGTATTTGAGGGGCGTTCCCCGCTCGGTCCCCAGCTTGTTGACCTCTTGGGCGAACTGGCGGAGCGTCCACCCGGTTTCCCGGTGCAGTCGGGCAAGTGCCTCGTTGGGGCTGGTCACCGGTCATCAACTCCCCGCGTCTTCAAGCCGCTTAAAGCTCTTAAGTCCTGGCGCTGTTGCAACGGTACCTCTCGGCTGTGGTTACGCGGTTGCCTTCTGTGAGCAGCCGAACGAACACGAGAGGTGCAGCCATGAGCAGCCCTGAGAGCGCACGTGAGCACCCCCGGGACTGGGAGGCGGGGGAAACGGCGCTGGACGTCTCCACGGGCCGAGTGGGCCGCGTCATGGGCCACGTGGGACCGCGCTACCAACTCCGCCCGCTGAACGGTGGGCGGGAGTGGGAAGCGGACCCGTCGAGCCTGCGGCCCGCCTACCAGTCCGACGCGCTCAGTACCGCTGTGGTCACCGCGAACACGAGCCAGCGGATAAGGGAGCGGATGTGAGAGGGGTTCCCGGGTTCACCCCGGAACAGCGCGCGGAGATCGACGCCGGTTTGGTGCGCATCCTCGCGGAGCGGGAGGCCCGGGAGTGGGAGGCCGCCATAAGACGTGCGGCCCCCGTCCTCGTTCGGCTCGCTGCGGAACAGCTCATCCACCACAAGGAGGCAAAGCCATGACGGCAACCGCGAACGACCTTCGGACCGGCCGCGCGCTGGTCAGCACGGACCTGTTCGACAGCATCGCTGAGTTCACCGTGACGCACTTCGGCTACGACCGCGACAAGGCGGAGCGGGCCACGGATCAGGCGCTCGCGTTCGTCGCCACGGTCGGCACGGCCACGGTGAAGATGGTCCCGAGTGACGACGTGGACGGTGCGCTGCACTCGTTCATCCTGCACACCGCCGACTACCGCGAGTTCTGCGAGAAGTACGCGGGCCGGTTCCTGGAGCACAACCCGCGCCCCGGTGGTGGCGGCCGGGTCCTGGAGGAGGTGCAGGCGACCGCGCACGCGATCAAGGCCAACGGGTTCATGGTGCTGGACTCGCTGTGGACCGTGAACGGCGCGAACGCGGCACAGTGCGACTCTGACTGTGGGCGGGACTACCGGGCCGCCTGACCGCCGGCCGTTCCGTTCAGGTGAGGGTGGGGCCGGTTCTCAACTGCGGGAACCGGCCTTGCTGTTGGAAGGTGAAGCATGATTTGCGATGGTCCGTACAGCCCGCCGGACGGTGCGCTGCAACTCCTGAATCCGGGCCCCGCCGAACTGGTTCTCAACCGGCGCGGGTCGTCCGTGTGGAAGGTCAAGACCGAGGCCGGTCCGTACGCTGTGAAGGTGGGGTATCCGAGCCGAACGCACGCGTGGACCGCGCTGGCCCCTGCCCGTGAAGCCGCCGTTCTGAGACAGCTCACGCATGAGCGGATTTTCAGCGGAGAGTGGGAGCACGGCACGTGGGGCGCTCAACCGTGGCGGCGGGGAGACAGCCTCTATGACCGGTGGGCACCCTGCCGGGACGGTAAGGCTGAGCCGAACATCGGAGAGGCGCTGTCGTGCGCTGTGGCTCTGTCGGGGCTGCACGGGATGGGATGGGTGCACGGTGATGTGCAGCCCGCGCATTTCCTTCTGGGGGAGTCGGCCGGGGCGTTCCTGATCGATCTTGCGCTGTCCAGCGGGGGGCGAATTCCCCGCGCCTATGACTTCCCGTACCGGGGGTGTCTCGTCCACTACGAAGCGCCGGAAATCTCGGCCAGCGTGTTGGACTCCGGCACAGCCACACCGACGCAGGAAGCGGACGTGTACGCACTGGGGGCGGCACTGTTCATCAGCGCGACGGGATGGCGGCACGTGGCCTACCCGGACGACGCTTCCCGGGAGGAACAGCGGTGGGCCATCGTGGCACGCTCACACCGCACCGTGGACATGCCCGGAGTGCTGGGAGAACTCATCCCTCACATGCTCAGCCGTTCGCCTGCTGACCGGCCTACCAGCGCCGAAGTCTGCGAGAGGCTGAGTGCGGCTCTGTAGGGCTCCCTCCGGCCCCGTCTGTGCGCTTCCCCCATGGCGCATGGGCGGGGCCTTTACGCTGGCCGGTATGGCTGAAGAGACCCGGCTAGCACTCGTTCGGCGGGCACGGAAGATCAACCGTGCGCTTGCTGATGTGTACCCGTATGCGCACTGCGAGCTAGACCACGTGAACGCGTGGCAACTGTTGGTAGCAACCGTGCTCAGCGCGCAGACGACAGACCTACGCGTGAACCAGGTGACCCCGGCGCTGTTCGCGAAGTACCCCCGGCCCGCTGATCTTGCCGGGGCGGACCCGGCGGACGTAGAGGAGCTGATCCGGCCCACGGGGTTCTTCCGTGCCAAGACTCGGAGCATCACGGGACTGGCCGCTGCGATCGTGGCCGACTTTGGCGGCATGGTGCCCAAGACCACGGCCGACCTGGTGAAACTCCCCGGTGTCGGTCGGAAGACCTCGTTCGTCGTGACCGGCAACGCGTGCGCCTGTGAGGACAGCCGGGCCGGTGATCCTGACCATGGTGCTAATGTGCACACCCCCTTCGGCGTTCCCGGGATCACCGTGGACACCCACTTCGGCCGATTGGTGCGCCGGTGGAAGTGGACCGAGCAGGAGGACCCGGAGAAGGTCGAGGCGGACATCTGGGCGATCTTCCCCAAGAGCGAGTGGACGATGCTCTCGCACCGGGTCGTCTTCCACGGCCGCCGCATCTGCCACGCCCGCAAGCCCGCCTGTGGCGCCTGCCCGATCGCCCCGCTCTGCCCGGCGTACGGGGAGGGCGAGACGGACCCGGAGAAGGCGAAGAAGCTGCTCAAGTACGAGAAGGGCGGCCAGCCGGGCCAGCGGCTGAGCCCGCCCCCGGACTACCCGGGCCGGCCCGCGCCGCCGCTGGGCGCGGGCGCGGAGCGGCAGGCGTAGGAACGAATCGGTACCCGGACCGCGTTTGCGGTGTGGGAGACGCTGTTGACAGAGGAACGCGGACAGGGGTGCCTATGACGCGCGGTACACGGGACGAGGCCGGGGTCGCTGCGGGAGTGCGCGCGGGGGGCGGCCCGGCCGTCACCACCGCGGGGCTGCCCGACTGGCTCGATCCCGTCGTCGAGGCCGCCCGGACCGTGGAGCCGCGGCAGCTGAGCCGGTTCCTGCCGCCCGAGGACGGCCGGGGGCGACAGTCGGCCGTCCTCATCCTCTTCGGGGAGGGGCTCCGGGGTCCGGAGCTGCTCCTGATGGAGCGCGCCGGCACCCTCCGCTCGCACGCGGGCCAGCCGTCCTTCCCGGGCGGCGCACTGGACCCGCAGGACGGGGATCCGCACACCACGGGCCCGCTCTCGGCCGCGCTGCGCGAGGCTGAGGAAGAGACCGGGCTTGATCCTTCCGGCGTGCAGCTCTTCGGGGTGCTGCCCCGCCTCTACATCCCCGTCAGCGAGTTCGTCGTGACTCCGGTCCTGGGCTGGTGGCACACCCCGAGCCCGGTCGGCGTGGTGGATCCGGCCGAGACGGCCCGGGTGTTCACGGTTGCCGTGGCCGATCTCACGGACCCCGAGCACCGGGTCACGACGGTCCACCCGCGGGGCCACCTGGGCCCCGGTTTCACGGTGGAATCGGCTCTGGTCTGGGGTTTCACGGCCGGGGTGATCGACCGGATCCTGCACTTCGCAGGCTGGGAACGTCCGTGGGACCGATCACGCCAGGTCCCGCTCGACTGGCACGCGTGAGACGGTGGCCCACGTGAACGTGCTGGACATCCTGTTGTTGCTCGCCGCCGTGTGGTTCGCGATCGTCGGCTACCGCCAGGGGTTCGTCGTCGGCGTCCTGTCGGTGATCGGCTTCCTCGGCGGTGGCCTCGTCGCCGTTTCCCTGCTCCCGCTGATCTGGGACCGGGTGACGGACAACGGCACCCAGGTGTCCACCACGGTCGTCGTCATCGCCGTGGTGGCGGTCATCATCTGTGCCTCGGTCGGCCAGGCGCTGACCACCCATCTCGGCGGCAAACTCCGGCGGCAGATCACCGGTGCCCCGGCGCGGGTGCTCGACGCCACCGGCGGGGCCCTGGTCAACGTGGTCGCGATGCTGCTCGTGGCCTGGCTGATCGGCTCCGCGCTGGCCGGGACCTCGCTGCCCACCCTGGGCAAGGAGGTCCGCAACTCCAAGGTGCTCCTGGGCGTTGCGCGGGTGCTGCCCGACCAGGCGAACAGCTGGTTCTCGGACTTCAGCTCCACTCTCGCGCGCAACGGCTTCCCGCAGGTGTTCAGCCCGTTCTCCAACGAGCCCATCACCGAGGTGAAGGCGCCCGATCCGGCGCTCGCCACCAGCCCCGTGGCGGACGTGGCCAAGCGCTCGATCGTGAAGGTCGTCGGTACGGCGCCCAGCTGCAGCAAGGTACTGGAGGGCACGGGCTTCGTGTTCGCGCCCGGCAAGGTCATGACCAACGCGCACGTCGTCGGCGGGGTCGGCGAGCCGACCGTGCAGATCGGCGGCGAGGGCAGGCTGTACGACGGCAAGGTCGTGCTCTACGACTGGGAGCGCGACATCGCCGTCCTGGACGTGCCCAAGCTGAAGGCGCCGCCGCTGGAGTTCACCGACAAGGACGCAGTGAGCAGCAGCGACGCGATCGTCGCCGGTTTCCCGGAGAACGGCGCGTACGACGTCCGCCCGGCCCGGGTCCGCGGCCGGATCAACGCCAACGGACCGGACATCTACCACCGCGGTACTGTCCGACGGGACGTCTACTCGCTGTTCGCGACGGTCCGTCAGGGCAACTCCGGCGGCCCGCTGCTCACGCCCGACGGCCAGGTGTACGGCGTCGTCTTCGCGAAGTCCCTCGACGACCCGAACACCGGCTACGCCCTGACCGTGGACGAGATCCGCGAGGACATCGAGAAGGGCCGGACCGCCGAGCGCCGGGTCGAGAGCCAGGGCTGCGCCCTCTGACGCGGCGCCGCCGCCGGGTCCCTACGTCCGTGGATGCCGCAGGCGTGCGGAGACCCAGCGGGCCCGGCGGCGCAGGATGCGGGAAATCCCGAGCCGTGGGTCGTGGCCGTGCCGGCCGGCCCTCTCGTGCGTGCCCGGCGTAGCTGCCGAGCGGCGTTCGTGCGCGGTGTCACCGTAGTCGTGCGTCCAGCTCATACTCGGCTCTGTGCCCGGGCCCCAAGGTCCGTAACCCCGTACGCGACGTCCAATTGGCCTATGCGCGCGGCAATTGAAAGCCCATAGGACGATCGGACTGCCGAACTGCCCCTCGTACGACGGGTGGTCAGCGGTCCGGCTCGGGGTCCTTCAGCCAGTTCACCAGCTCGGTCGAGAAGGCGGCCGGATCCTCCTCGTGCGGGAAGTGCCCGAGGCCGTCGAACAGCCTCCACCGGTAAGGGGCTTCGACGTACTCGCCGGATCCGGCGGCACTGCGCGTGCGCATCACCGGGTCGAGCGAACCGTGCAGGTGCAGCGTCGGCACCCGGACCGGCCGCTTCATCCGCCGGTTGAACTGCAGCCCGTCGGGCCGGGCCATCGACCGCATCATCCACCGGTACGGCTCGATCGAGCAGTGTGCGGTGGACGGGATGCACATGGCCCGCCGGTACACGGCGAGATCCTCCTCCTCGGGGGGACGCGGCCCCGACCAGTCGCGGATCAGGTCCCCCACGAGGGCGCCGTCGTCGGCGACGAGCTGCCGCTCGGGCAGGAAGGGCCGCTGGAAGCCCCAGATGTGTGAACTCGCCCGGGACTGACCGAAGTCCGACAGCATCGCCGAGCGCCACCGCCGAGGGTGGGGCATGGAGGACACCACGAGCCGGCGCACCAGCTTGGGCCGCATCACGGCCGCCGTCCACGCGAGGTACCCGCCCAGGTCGTGCCCGACGAGAGCGGCGTCCGGCTCGCCGAGGGACCGCACGACCCCGGTGATGTCGAGCGCCAGGTTGGGGGGGTCGTAGCCACGTGGGGTGCGGTCGCTGCCGCCGACCCCGCGCAGGTCCATCGCGACGGCCCGGTACCCGGCGTCGGCCAGAGCGGTCAGCTGGTGCCGCCAGGTCCACCAGAACTGCGGGAAGCCGTGCAGCAGCAGCACCAGCGGGCCGTCACCGAGCTCGGCGACGTGGAAGCGGGCACCGTTGGCGGCCACGTCCCGGTGCGTCACCGCTTCCCCGCCGGGGAGGCCGAGCCGCACCGCCGTGGTGGCCGTGGGCGGAATGCTGGGGTCCGGCGTGGGCGCTGTCATGAGGACGAGCGTGCCACACCCACAGCCTGGTCACTCACCGGCCGCGGGTGCGGCTTGACGGTCCCGACCAGCGCGGCGGTCTGCTTGACCGAGGCGATGGACTTCTCCGGCGGCTTGATCTTCTTGAACTTCCGTACGGCGATCAGCGCGAGGACACCCGCGATCAGCAGGAACGCGCCGCCGACGATCAGGAAGGACCAGGCCAGGCCGAGCCCCAGGTTGTGGATCCCGTACGCGGCCGCGAAGGTCAGCACCGGGAGGGAGAAGACGGCGAACACTCCTGCGACGGCGATGGAGGCGCTACCGCTGCCCACACGCTTGACGTCCTCGCGGAGTTCCGCCTTGGCCAGGGCGATCTCGTCGTGAACCAGGGCGGACATCTCGGCGGTGGCCGAGGCGACCAGCTGGCCGAGTGTGCGCTCGGCTCCCTGCGCCTCTTGGTCCACTGCGCTCATCGCTCTCTCCCTCTGTCGTCGTCCGCCACCCGGCGGCGCCGTGCGTGTCCCTGCGTCGTCCCTCAGATCATGCCGGACGGTCGGCCTCGGTGGTGGACCCGGCCGCGGTTCGCAGCGCGGCGGCCGCCGCCTTCTCCGCCTTGCGGCGGTGCTCCGCCGCCCGGTCCTCGTAGATCTTGGCCATCCGCAGGTGGTAGTCGGGGTTGTCCTCCTCGTAGATGTCCGGGATGCCGTCGTGGTCCTCGTCGCGCTCCTCGGCCTCGGTGAGCGCGCGGTAGCGGCGGTTGCGGAGCTTGAGCAGGACGCACGCGATCACGGCGGAGATGAGGGAGCCGAACAGGACGGCGGCCTTGATCTCGTCGGCGAGGGTCGCGTCGTCGGCGAAGGCGAGCTCGCCGATGAGGAGGGACACGGTGAAGCCGATGCCCGCGAGGGTGGCCACGGCGAGTACGTCGGGCCAGGCCAGGTCCTCGTTCAGCTCGGCCTTTGTGAAGCGGGCGGCCAGCCAGGTGCCGCCGAAGATGCCCACGGTCTTTCCGACGACGAGGCCGAGGACCACGCCGAGGGTCTCGGGGCGCGTGAAGACCTGTGCGATGGCCTCGTCGGAGAGCGAGACGCCGGCGGAGAAGAGGGCGAAGAGCGGCACGGCGAGTCCGGCCGAGACGGGCCGGACCAGGTGCTCGATGTGCTCGCCGGGGGAGGTTCGCTCGCCTTCCCGACGGGTGCAGCGGAGCATCAGGCCCATGGCGACGCCGGCGATGGTGGCGTGCACGCCGCTGTTGTACATCAGGCCCCAGACGACCAGGGCGAGCGGGACGTAGACGTACCAGCCCCGGACGTCGCGGCGGAGCAGGAACCAGAAGAGGGCCAGGCCCACGAGTGCGCCGCCGAGCGCCAGGAAGTTGATCTCGCTGGTGAAGAAGACCGCGATGATCAGGATGGCGAACAGGTCGTCGACGACGGCGAGGGTCAGCAGGAAGGCGCGCAGGGCCGAGGGCAGTGAGGTGCCGATGACGGCGAGGACGGCGAGCGCGAAGGCGATGTCGGTGGCCGTCGGAACCGCCCAGCCGTCCATCGAGCCGTTGCCCGTGAGGTTGACCAGGGCGTAGACCAGCGCCGGCACGGCCATGCCGCAGAGGGCGGCGATCACGGGGAGCGCGGCGGCCTTGGGATCGCGCAGGTCGCCCGCGACGAGTTCGCGCTTGAGCTCGATGCCCGCGACGAAGAAGAAGATGGCGAGGAGGCCGTCGGCCGCCCAGTGCTGGAGCGAGAGGTCCAGGCCGAGGGAGGCGGGTCCGATGTGGAAGGACCGGACGCTCGCGTAGCTGTCCGATACGGCGGGGATGTTGGCCCACAGGAGGGCGGCGATCGCGGCCACCAGGAGCAGGACGCCGCCTACCGTCTCGGCGCGCAGGGCGTCGGCGATGAAGCGGCTCTCGGGCAGCGAGAGGCGGCCGAGCAGCTTGCGGCTCTTGTGGTCGGTGGGGCTGGGCGCGGCCACGGGGGGCACCTCCGGGGGCGGTTGGACGGCATGGCGGAACTCGTTGCCGACCAGACTTCCCGGCGCACCCTGTGGTCTTTCTTTACGCTTAAACACTTTACAGGGTGTACGCAACGGTGCATCCGGCGATCGTTACTTTATTCGCGAAACGGGCACCCGGCGCGTCGTGCCGAGTGCCCGTCTCCGCGTGGATCGCCGGTGTCGCCGGGTCAGTCCTCGCTGCCGGCGGCGGCCGGGAGCTTGCTCTGGATGAGGTCCATCACCGAGGAGTCGGCGAGCGTGGTGACGTCGCCGACGGCGCGGTTCTCCGCCACATCGCGCAGCAGGCGGCGCATGATCTTGCCAGAGCGGGTCTTCGGCAGCTCCTGAACCGGCAGGATCCGCTTGGGCTTGGCGATCGGGCCGAGCGTGCTGCCCACGTGGTCGCGCAGGTCACTGACCAGGCTTCCGGTCTCGGAGGCGCTGCCGCGCAGGATGACGAAGGCCACGATGGCCTGGCCGGTGGTCTCGTCGGCGGCGCCCACCACGGCCGCCTCGGCGACCGACGGGTGCGAGACCAGTGCCGACTCGACCTCGGTGGTCGAGATGTTGTGACCGGAGACCAGCATCACGTCGTCCACCCGGCCCAACAGCCAGATGTCGCCGTCGTCGTCCTTCTTCGCACCGTCGCCCGCGAAGTACTTGCCCTCGAAGCGCGACCAGTAGGTGTCGATGAAGCGCTGGTCGTCGCCCCAGATGGTGCGCAGCATCGACGGCCACGGCTCGGTGAGCACCAGATAGCCGCCTCCGCCGTTCGGGACCTCGTGCGCCTCGTCGTCCACGACGGTGGCGGAGATTCCGGGCAGAGCCCGCTGGGCGGATCCGGGCTTGGTGTGCGTGACGCCCGGCAGCGGGGAGATCATCATCGCGCCGGTCTCGGTCTGCCACCAGGTGTCCACGATCGGGCACCGGTCGCCGCCGATGTGCTTGCGGTACCAGACCCAGGCCTCGGGGTTGATCGGCTCGCCGACCGAGCCCAGGACGCGCAGGCTCGACAGGTCGAACTTCGCGGGGATGTCGTCGCCCCACTTCATGAACGTGCGGATGGCCGTCGGCGCCGTGTAGAGGATCGTGACGCCGTACTTCTGCACGACCTCCCAGAAGCGGCCCTGGTGGGGGGTGTCCGGCGTGCCCTCGTACATGACCTGCGTGGCGCCGTTCGCGAGCGGCCCGTAGACGATGTAGGAGTGCCCAGTCACCCAGCCGATGTCGGCCGTGCACCAGTAGACGTCGCTCTCCGGCTTCAGGTCGAAGACCGCGTGGTGGGTGTACGCCGCCTGCGTGAGGTAGCCGCCGGAGGTGTGCAGGATGCCCTTCGGCTTACCCGTGGTCCCCGAGGTGTAGAGGATGAAGAGCGGGTGCTCGGCGTCGAATGCCTGCGGGGTGTGCTCGGCGGACTGGCGGGCGACCGCATCGTGCCACCAGACGTCGCGGCCCTCGGTGAAGGAGGTGTCCTGGCCGGTGCGCCGTACCACGAGCACGTGCTCGACCTGCGGGCACTTGGCGACGGCCTCGTCGATGGCGGGCTTCAGGGCGCTGGGCTTGCCGCGGCGGTAGCCGCCGTCGGCGGTGATGACCAGCTTGGCGTCGGCATCCTGGATGCGGGAGGCGACGGCGTCGGCGGAGAAGCCGCCGAAGACCACGGAGTGCGCGGCACCGATGCGGGCGCACGCGAGCATCGCGACGACCGCCTCGGGGATCATCGGGAGGTAGATGGCGACGCGGTCGCCGGCCTCGACGCCCAGCTCGGTGAGGGCGTTGGCGGCCCTGGAGACCTCGTCCTTGAGCTCGGCGTAGGTGATCGCGCGGCTGTCGCCGGGCTCGCCCTCGAAGTGGATGGCGACGCGGTCGCCGTTGCCGGCCTCCACGTGGCGGTCCACGCAGTTGTAGGCGACGTTCAGCCTGCCGTCGGCGAACCACTTCGCGAAGGGCGGGTTGGTCCAGTCGAGCGTCTCGGTCGGCTCGGTGGCCCAGGTCAGCCGCCGGGCCTGCTCGGCCCAGAAGCCCAGCCGGTCCGCGTCGGCCTGTGCATACGCAGCCTCTTTCACATTGGCGGCGGCGGCCAGATCGGCGGGCGGTGCGAACCGCCGCTCCTCCTTGAGCAGATTGGCCAGGCTCTCATTGCTCACGACATCTCCCTTTCCCAGGGTGTCCGTTGTGTCCCCGGGCATAGCTCATCAGTCTGCGGCCCAGGTGACAAGGGGTAACCTGAAATTGGTTTAGACCTATATCACGAAGGCGGCCCGCGCAGGAACGGCGTGCGAAGGGCCCCTCCCCGCTGCAGGGTGCGGGAAGGGGCCAAACGGTGGCACGGATATCGGAGGGTATCGGTTCAGGCGTGCTGGCCGACCGTGTCGAAGACCCTGCAGTCGAAGAAGTCATCCCCCTCGGACAGCAGATACGCCTGGGCCTCGCCCACGTGGAAGTACATCCCGTGCAGCTCCAGGGTGCCCTCCGCGAGCCTCCTGGCCACCGACTCGTGGGCCCTCAGGTGTTCCAGTTGCTGGACCACATTGGTCAGGCACAGCTGCTCCACCGCGTCCGCGGGGAGCCTGCCGGCGATCCGGGCCCAGGCGTGGTGGCGGCTGGACATCCGCGCCAGGCTGGGCAGTCCGTGCCGCAGCCAGCGGCGCAGCGGAGTCATCGCGACCCCGGGCGCCGAGCTGAGCAGGGCCTGCATGGCCCCACAGCCCGAGTGCCCGCAGACCGTGATGCTGTCCACCTGCAGCACGTCCACCGCGTACTCGATGGCCGCAGCGACGGAGTCGTCCGTGGACTCAGCTCCGGGCAGCGGCACCAGATTGCCGACGTTGCGCACGGTGAACAGGTCTCCCGGGCCGCTCGCCGTGATCATGCTGGTCACCAGCCGGGAGTCCGCGCAGGTGATGAACAGCTGCGAGGGCCGCTGCCCCTCGCGGGCCAGCCGGGCCAGCTCGTCCCGTACGTGGGGCGCTGTGTCGCGGTGGAAGGCGCTGATCCCACTGGCCAGTTGGCCCGCGCCGCGCAGCCGGGGCGCCGGCGCCCCGGCCTGCCCCTCACCGCCCGCGGTGTCCGTGGCCGCCGCGGCCGCCATCGTCGCGGCCGTGGTGGCGGTACGGGTGGAAGCGGCGCGGTGGTCGCAGTGGTTCTGCCAGGGGGTCCAGGGACGGCAGCACTGGTGCGTCCCGCGCTGCTGGGCGCGACGCGACCGCTCGCCCTGGTGGCCGCCCTCGGCGTGGCGGACGTCGTGGCCGCTGTCCGGCGCGTGCGCCCCGCCCGGGACGTCGGCCCGGTCCGCTCCGTCGGGCGTGTGCGCTCCGCCGTCCCCGGTCTGTTCGGCCCCGGTGATCCGGGCTGCCTGTCCCGAGCGGCCGGTGACCTCCAGGGTTCCGCCGTGCGCCAGATGGGACAGCTGCCAGTCCCGGATGGTCTCGTAGGCCGCGTGGTCCATGAAGGAGCCGTCGAGCTCGAGCACGGCGTGCGCGTCGTGCGGGATCTGGCCCAGCACGCGGCTCAGCCGTGGCACCGCGAGGAAGGTCAACTGGCCGTGCGCCCGCACCTGGTGGGCGCCGCCGTCCAGCCGCTCCAGCGTGATCCGGGTCCGGGCGAGGCGGTGCAGGGCCAGGGCCACGGCGACCGCGATGCCCACGGCCACGCCCTCCAGCACCCCACCGAGCACCACGGCCGCAATGGTCGTCCCGTAGACCAGGGCCTCCCGGTGCCGGGTGACGCTGCGCAGGTGCGTGATGCTGACCATCTGCACGCCCACCGCCATCACCAGGGCGGCCAGCGTGGCCAGCGGGATCAGGTCCAGGAGGGGCACCAGCAGGAAGGCCGCGAGCAGCACCCAGCACCCGTGGATCATGGTGGACTTCCGGCTGGCCGCGCCGGACTTGACGTTCGCCACGCTGCGCACGGCCACACCCGTGATGGGTAGCCCGCCCAGGGCTCCGGAGACGATGTTCGCCGCGCCCTGCCCGCGCAGTTCCCGGTCGAGGTCGGCACGGGGCGGGCGGTTGTCCGTGCCCCGCTCGGAGGCGATCAGCTTGTCGGTCGCGACCGCCGAGAGCAGGGATTCCACACTTCCGACCAGGGTGATGGTCAGTACGGCGGCGATGAGGCCGAGGACCGGCCCCTCGGGCATTTCCGGAAGGGCGTGGCTGCGCCAGGACGGCAGGTCCACCCGAGGCAGGCTGAGCCCGGCCAGTGCGGCGACGGCGGTTGCCGTGGCGACGGCGGCGAGGGGGGCCGGCACCTTGCGCAGTGCACGGCCCGGCCGCCCGGGCAGCCGCGGCCAGCCGAGCAGGACGACCAGGGTCAGTGCGCTGACTCCGAGCGCCACCGGGTGCAGGTCCGCCAGCTGGGCAGGCAGGCCGAGGACGTTCGCCACGGCCGAGCTCTGCGGAGTGCCGCCGAGCACGATGTGCAGTTGGGCCAGTGCGATCGTCACGCCGATGCCCGCGAGCATGCCGTGCACGATGGCAGGGCTGACCATGAGCGCGGACCGGGCGGTGCGCAGGGCGGCGAGGCCGAGCTGACAGACACCGGCGAGCACGGTGATGGCGCACGTGGTGCGCCATCCGTACCGCTGGATCAACTCGGCGGTGACCACGGTGAGTCCGGCGGCCGGCCCGCTGACCTGGAGGGGGGCGCCGCCCAGGCGTCCGGCGACGATCCCACCCACCGCGGCCGCGACCAGGCCCGCCTGCAGCGGGGCTCCGGTGGCGAGGGCGATGCCGAGGGAGAGCGGGATGGCGATCAGGAAGACGGTGATGGAGGCGGAGAGGTCCGCGGGGAGGTCTTTGCGGACCCCTCGGGGTGTGCTGGTGGGGGAAGTGGCTGTCATGGGGTCCCGTCTCCTCGGGGATGAGGGGTGAAGCGGCGGGAATCTCAACACTCAGTAAATGGATGGTAATGGAGAGTAAAGATGAGTAGCGAACAATTCGGGCAAATGGACTACGAATTAGCACTCATGGGTGATTAAGCATTTTGTCCGGCTTGTCATACCTTCCTCGTCCGGGGCCGCGTGGGACGTTGCGGCGCGGAAGTCCTGCGATGCAACAGCGAGGGAGAGGTGGGGCGGATGATCGCCGCCACGAAGAAGATCGCCGGCGGCCTGGTCGCCACGGCGCTGGTCCTGGGCGTCGCCGGGTGCACCGCCTCGGAACCCGCGAAGCGCCCGGCCGCCGGAGGCCCCAACGCGCTCAAGGCTGCACCTGAGGCCCCCGGCAGCGTCAACCGTCCCATCGGTGACGGCTCGACCGCGTACACCGGACCGCAGCCGAACGTGCGGAAGCCCCAGAAGATGAAGCCGGGGGAGAAGCCCCCGCAGTTCGTGGTGTTCTCGTGGGACGGGGCCGGCGAGGACAGTCAGAAGCTCTTCTCGCACTTTCGCGAGGTCGGCAAGAAGTACGACGCCCGGATGACGTATTTCCTCAGCGGCGTGTACATGCTCCCCGAGGAGAAGCGTTTCCTCTACACCGCTCCGCAGCACTCGCCCGGCCGCTCCGACATCGGCTTCGGCGACCTCCAGGGCATCAAGGACACCGCCGCCCAGGTCCGCGCGGCCTGGCTGGAGGGCAACGAGATCGGCACCCACTTCAACGGGCACTTCTGCGGGCCCGACGGCGGCGTCGGGACGTGGTCCGTGGAGGAGTGGAGGAGCGAGATCGACCAGGCCAAGTCCTTCGTCAAGAACTGGAAGACCAATGCGGGCCTGAAGAAGGAAGAGGCGCTCCCCTTCGATTACGACAAGGAGCTCATCGGTGCCCGCACCCCCTGCCTCGAAGGCCAGAAGAACTTCATGCTGGCTGCGAAGGACATGGGATTCCGCTACGACTCCAGCGGGATCAGCAAGCAGATCTGGCCCAAGAAGACCGATGGGCTCTGGGACATCCCGCTCCAGTTGGTGCCCATGCCGGGACGCGCCTTCGACACCCTGAGCATGGACTACAACTACATGGTCAACCAGTCCGGGACGACTTCGCAGGGCGACCCCTCGCAGCATGCCTACTGGGGCGACCAGATGCGTGACGGCCTGCGGCAGGCCTTCGACCGCGTCTACCAGGGAAACCGCGCGCCGCTGATCATCGGCAACCACTTCGAGTCCTGGAACGGCGGCACCTACATGCGTGCCGTCGAGGAGTCGATCAAGGGCATGTGCACGCAGAAGGAGGTCCGCTGCGTGCCGTTCCGGGAACTGGTGGACTGGTTGGACGCCCAGGACCCGAAGGCCTTGGAGTGGATGCGCACCCTCGACGTCGGCGAGGCGCCGAAGGAGGGCTGGACGAAGTTCCTGACCGTGGGGCCGCCGGCGCCGCCGGCCGCCCCCGCCGGCGTCAAGCCGGCTGCGGAGCCGGCCGAGGGGACTGGTGACGAGGGCTGACGACCTCCTCGGCGCTCGCGCCGCCGTCGATCGCGCCGGGGGTGCGCAGGCCCTCGCGCAGGACGAAGCCGGGGTCGACCTGCTCCGCCAGGTCGGCTCCGGTCCTGGCGTTGCCCCAGCTCTCGGCGTTCTTGAGGTGGAAGCCCACCATCTGCTCGGTGTACCGGGTCCAGTCGCGGTGCGCGTAGGAGTCGTCGGCGGTGTCCTGGAGCGCCTGGAACGCGAACCGATTGGTCGCCTCCAGCAGTTCGAAGGAGGCCGGGCGGCCCTTCTCCATCGCCCGCACCCAGTCGGAGTGTCCGACGGTGACCAGTAGGTCCTCGCCGACCTCGTCCTGGAGGAACTCGATGTCCTCGGGGCCCTGCACCTTGTTGCCGACGACCTTGAGGGCGACCCCGAAGTCCCGGGCGTACTCCTTGTACTGGCGGTACACGGAGACGCCCTTGCGCGTTGGCTCGGCGACCAGGAAGGTCATGTCGAAGCGGGTGAACAGGCCCGAGGCGAAGGAGTCCGAGCCCGCCGTCATGTCGACGACCACGTACTCGTCGGGCCCGTCGACGAGGTGGTTGAGGCAGAGCTCGACCGCACCGACCTTGGAGTGGTAGCAGGCCACGCCCAGGTCGGCTTCGGTGAACGGCCCCGTCGCCATGAGGCGTACGGGCCCGCCGTCGAGCACGACCGTTCGCGCGCAGGCCTCGTACACCGGGTTGTCCTCGGTGACGCGCAGGAGGCGTGAGCCCCGGCCGGGCGGGGTGGTCTTGATCATCGTCTCCGCGGACGCGATGCGCGGGTTGGAGCCCCGCAGGTACTCCTTGATCAGGGGCAGGTGGGCGCCCAGGGCGGGCAGCGAGGCCGCCTCGTCCTCGGTGAGCCCGAGCGCGGCGCCCAGGTGCTGGTTGATGTCGGCGTCCACCGCGACGACGGGGGCCTCATTGGCGGCGAGGTGGCGGATGAAGAGGGAGGACAGCGTGGTCTTGCCGCTGCCGCCCTTTCCCACGAAAGCGATCTTCATGTTCACCAAGCGTAGCGGCTATGTAGCGCTGAGTTGTCAAGGTGAGTGAAGAAGACCACTCCAAGGAGGGGTCGGTGTCGCGCCCGCACAGTGCGTAGGCTCCCTACTTATGAGTAGCGCTTCTGACCCGTTGGCCGCCCTGGCCGGGCTGCCGGGTGTCGCCGATTCCGTGGATTCCGTACGCAAGGCCGTGGACCGGGTCTACGGGCACCGGGTGATGCGCCGCCGCAGCGGTGAGATCACCTCGGAGGCCGCCCTGCGCGGCGCCCGCGGCAGCGCGGCGCTGTCCGGCGCGGACTGGGCTCTGGAAGAGGTGCGGCGGCGTACCGACTTCGGCTCGGAACCGGAGGCACTCACCGTGGGGGCCGCGCTGCGGCTCACGGCGGAGGCCGGGCAGCTGCTCAGCATCTGGCGCCAGTCCCCGCTGCGCGTCCTGGCGCGCCTGCATCTCGTCGCGGTCGGCTCGACGGCCGGGGGCGACGTGGTGGGCCGCCCGCGCCTCGCCGGCGAGTCGGTGGTCGAGCCGCTGGTGGAGGCGCCGCTGCCGACGGCGGACGAAGTCGCCGGCCGCCTCGACGGCCTGTCCCGGATCGTCATCGCGGGCGGTTCGGCCCCGGCCCTGGTCACGGCGGCGGTCGTGCACGGTGAGTTGCTGGCGCTGCGGCCGTTCGGCTCCTACAACGGGCTGGTCGCGCGCGCGGCCGAGCGCATCGTCCTGATCAACAGCGGCCTGGACCCCAAGGCGATCTGCCCGGCGGAGGTCGGTCACGCCGAGCAGGGCGCCGAGGCCTATCTGGCCGCCTTCGCGGGCTATCTCTCCGGAACCCCGGAGGGTGTGGCGGCCTGGATTGCGCACTGTGGACGTGCGATCGAGCTTGGCGTGCGGGAGTCGACGGCGGTCTGCGAGGCCCTGCAGCGCGGCGCGGCCTGAACCGGTCGCGAGGTTCCGGGCCCGGACATGGGTTGCGGCGACACCGTACTGCTCTGGTGTCGCCGCTGGCACTTACGCCCAGTTACCAAGCGTCCTCGAAGGTTGCCCATCAGGTCGGGTACTTTGCCCGTCACCTGGTGCGGCTGGCCCGTAATCGACGGGTCGACGTCGCGTGGGTGCTCGGCGCTCATGCTTCGGTCCGTGGGCCTTACTGCGTTTTAAAGATGATCCTCTCGGATGTTCTTTGGTCTCGCGGGCCGTTGCTTTATTTGTACTCCGCTTCGCTGCTATGCGAAACCCCTGGCTCCACTTTTTACTTTCCGGACGACCGGGGGCGAACCGGGCAGCCTGAATCGGTGCAGGTGGGGCAATCAGCCTGAGGCGGCCGCCGACAGGGTGTGGGCCCGGCGGCGGCTCGCGTACCAGACGAGCCCGGCCGTGGCGGCTGCCGCGCCCACCGCTGCTGCGGCGATCAGCGCCGGGCGGGCGGGCATCGACAGCCCGGGGAGCCGCTGCTTCAGCCGGACGGGCCGGCTGAAGACCAGCACCGGCCATTCGCGTGCCGTCGCTTCCCGGCGCAGCGCCCGATCGGGGTTGACCGCGTGCGGGTGCCCGACCGCTTCCAGCATCGGGATGTCGGTCGCCGAGTCGCTGTAGGCGTAGCACCGGGAGAGGTCGTAGCCCTCGGACTCGGCGAGCTCCCGTACGGCCTCCGCCTTGGTGGGCCCGTAGGCGTAGTAGTCGATCTCACCGGTGAAGCAGCCGTCCTCACCCACGACCATGCGCGTGGCGACGACCCGGTCCGCGCCGAGCATCTCCCCGATCGGCTCGACCACCTCGGCTCCGGAGGTCGACACGATCACCACGTCGCGGCCGGCCGTGTGGTGGGCCTCGATCAGGGAGGCGGCTTCGTCGTAGATGATGGGGTCGATGAGGTCGTGCAGGGTTTCCGCGACGATCTCCCGCACCTGCTGCACGTTCCATCCCTTGCAGAGGGCGGACAGGTACTCCCGCATCCGTTCCATCTGATCGTGGTCGGCGCCGCCGGCCAGGAAGATGAACTGGATGTATGCGGTCCGCAACACGGCTCGCCGGTTGATCAGGCCGCCTTGGTAGAAGGACTTGCTGAACGTCAGGGTGCTCGACTTCGCAATGACCGTCTTGTCCAGATCGAAGAAGGCAGCGGTGCGGGGCGAGGAGTGCGGCATGGGCTGATTTTCCACGCACCGAGCATATGCGCCCACCATTCGGCGTAAGGTGTGGCGCGTGGGTTTGCCTGAGAGGGCTCTCGGGTACACCATGGAAGTCACGGATCGTTCGCGACCGTGCTAACCCGGTCTGGCTCCTCCCCCCCCGAGTCGGACCGTGGGGACGACCCCCGCTCTCCCCCCCGGCGGGGGTCGTCGCATGTCCGGACGCAGTTCGCGTCCCTTGCTCCGGCCCTGAACGGCCATCTCCTCGGCCCTCCTCCTGTGTGGGGCGCGCCGGTTCCGCACCCTCACCACGTCAGACTCGTGACGCTGCGTAGTGGTTCCCGTGCGCTCTGGAACTCACCTGTGAGAGTGACCGGGTTATTCACAATCGATGGGTTGTCCACAGTTATTGGGCAAGATCCACTTCTTTTTCCCGATCCCTGCACGGTGATTCCAGCCGCGAAGTCCGCGGCGCTGGGGATTTGCAGTGAGAAGGGGGCGGAGATCGTGGCTCGATCGAAGTCGTGCGAAACGCCGAAGTCGGTGAGGAACGGAAGGGAGCAGGAGGCGGGCAGCGGCGCAGCAGCCGCGCCCGCGGCCGGGACCGCCGGGGGACGACCGCTGATCATCACCGAAGACCCCCTGCTGCTCGACGACTTGCTGCGGCTGTGCGCGGCGGCGGGGGCCGAACCGCACGTGCTCCACACGATGCCGGCGCGCGGCGGCGCGGTCGTGGAAGCGGAGGGCGGATCTGTCCCGAGCGGGGCCGATCCGGCCGTTTCCGCGACTGGCTTCAACACGGGCGGTGCTGGCTGGGAGTCGGCCCCTCTCGTGCTGGTCGGGGACGACGCCGCGAGGCGTGTGCGGGGTGCGCCGCGCAGGACCGGGGTCTTCCTCGTCGGACGGGACCCGGACGATCCCCTCGTGTGGCAAAGGGCGGTGGAGATCGGCGCCGAGGAGGTGCTGCGCCTCCCCGACGCCGAGAGCCGGCTCGTGGACCGGATCGCCGACGTCGTCGAAGGGGCCGGACGGCCCGCCCTCGCCGTCGGCGTGATCGGGGGCAGTGGCGGGGCGGGCGCCTCCACCCTCGCCTGCGCCCTCGCCGTCCGTGCCGCCCGTGCCGGTGAGCGGACCATGCTCATCGACGGAGACCCCTTGGGCGGCGGCATGGACGTCCTGCTCGGCGGCGAGGGTGCCGAGGGGCTGCGCTGGCCGGACTTCGCGGCCTCCCGGGGACGGGTCGGAGCCGGAGCGCTGGAGGAGTCCCTGCCCGAACTGCACGACCTGCGGGTGCTCAGCTGGGACCGGGGGGACCGTGTGGTCGTGCCTCCGGCCGCCGTCCGCGCGGTGTTGGCCGCGGCGCGCCGCCGGGGCGGCGTCGTCGTGGTCGACCTCCCGCGCCGGGTGGACGAGGCCGTGGCCGAGGTCCTCGCTCAGCTTGACCTGGTGCTGATGGTGGTGCCGGGTGAGCTGCGTTCGGTGGCGGCGGCGGGACGGGTGGCCGCCGGGGTGCGGATGGTGGCCCGGGACGTCCGCGTCGTCGTCCGGGGCCGCTGCCCCGGCGGTCTCGATCCGGAGTCCGTCGCAGGGCTGTTGGGGGCTCCGCTGGCCGGTGAGGTGCCCGTCGAGGTCGGGCTCCCGGGACGGGTGGCCGAGGGGGAGCCGCCGGGGGCGCAGGGGCGCGGTGCTCTCTCCCGCTTCTGCGACGGCTTCTGGCAGCGGGCCCTCGGCGCCGGTCAGGGGGTGCCGGCATGAGCGCGGTACTGCTGGACGCGGTGCGCCGGCGGCTCGCCGAGAGCGGGGCGGAGCCGACCCCGGCGCGGGTGGCGGCCGCCCTGCGCGCACAGGGCAGGCTGCTGGGCGACGAAGAAGTACTGGGTGCGGCAGCTGAGTTGCGCTCCGAACTGGTCGGTGCGGGCCCGCTGGAGCCGCTCCTGGCCGATCCGGAGGTGACCGACGTGCTGGTGGCCGCCCCGGACCGGGTGTGGGTGGACCGCGGGGGCGGGCTGGAGCTGACGGGGGTGACCTTCGACGACGCGGGATCCGTGCGCAGGCTCGCCCAGCGGCTGGCCGCTGTGGCCGGGCGGCGGCTCGACGACGCCCGGCCCTGGGTGGACGCCCGGATGCCCGACGGCACGCGGCTGCACGCCGTGCTGCCACCGGTCGCGGTCGGCTCGGCCTGCCTCTCTCTGCGGGTGGTGCGGCCGCGGGCTTTCACACTGGACGAGCTCGTCGCGGCGGGCACGCTGCCACCGGGCGGGCAGCGGCTGTTGCGGGACATGGTCGAGGCCCGGTTGTCGTTCCTTGTCTCCGGCGGGACCGGGACCGGCAAGACCACCTTGCTCAGTGCCCTGTTGGGGCTGGTCGGGCCGGGCGAGCGGATCGTGCTGGCCGAGGATTCGGCCGAGCTGCGCCCCGACCATCCGCACGTGGTGCGGCTGGAGACCCGGCCGGCCAATCAGGAGGGGGCGGGGCTGGTCACGCTGGCGGACCTGGTCAGGCAGGCGCTGCGGATGAGGCCCGACCGGCTGGTGGTCGGCGAGGTGCGCGGCGCCGAAGTGGCGGACCTGCTTGCGGCGCTGAACACCGGTCACGAGGGGGGATGCGGCACGGTGCACGCCAATGCGGCCGCTCACGTCCCGGCCCGGCTGGAGGCGCTGGGGACGGCCGCGGGGCTCGACCGGGGCGCACTGCACAGCCAGTTGGCCGCCGCGCTGACGCTGGTGTTGCACCTGGTGCGGGACCGGGAAGGGCGGCGCCGGGTGGCCGAGGTGCATGTGCTGGAGCGGGACGCCGCCGGACTGGTGGTGACCGTACCGGCGCTGAGGTGGGCAGCCCGGGGCTTCGTACGGGAGCAGGGCTGGGATCGGCTGCGCCCGCTGCTGCGAGGTGCCCGGTGAGCGCCGGGGCGGTGCTGCCGCTGCCGCTGTTCGCCGGAGTGCTGTGCGCGGGCGCGGCCGCTTGGGGGATCACCGGCGGCGACCGGGGGTCCCGGCGGGCCAGGGCGGTGCTCGCCGGAGGGTGGCAGCCGCCCGGGTGCGGACGCCCGCCGCGCCGCGAGCTGCTGCTGGGCGCCCTGCGGGTGCGGGCCGGGCGGTGGCGGGAGTGGGCCTGCCTCGCGGCCGGGGCGGTGATCGCGGTCCTGGGCGGGTCGGTGCTCCCGCTGCTGGTCGGGGCGGGAGCGGTACCACTGGTGCGGCGCTGGCTGCGGGCGCGGGCGTGCGAGCGGGCCCGCACCGCCCGGGCCGCCGAGGTGGTGGCCCTGTGCGGGGCGGCGGTGGGCGAGCTGCGGGCCGGAGCCCAGCCCGGGCAGGCGCTGACGGCGGCCATGCGGCGGACGGCCGCCGGCCCGGGCGGGCCGGGTGCGGCGGAGGCGGGTGTGCTGGCTGCCGCGGCGTTCGGCGGGGATGTGTCCGGGGCGCTGCGCCAGGCGGCCAAGGAGCCGGGAGCGGAGGGGCTGGCCGGGATGGCCGCCTGCTGGCGGGTGTCGGCGGACGGCGGTGCGGGGCTGGCCGCCGGGCTGGACCGGCTGGAGGGAGCCCTGCGGGCCGAGCGGGACCGGCAGGAGTCGCTGCGGGCCCAGTTGGCGGGCGCGCGGTCGACGGTGCTGGTGCTCGCGCTGCTCCCGCTGGTGGGTCTGTTGATCGGCACCGGGCTGGGTGCGAACCCGTTGCGGGTTCTGCTGCACACCCCCATGGGGTGGGTCTGCCTGCTGGCGGGCGGGGTGCTGGAGGCGCTGGGGCTCTTGTGGTGCCGGCGGATCGTCCGGGCGGGCGAACGGTGATGGCCGGATTCTTCGTCCACAGGCTGGGGATCGTCCTGGGTGCGGCGGCGGCCCCGTGGATGGTGTCGGCCTTGGCGGCGCGGGTCAGGGAGCGCGCCGTCCGGCGCAGGACCGCGGCGCTGCTGGGTGCGCGGTCAGTGCCGCGCGAGCCGGTGTCGGATTCCGTGCTGCGAAGGGCGGCGGTGGCGTGGGCCGCTCCGGCCGGGGCGCTGCTGGCGGGCTGGGTGCTCGTCGGCGGAGCGACCGGTGCGGCTGTCGGCTGTCTGGCCGCGGCCGTGGTGCGGCGCCTGCGGTCCGGGCCGCAGACGGCCCGGGCGGATCCGCAGGAGGGCGAGCGCCAGCTGCCGTTCGCCGCCGATCTGCTGGCCGCGTGCCTGGCGGCCGGAGCCGGGCCGGTGGAGGCGGCGGAGGTGGTGGGCGAGTCGCTGGGCGGACCGGTGGGCGAACGGCTTGCGAGCGCCGGGGCGGAGCTGCGGCTCGGCAGCGAACCGGGTTCCGGGTGGGGGAGGTTGGCGGAGATACCGGGTGCCCGGGGACTCGCCGAATGCCTGGAGCGGGCCGCGCGGACCGGTGCGCCCGCGGCGGAGCCGATGTCGCGGCTCGCCTCCGGGCTCCGGGAGGACCGGGCCCGCCGGGCCGGGGCCAGGGCGCAGCGGGCGGCGGTCCTCGTCACCGCACCGGTGGGGCTGTGCTTCCTTCCCGCATTTCTTTCGATCGGGGTCGCGCCGGTGGTGATCGGTATGGCCTCAGGACTTCTCTCCAGCCCCTGAAGTCGCAATGACCACACAAAAAACGGAAATCCACAGGAGACTGCCATGAGGATCATCTGGTTTCGTGTGCGGACGGCTCTTGCCGGCCGCCGGAGTGATGCGGGGATGTCCACGTCGGAATATGCGATGGGCACGATCGCGGCCTGTGCGTTCGCTGCCGTTCTCTACAAGGTGGTGACGAGTGACGTCGTCGCCACGGCCCTTCAGTCCACCATCGGGAAGGCGCTCGATGTGCCGTTCTGAGGAGAAGTCCGGTGGCCGCGGCCGGGGAATGCCGGACCGGGGATATGTGACGGCGGAGGCGGCCCTGGTGATTCCGGCGCTGGTGCTCTTTGCGGCGTCGCTGGTGTGGGCCCTGATGGCGGCGGCCGGACAGATCCGGTGCGTGGACGCGGCCCGGGTGGGCGCCCGGGCGGCGTCCAGGTCGGAGCCCCCGGAGGTGGCGGTGGCGGCGGCCCGCGAGGCCGCGCCGGCGGGGGCCCGGGTGGAGCTGGAGCGGGTGGGCGACCTCTGGCGGGTGCGGGTCGTGGCGCCGGCCCCGGGGCCGGCCGGCATACCGCTGCGGCTGGGCGCGCAGGCGGTGGCCCTCGCCGAGGACAGCGTGGGGCCGCCACCGTGAGCGGGAACCGCGACCGGGGCTCGGCCACGGTCTGGGCGGCGCTGGTGGCGACGGCGCTGGGCGCGGTGTTCGCGGGCGTGCTGCTGCTCGGCCAGGCCGTCCTGGCCCGCCACCGGGCGGCGGCGGCAGCCGACCTGGCGGCGCTCGCCGCGGCGGCCACCTGGGCGCACGGGCCGGACACCGCCTGCACCACGGCGCTCCGGGTGGCCCGGGCGCAGGGTGCGGAGCTCGCCTGGTGCCACCTCGGGGGCGAGGTCGCCGACGTGGCCGCCCGGGTCGCGGCGGGCCCGTTCAGGCCCGAGATCCGAGCCCGCGCGGGGCCGCCCCGGGAGCCGACGGGCTGACGCCGTGCCGCGCCGGGGACCTGCCGGGGAGAGCCCGGCGAGGTGTGGGGTGGGAGCGCACTGGCGCAGCGGGGGGCCGAGGTGCGCCCCCGGGTGTGTCCCGCGGGTCAGGGGTCGGGGGAGGGGTTCCGCGGGGACTCGGAGAGGAGGCGGGTGAGCAGTCGGACGGCACCGCGTTTGTGCAGGGGGTCGTTGCCGTTGCCGCACTTGGGGGACTGGATGCAAGACGGGCAGCCGGACTCGCACTCGCAGGCGGCGATCGCGTCGCGGGTCGCCGTCAGCCAGGCGCGGGCCGTGTGGAAGGCCCGCTCGGCGAAGCCGGCGCCGCCGGGGTGGCCGTCGTAGACGAAGACCGTGGGGAGGAGGGTGTCGGGATGCAGTGGCACGGACACGCCGCCGATGTCCCAGCGGTCGCAGGTGGCGAACAGCGGCAGCATGCCGATGGCGGCGTGTTCCGCGGCGTGCAGGGCGCCGCCGAGGATTTCGGGGTTGATCCGCGCTTCGTCGAGCTGGTCCTCGGTCACCGTCCACCAGACGGCCCTGGTGCGCAGGGTGCGGGGCGGCAGGTCCAGCTTGGCCTCGCCGAGGACCTCGCCGGTGATCAGTTTGCGGCGCAGGTAGGAGACGACCTGGTTGGTCACCTCCACGGAGCCGAAGCAGAGCCGGGCCGAGCCCCAGGGGATCTCGGTCTCGGTCTCCAGGACGGAGAGGGAGGTGGTGTCCCGGGCCGTGGTGGAGAAGGGCGGGTCCGCCGCCTCCACGAGGGCCGCGGAGCCCTCCAGGTCCAGGTGCCGCACCAGGTAGGTGCGGCCCTGGTGGAGGTGGACGGCCCCCTCGTGGACGGCGGTGTGGGCCGCCGATTCGTCGACGGTGCCCAGCAGCCGTCCGGTGGAGGCCTCGACGATCTGCACCGGGCGACCGCCGCCGCCCCGAATGTCGGTCAGGTCCGAGGCCCGCTCCCGGCGGGTCCAGTGCCAGCCGGTCGCCCGGCGGCGCAGCAGCCTGGCCGCCTCCAGCTGGGGCAGGAGCTCCCCGGTGGCCGGGCCGAAGAGCCCCAGGTCCGCTTCGGTCAGCGGGAGCTCCTCGGCCGCCGCGCACAGGTGGGGGGCGAGGACGTAGGGGTTGTCGGGGTCCAGGACGGTGGCTTCCACCGGTTGGCGGAACAGTGCTTCCGGATGGTGCACCAGGTAGGTGTCGAGCGGATCGTCCCGGGCGATCAGCACCGCCAGGGCGCCCTGGCCCGAGCGCCCGGCGCGGCCCGCCTGCTGCCACAGGGAGGCCCGCGTTCCCGGGTAGCCGGTGATCAGTACGGCGTCCAGGCCGGAGACGTCCACGCCCAGCTCCAGGGCGGTCGTGGCGGCCAGTCCCACCAGCTCGCCGGAGTGCAGCGCCCGCTCCAGGGCCCGGCGCTCCTCGGGCAGGTAGCCGCCCCGGTAGGCCGCGACCCGCCGGGGCAGGGACCGGTCCACCTCCGCGAGGCGTTCCCGCGCGATCACGGAGATCAGCTCGGCGCCGCGCCGGGAGCGCACGAAGGCGACCGTCCGGACGCCCTGGATCACCAGATCGGTCAGCAGGTCGGCGGTCTCCGCGGTGGCCGTACGGCGGACGGGGGCGCCCTTCTCGCCCCGCAGGTCGGTGAGCAGCGGCGGCTCCCACAGGGCGAAGACCACCTCGCCGCGCGGTGAGGCGTCGTCGGTGATCTCCGTCACGGGTACGCCGGTCAGCCGGGAGGCGGCGGACGCCGGGTCGCTCGCGGTGGCGGAGGCCAGCAGGAACACCGGATCGGAGCCGTAGCGGGCGCACAGCCGCCGCAGCCGGCGCAGGACCTGCGCCACGTGGGAGCCGAACACCCCGCGGTAGGTGTGGCACTCGTCGATCACCACGTAGCGCAGGGCGCGCAGGAACGCGGACCAGCGCGGGTGGGCCGGGAGGATCCCGCGGTGCAGCATGTCGGGGTTGGTCAGGACGTAGTTGGCGTACTGGCGCACCCATTCGCGCTCCTCGACGGGCGTGTCCCCGTCGTAGACCGCGGGGCGGACGGCGTTGCCCAGCGGGGCGGCCAGGTCCCTTACGGCACGCCGCTGGTCGGCCGCCAGGGCCTTGGTGGGGGCCAGGTACAGGGCGGTCGTGCCCCGGCCGTTCGGTGCCTGCGCGCCGTCCGCGAGGGCCGAGAGGACGGGGGCGAGGTAGGCCAGGGACTTCCCCGACGCGGTGCCGGTGGCCACGACGACGGACTCGCCGTCCAGGGCGTGCTCGGCGGCCGCGGCCTGGTGTTCCCACGGATGGCCGATCCCGGCGGACTGGATGGCCGCTACGACATCCGTTCGGATGCGGTCGGGCCAGACTGCATGACGGCCCTCCCGAGGGGGCAAGTGCTCCGTATGGGTGATGCGCGCAGAGCGGGAAGGCCCCCGTGACAGGCGGTCCAGGACCGTGCCGGGGGTGGGTCGGGAGTCCGCGTCTGCCGTGGGCCGTCCGGGACCGTGAGTGTTGGCCATCGGAACCGAGTGTGTCACCGGCGTGCGGGACAATGGTCGGAAGGCGTCGTGCGCGCCTGCCGGTAAGTGATTGAATGCCATTGCGGCAGCCAATCCCTCACCTACCTTCGGGTGGGGAGGCCCCTGGGGGGCGCCGCTCGATAGCAAGGTGCTGGAGGATCCGTGGACCTGTCCCTGTCGACTCGCACTGTCGGCGACCGTACGGTCGTGGAGGTCGGTGGCGAGATTGATGTGTATACCGCGCCCAAGCTGCGCGAGCAGTTGGTCGAGTTGGTGAACGACGGCAGCTACCACCTGGTCGTCGACATGGAGCGAGTGGACTTCCTCGACTCCACCGGACTGGGTGTGCTCGTGGGAGGTCTCAAGCGCGTCCGTGCGCACGAGGGTTCGCTCCGCCTGGTGTGCAACCAGGAGCGCATCCTGAAGATTTTCCGCATCACCGGTCTGACCAAGGTGTTCCCGATCCACACCACGGTGGACGACGCCGTCAACGCCACCGACTGACGGCTCCAGGCGGCCCCCGGCAGTCTCCGGGCAGCTTGGGGGCCGGCAAGGAGAGCAGGGGCACCGGGCCATGGACGGTCCGGGCCTCTGGCAAGGCACGCCCGTAGTCCGAGGGGGATGCGCATGGCCACCGTTGAACTGCGCTTCAGCGCCCAGCCCGAACACGTCCGGACGGCCCGCCTGGTCGCGGCCGCCGTGGCGCGCAGGGCCGGCGTGGAGGAAGCCGTCCTCGACGAGGTCCGCCTCGCCGTGGGCGAGGCCTGTTCGCGTGCCGTCGGACTCCACCGGAGCAACGGGCTGGTCGCACCCGTGCGGGTGGTGCTGACCGAAGAGGACAAGACGTTCTCCATCGAGGTCGGCGACGAGGTGCCCGGCCCCGGCGGGATCCCCGCCGACACCGTGTCCGGCATGGCCGCCGTCCAGGACTCCGACGGGGACACCGAGGACGAGATGGGGCTCGCGGTGATCAGCGGGCTCGTCGACGACGTCGAGGTGACCAGTGGGGAATCGGGCGGGACCATCCGGATGAGCTGGCCCGTCTCGGCGCCCTCCGATCTTTCGTGAGATCCACGGCGCGCGCATTCCCTCCTATCTTCTGATCTTTATCAAGGCCCTGCTGAGCAGGGCCTTTTTCATTTCCCTGGATCAATGATCATCTGTCAACGCCTTTGCCCCATTACCGCTTTCGAGGGTAATGGAGTGACGTGATCTATTGCTGAGGAGCAGGAGCACGCCAATTGTGTTTCCTGCACACTGTTTTGATCGGTGTGCGCTCCCTACAATCCGTCCACATCTTGAGCTCATCACGTCAAGGAGGACGAATGACGGGGCTCTTCACCCCTCTCGCGCCGGATAGCGCCGCTGATCTGGCATCCGCAGTACTCACCGATGACAATCGGCTCATCGTGATGGTCATTGCGGCCGTGGCACTCGCCGCACTCGTCGTCGCGCAGTTCCTGGTCCGCCAGGTCCTCGCCGCCGACGAGGGAACCGACAGCATGAAGAAGATCGCCGCCGCCGTCCAGGAAGGCGCCAACGCCTACCTCGGCAGGCAGCTGCGCACGCTGGCCATCTTCGCCGTCGTGGTCTTCTTCCTGCTCTTCCTGCTCCCCGCCGACGACTGGAACCAGCGGGCGGGACGCTCCGCCTTCTTCCTCGTCGGCGCCATCTTCTCGGCGGCCACCGGCTACATCGGCATGCGCCTCGCGGTCCGCGCCAACGTGCGCGTCGCCGCTGCCGCCCGCCAGGCCACCCCCGCCGAGGGGGAGCCCGCCAAGGACCTGACCACGGTCTCCCACCAGGCGATGAAGATCGCCTTCCGTACGGGTGGCGTGGTCGGCATGTTCACCGTCGGGCTCGGCCTCCTCGGCGCCTCCTGCGTGGTCCTGGTCTACGCCGCGGACGCCCCCAAGGTCCTGGAGGGCTTCGGTCTCGGCGCCGCCCTGATCGCGATGTTCATGCGCGTCGGCGGCGGAATCTTCACCAAGGCCGCCGACGTCGGCGCCGACCTGGTCGGCAAGGTCGAGCAGGGCATTCCGGAGGATGACCCGCGCAATGCCGCGACCATCGCCGACAACGTGGGCGACAACGTCGGAGACTGCGCCGGAATGGCGGCCGACCTCTTCGAGTCCTACGCCGTCACCCTCGTGGCCGCGCTCATCCTCGGCAAGGCCGCCTTCGGCGACCTGGGTCTGGCCTTCCCCCTGATCGTCCCCGCCATCGGCGTCATCACCGCGATGATCGGCATCTTTGCGGTCTCCCCGCGCCGCAGCGACCGCAGCGGCATGACCGCCATCAACCGCGGCTTCTTCATCTCGGCCGTGATCTCCCTGGTGCTGGTCGCGATCGCCGTCTACGCCTACCTCCCGTCCAGCTACAAGGACCTCGTCGGCGTCGAGAACGCGGCGATCACCAACCACGCCGGCGACCCGCGCGTCCTGGCCGTCGTCGCCGTCGCCATCGGCATCGTGCTGGCGGCCCTGATCCAGCAGCTGACCGGCTACTTCACCGAGACCAACCGCCGTCCCGTCCGGGACATCGGCAAGTCCTCCCTGACGGGTGCCGCCACCGTCGTCCTCGCCGGCATCTCCGTCGGCCTGGAGTCCGCCGTCTACACGGCCCTGCTGATCGGTCTCGGCGTCTACGGGGCGTTCCTGCTCGGCGGTACGTCCATCCTGCTCGCGCTCTTCGCGGTGGCCCTGGCCGGTACCGGCCTGCTCACCACGGTCGGCGTCATCGTCGCGATGGACACCTTCGGGCCCGTCTCCGACAACGCCCAGGGCATCGCCGAGATGTCCGGCGACGTCGAGGGCGCCGGCGCGCAGGTCCTGACCGACCTGGACGCCGTCGGCAACACCACCAAGGCCATCACCAAGGGCATCGCCATCGCCACCGCCGTGCTCGCCGCGGCCGCGCTGTTCGGCTCGTACAACGACGCGATCGCCGCCGCGGTCAAGGAGGTCGGTGCCAAGGCCGGGGAACTGAACCTCAGCCTGGACATCGCACAGCCCAACAACCTCGTCGGGCTGATCCTGGGCGCGGCCGTGGTCTTCCTGTTCTCCGGCCTCGCCATCAACGCGGTCTCCCGCTCCGCGGGCTCGGTGGTCTACGAGGTGCGCCGCCAGTTCCGCGAGCACCCCGGGATCATGGACTACAGCGAGAAGCCCGAGTACGGGCGCGTCGTCGACATCTGCACCAAGGATGCGCTGCGCGAGCTCGCCACGCCCGGTCTGCTCGCCGTCCTGACGCCGATCGCGGTGGGCTTCTGCCTCGGCGTGGGCGCGCTCGGCTCCTTCCTCGCCGGTGCCATCGGCACGGGCACGCTGATGGCGGTCTTCCTCGCCAACTCCGGCGGCGCCTGGGACAACGCGAAGAAGCTGGTCGAGGACGGCCACCACGGCGGCAAGGGCAGCGAAGCCCACGAGGCGGTCGTCATCGGCGACACGGTCGGCGACCCGTTCAAGGACACCGCCGGACCGGCGATCAACCCGCTGCTCAAGGTCATGAACCTGGTGGCGCTGCTGATCGCACCCGCCGTCGTGCAGTTCAGCTACGGCCCGGACACCAGCCCGACCGTACGGGCGATCGTCGCGGTCCTCGCGATCGGCGTCATCATCGGCGCCGTGTACGTCTCCAAGCGCCGCGGGATCGCGGTGGGCGACGACAGCGACGGGACGGCCGAACGGGTGGCCCAGTCGGCCGACCCGGCGACGGTCTCCTGACCGAGGCACCACTCGAAGGACGGGCCCGGCCGGGCAGGGCCGGCCGTGCGCCCGAACGGCGGACAGGCGGCGCGGACTGACGCGCCGTCCGTCCGCCTTTGCGCGTCCCCGGATGGCAGGCGTGTATCTTCCGGGCCGAGAGCCTTCGAAGGGACCAATCCGGTGAACAAGAAGCTTGCAGCCGCGTTGTCGGGCAGTGCCGTGCTGATGCTCGTGCTGTCCGGCTGCGGCGGGGACGACGGCGACGAGAAGGCCAACGCCTGGGCCAAGAAGGTCTGCGACCAGTGGCAGCCCGAACTCAAGAAGATCGAGACCGCCAACGCCGACATCAAGCGCGTGGCCACGGAGAGCAGCAAGCCCGACGAGGTCAAGCAGACGGACTCGGCTGCCTTCGCCACCATGTCCGAGTCGTACAAGACGATGGGCGGCGCCCTGCAGCAGGCGGGTGTTCCGCCGGTCAAGGACGGCTCCACGACCCAGGAGGCCGCCGTCAAGGGCTTCGAGGCGACCTCGAAGGGGTACGCCGACCTGAAGGCGAAGATGGACGCCCTCGACCCGGCGGACAAGACGAAGTTCGCCGACGGCCTCAAGGAGGTCGCGGGCGGTCTGCAGGAGGCGAACAAGGGCGGCCAGGACGCGCTCGCCACGCTCAACGCGGGCGGTCTCAACAAGGCCATCAGCAACCAGAAGGGCTGTCAGGTCGCGGCTCCGTAGGCCGTCCGGCAGTCACCGGCGACGCAGGACCGTACGGGGCGCGCACCGTACGAAGACCCGGGCGGCCGGGCTCCCGGGAGGGGGCCGCGGCCGCCCTTTCGTACATCCGGGCCCGTGGTGAGCGGCGGGACGGGCCCCAGCGGACACAATGGACGGGTGAGTACCACCAGCCTCCCCACCCCCGACCACGCCGCCGAGCTCCGCAGCGCGATGCTGGCCGCCGGCTTCACCGCCGACGGGCTGCTCGACCTGCTCGGCGCTCCCGCCTACGCCGCGCTGGCCCGCAGTGAGACGGTCCCCGCCCTGCGCGCCACCCGGGGCGGCGGAGACGGCCCGCTCGCGACCCTGGTCCGGCTGTTCCTGCTTCAGCAGCCCGTGCCGTACGGGCACGCCGCTGCGGCGATGCCGGTCGGGGCGGCCCTGGCCGACGGCTGGCTGCGGCGCGAGGATGCCGCCGACGGCGAGGGCACCGTGCACGCCACCGTGGACGTGCGTCCCTACGGCGGTCCCGACGGCGAGGACTGGTTCATCGTCTCGGACCTCGGCTGCGCGGTCGGCGGGGCCGGCGGGATCGGCAGCCGGGAGGAGGGCGTCGTCCTCGGAGTCGGAGGGGCCTCCACCACCCTCGCGGGCATCACCGTGCGCACGCCGGTCGGCTCCGCGCTCGACGTCGGCACCGGATCCGGTATCCAGGCGCTGCACGCCACCCGGCACGCGACGAGGGTCACCGCCACCGACGTCAACCCCAGGGCCCTCGGATTCACCCGTTTGACGCTGGCCCTCTCCGGGGCGCCGGAGGCCGAGCTGCTCACCGGCTCGCTCTTCGAGCCGGTCGGCGACGCGACGTACGACCTGATCGTGTCGAACCCGCCGTTCGTGATCTCCCCGGGCGCCCGGCTGACCTACCGCGACGGCGGGATGGGCGGCGACGACCTCTGCCGGACCCTGGTCCAGGAGGCGGGAGCCCGGCTCAACCCCGGCGGGTACGCGCAGTTCCTCGGCAACTGGCAGCACGTGGAGGGAGAGGACTGGCACGACCGGCTCCGCTCCTGGGTGCCGCGCGGCTGTGACGCCTGGATCGTCCAGCGCGACGTGCAGGACGTCACCCAGTACGCGGAGCTGTGGCTGCGCGACGCCGGCGATCACCGCACCGACCCCGCCGAGTACGCGCGGCGGTACGAGGAATGGCTGGACGAGTTCGAGGCCCGCAAGACCAAGAGCATCGGCTTCGGGTGGATCACCCTGCGCCGGACGGACGCCGCCGAGCCCTCGATCGTGGTCGAGGAGTGGCCGCACACCGTGGAGCAGCCGCTCGGCGAGGCCGTCCTCGCCCACTTCGCCCGTCAGGACTACCTGCGCGAGCACGACGACGCGGCGCTGCTGGAGGCCCGCTTCGTGCTGGTGGAGGAAGTGGTCCAGGAGCAGGTCGGCGCGCCCGGCGCCGAGGACCCGGAACACGTCGTGCTCCGGCAGAACCGCGGAATGCGGCGCGCCACCAAGGTCGACACGGTCGGCGCGGGCTTCGCGGGAGTGTGTGACGGCTCACTCAGCGCCGGGCGGATCCTCGACGCGATCGCGCAGCTGATGCAGGAGGATCCGGTGGTGCTGCGGGACCGGACTCCGGGGGCCATCCGGCTGCTGGTCGAGCAGGGCTTCCTGGAGCCCGTGGCGGGCCCCGGGCGGGAGCCGGCACCGTGATGTAACCCGGGGTTCGCCCGGCGTATCCCCAAGGGCGGCAGACTGGGGCGCAGCGGGGTCCGGGGGGGTCCCGAGAGTGGCCCGGGGGTGCGGGGGAAGGGCGTGGAACGCGGTCCGGCGATCTTCGCGGGGCTGTGATTCCCGCTGTTCGGGGCTGCTCTGTAGGCCTGGACGGGAGCGCGCACCGGCCGCTGTGCGCCGGTGGTCGCGCGTGCGCGCCCCGTCACGGTCGAACTCCTGCTTCCGCTTGCTTGCGGGGTTTCCCGGCGGGCTTCGTGGGCCTTCGGGCACGCGGCACCGGCGCGGGGCCAGACGGCCCCCCGGCCACTCGGCCCGGTGATCGCGACGGGTCCGGCGCGGCATCCGGGCGGCAGAAACGGCACTTGTCGGGTTACCGTTCGAGTGGCCGTTGCGGGCTTGTGCCGTTTGACACGGGGGCGGGTTGTACCGTCACACTCCGCAGCGTCGCCGTACTGCGACCGAGTGCCGACCGGAGAGAAGAGCCAAGTTGTCCCCGACTAGCGAGACCGCAAAGGGCGGCCGCCGACTCGTCATCGTCGAGTCCCCTGCCAAGGCGAAGACGATCAAGGGCTACCTCGGCCCGGGATACGTCGTCGAGGCGAGCGTCGGGCACATCCGCGACCTCCCGAACGGCGCGGCCGAGGTTCCCGACAAGTACACCGGCGAGGTCCGCCGCCTCGGCGTGGACGTCGAGCACGACTTCCAGCCGATCTACGTCGTCAACGCCGACAAGAAGGCGCAGGTCCGCAAGCTCAAGGAGCTGCTGGCCGAGTCCGACGAACTCTTCCTCGCCACCGATGAGGACCGCGAGGGCGAAGCCATCGCGTGGCACCTGCAGGAAGTCCTCAAGCCCAAGGTCCCCGTCCACCGGATGGTCTTCCACGAGATCACCAAGGACGCGATCCGCGACGCCGTCGCCAACCCGCGCGAGCTCAACCAGCGCATGGTCGACGCCCAGGAAACCCGCCGCATCCTCGACCGCCTCTACGGCTACGAGGTCTCGCCGGTCCTGTGGAAGAAGGTCATGCCGCGTCTGTCTGCCGGCCGCGTGCAGTCGGTGGCCACCCGCCTCGTCGTCGAGCGCGAGCGCGAGCGCATCGCCTTCCGCTCCGCCGAGTACTGGGACCTGACCGGCACCTTCTCCACCGGCCGCGCCGGGGACCCGTCCGACCCGTCCTCGCTGGTCGCCCGCCTGAACACGGTGGACGGCAAGCGTGTCGCACAGGGCCGTGACTTCGGTGCCAACGGCCAGCTCAAGAGCCAGGTGCTGCACCTCGACGAGGGAGGCGCGAGGGCGCTGGCCGCAGCCCTCGCCGACACCACCTTCGCCGTCCGGTCGGTCGAGTCCAAGCCCTACCGCCGCTCCCCGTACGCCCCGTTCCGTACGACGACGCTCCAGCAGGAGGCCTCGCGCAAGCTCGGCTTCGGTGCGAAGGCGACGATGCAGGTGGCCCAGAAGCTGTACGAGAACGGCTTCATCACCTACATGCGTACGGACTCCACCACGCTGTCCGACACCGCGGTGGCGGCCGCCCGGGCGCAGGTCACCCAGCTCTACGGGGCCGACTACCTGCCGGAGAAGCCGCGCGTCTACGCGGGCAAGGTCAAGAACGCGCAGGAGGCGCACGAGGCGATCCGCCCCTCGGGTGATCGTTTCCGCACGCCCGCCGAGACGGGTCTGACCGGTGACCAGTTCCGCCTGTACGAGCTGATCTGGAAGCGCACCGTCGCCTCCCAGATGAAGGACGCGACCGGCAACAGCGTCACGGTGAAGATCGGCGGCCGCGCCGCGGACGGGCGCGACGCCGAGTTCACCGCGTCCGGCAAGACGATCACCTTCCACGGCTTCATGAAGGCCTACGTCGAGGGCGCGGACGACCCGAACGCCGAGCTCGACGACCGCGAGCGGCGCCTGCCGCAGGTCGCCGAAGGCGACGCGCTCGCCGCCGAGGAGATCACGGCGGACGGCCACTCGACCAAGCCGCCGGCCCGCTACACCGAGGCCTCGCTGGTCAAGGAGCTCGAAGAGCGCGAGATCGGCCGGCCGTCGACGTACGCGTCGATCATCGGCACGATCCTCGACCGCGGCTACGTCTTCAAGAAGGGCACCGCGCTCGTCCCCTCCTTCCTCTCGTTCGCCGTGGTGAACCTGCTGGAGAAGCACTTCGGGCGGCTCGTCGACTACGACTTCACCGCGAAGATGGAGGACGACCTCGACCGGATCGCCCGGGGCGAGGCCCAGGCCGTGCCGTGGTTGAAGCGCTTCTACTTCGGCTCCGAGGACGCCACCGAGGTCGTGCCGGCCGACGGTGACCACCTCGGCGGCCTGAAGGAGCTGGTCACGGACCTGGGCGCGATCGACGCACGGGAGATCTCCTCCTTCCCCGTCGGCGAGGGCATCGTGCTGCGCGTCGGCCGCTACGGGCCGTACGTGGAGCGGGGCGAGAAGGACTCCGAGGGTCACCAGCGCGCCGACATCCCCGACGACATGGCTCCGGACGAGCTGACGATCGCCTACGCGGAGGAGCTGTTCGCGAAGCCGAGCGGCGAGTTCCAGCTCGGCAAGGACCCGGTCAGCGGCAACGACATCGTCGCCAAGGACGGCCGCTACGGGCCGTACGTGACGGAGATCCTGCCCGAGGGCACGCCGAAGACCGGCAAGAACGCGGTCAAGGCGCGCACCGCCTCGCTCTTCAAGACCATGAGCCTGGACACGGTCACGCTCGACGACGCCCTGCGGCTGATGTCGCTGCCGCGCGTCGTCGGTACGGATGCCGAGGGCGTGGAGGTCACGGCCCAGAACGGCCGCTACGGCCCGTACCTCAAGAAGGGCACGGACTCGCGGTCGCTGGAGACCGAGGACCAGCTCTTCACGATCACGCTCGACGAAGCCCTGGCGATCTACGCACAGCCCAAGCAGCGGGGCCGCGCGGCGGCCAAGCCGCCGCTGAAGGAGCTGGGCACCGACCCGGTCAGCGAGAAGCCGGTCGTGGTCAAGGACGGCCGCTTCGGGCCCTACGTGACCGACGGCGAGACGAACGCGACGCTGCGGCGGGACGACGACGTCGAGACGATCACGCCGGAGCGGGGCTACGAGCTGCTCGCGGAGAAGCGGGCGAAGGGCCCGGCCAAGAAGACGGCGAAGAAGGCCGTCAAGAAGGCCCCGGCGAAGAAGACGGCCGCGACGAAGACCGCGGCCGCGAAGAAGACGGCGGCCAAGAAGACGACGACTGCCAAGAAGACGACCGCGAAGAAGACGGTCGCGAAGAAGACCGCGGCCAAGAAGACGGCCGCGACCCCGGCGGAGGAGTAGCCGAGCCGAGGGCCCCGCGCGGAGCGCGGGGCCCTCGTGCGTCCGCCGGCCGTATCCGGCGGAGCCCGGCGGAGCGGCCGGGACCGGGTCCGGGACCGGTTCCGGAAGGTGGGTCCGGGCTCACACCCGGGCTCGTCCACAGGCCTCCGCAGCTGCCATGCGCAGCGGATAGGCTGGGCGGATGACGCGAGCCGAGCAGCCGGCGGTCGTGACCGCCCCGGCGAACCCCACCTACGACGAAGCCCTAGCCGCGGATTCCCGCGAGCGTGCGGTGCGCGCACTGCTGCGCACCCCCCGGCTGCGCCGCCTGTGGAGCGCCCAGCTGGTGAGCGGCATCGGTGATGCCCTCGCCCTGCTGGTGCTGGTTCTGCTGGCCCTTCAGGCAGCCGCCTCCGAAGGCGCCTTCGGAGGCGGACACCGCGGTGCGGCCCTCGCCGTCGCCGCCGTCTTCGGCGTCCGGATCCTCGCCACCCTGCTCTTCGGCGCCGTCCTGCTCGGCCCGCTGGCCGGACTCCTCGGCTCCGGCGGCCGGCTGGACCGCCGCTGGACGATGATCGGAGCCGACGGGGTGCGCCTCGCGCTCTTCGTCGTCGCCCCGCTGTGGCTCGACTGGATCGCGGCCCACGCGCTCACCGCGCTGCTGGCCACCGTCTTCGTGTCCGGCGCCGCCGAACGGCTGTGGACGCTGGCCAAGGAGAGCGCGGCACCGGCCCTGCTGCCGGAGCCGCCGCCGGAGGGGGCCACCGTACGGCCGCTCCCGGACCACCTGGACGCCCTGCGGCGGTTGACCCTGCGCACGGCCTTCGCGGCGCTCCCCGTCGCGGCGGCTGCGCTGCTCGCCGCGACCCTCGTCGGCAAGGCCCTCGGCCTCGGCGTTGCCTGGTTCGCCGCGAACCAGGCCGCCTTCGGCTCGTACGTGGCCGCCGGCCTCTTCGCCGCGTCCGTGTCCCTGCTGCTCCCCCTGGTGCTGCCCACGGCCGCCACCCCGCGGCCCCGTTCGCCGCTGGAGGGCCTGCGCGCCCCCAAGGCGGGCGACCGGCCGGACAAGGGCCGTACGGGCGCCATCCCCCTGCTCGTCCTGAGCTGCGCCGCCGTCGCCGGAGCCGTGTCCTGCGCCGTCGCCGTGTCCGTCCTGCACGCCTTCGACCTGGGCGGCGGGCCGGCCGCCTTCGCGCTGTTCGTCCTCGCCCTGGTCGGCGGTACCGCCGCCGGCATCCGTGCAGCCCAGGCCGGCAAGGTGCTGCCCGGCCTGTCCCGGCGCCGGCTGCTGGCCCTCGCCACAGCGGCGGCCGGCCTCGCGCTGCTGCTGAGCGGCCTCGTCGCGGACATGGCGACCGTGCAGTTCCTCTCGCTGCTCGCCGGCACCGCCGCGGGCGTCGCGGCCAACACCGGCCACACCCTGCTGGACCAGGAGACCGAGGAGTTCCGCCGGGCGCGGGTCACCGAGCACCTCCAGGCGGTCGTGCGGGTGGCCGTGGCCGTCGGCGCCGTCGCCGCCCCGGTGCTGGCCGCGGTGATCGGCTCGCACCGGCTGACCGGAACCGGGACCGCCGTCCCGCACGGCGGGGCCGCCTTCACCCTGATGATCGTCGGCGTGCTGCTGCTGCCCGTCGCCGTGGTCGTGCTCACCAGGGCGGACGACCGCAGCGGCGTGCCGCTGCGACGCGACCTGCGCGACGCGCTGCGCGGCGGCGAGCCCGTACAGGCCCCGGCCGCCACCGGATTCTTCATCGCGCTGGAGGGCGGCGACGGAGCCGGCAAGTCCACCCAGGTCAAGGCGCTTGCCGAGTGGATACGGGGCAAGGGGCACGAAGTCGTCGTGACTCGGGAGCCGGGCGCCACGCCCGTCGGCAAGCGGCTCCGCTCGATCCTGCTCGACGTGTCCTCGGCCGGGCTGTCGAACCGCGCCGAGGCGCTGCTGTACGCGGCTGACCGCGCGGAGCACGTGGACACGGTGGTGCGGCCGGCGCTGGAGCGCGGCGCAGTCGTCATCTCCGACCGCTACATCGACTCCTCGGTGGCCTACCAGGGGGCGGGCCGCGACCTCTCCCCGACGGAGATCGCCCGGATCTCGCGCTGGGCGACCAGCGGGCTCGTACCGCACCTGACCGTGCTGCTCGACGTGTCGCCGGAGGCGGCGCGCGAGCGGTTCACGGAGGCCCCGGACCGGCTGGAGTCGGAGCCGGCGGAGTTCCACCAGCGGGTGCGGTCGGGCTTCCTCACCCTCGCGGCCGCCGACCCCGGCCGCTACCTGGTGGTCGATGCCGGGCAGGATCCGGACTCGGTGACCACCGTCGTACGGCACCGGTTGGACCGGATGCTCCCGCTTTCCGAGGCGGAGGTGGCCGCTCAGGCGGAGGCCCGGCGCCTCGCCGAGGAGGAGGCGCGCCGCAAGGCCGAGGAAGAGGCGGCGCGCAAGGCCGAGGAGGAGCGGCTGCGGGCCGAGGAGGAAGCGCGCAAGGCCCGTGAGGCCGAGGAGGCCCGGGTCAGGGCGGAGGCCGAAGCCGCCCGCAAGGCGGAGGAGGAGCGGCTGCGGGCCGAGGAGGAGGCCCGGGCACGGGCCGAGGCCGAGCGGCTGCGCGCGGAGGCCGAGGAGAAGGCGCGTGCGGCGGAGGCCGAGCGGCTGCGCAGGCAGGCGGAGGAGGAGGCCCGGCTGCGGGCGGAGGCCGAGGAGCGGCGGCTGGAGAAGCAGCGGCGCGCCGAGGAGGCCCTGCTGAAGGCCGAGGAGGCGCGCCGGCTGGTGGAGGCCGCGGCGGCCGAGGCCGCCGCGAAGGCCGCCGCCGCTGCCGCAGCCGCGGAGGCCCAGGCCGCTGCCGCCGCTGCTCCGGCGTCCGGTCCGGCCGCTTCGGGAGCCCGGATCGATATGACGAAGGCCCCGCACCACCCGGACGACGCGGTCACGGTCGAGACCCCCGTGGTCAAGCGGGTGCTCCGCCCGGACGATGTCACCCAGACCGTCCCGGTGCCGAAGGTCACCCCGGCCCCGGCCCCGGACCCGGTCTCCGCCGCGGACGAGACGGCAGTCCTGCCACCGGTGCGGGCGGCCGACGAGACGGCGGTGCTGCCGCCCGTACGCCCGGACGCACCGCAGGGCGAGCGCTCCGGTGCGGGCGGCCGCCGAGGCGACAGCGGCGGCCACCGGTCCGCCACGCGTCCGACGGCCCGGCGCACCGAGGAGGACCCGGCCGACCGGGTTCCGTCGGGCATCTTCCGGGATTCGAGCAACGACCGGACGCGGGAGCTCCCGGTCGTCGACGACGAGGGCCGGCCGCGTCGTCCCCGACCGGAGTGGGCGGAGGAGACCCCGCTCGACGACCTGCCGACGCTGGCGGACGAGCTGCTGGGTCGCCGCCGGGACGACGGGGACGACGACGAGGGCGAACGGGGAGCGCGCCGCCGCCGCTGACGTACGCCGGCGGTGGGGGCGGTGGCCGCCGCGGTGGCGCGGGCCGCACGGGATTGTCGGTGGCGACCGACACAATGGGTGCACGGAGAGTGAGAGGTGGTGGGCGGGATGCCCGTATGGGACGACCTGGTGGGCCAGGAGCGGATCCGCACGCAGCTGGCCGCCGCCGCCCGCGATGCCGATGCGCTGGTCACGGCCGCCGCGGACGGGACCGCGCCGCCCGCCGCGTCGAAGATGACCCACGCCTGGCTCTTCACGGGACCGCCGGGATCCGGCCGCGTCACCGCCGCCCGTGCCTTCGCTGCGGCCCTGCAATGCACCAGCCCGGACCGCGCCCTCGGCGGTGAGCCCGGCTGCGGGTTCTGCGACGGCTGCCACACCACGATGGTCGGCACCCACGCGGACGTCTCCACCGTCGCCGCGGTCGGCAGCCAGATCCTCGTCGACGACATGCGCGACACCGTCCGCAAGTCCTACACGTCCCCCGCGACGGGCCGCTGGCAGATCATCCTGGTCGAGGACGCGGAGCGGCTGAACGAGAAGTCGGCCAATGCCGTCC
Organism: Streptomyces sp. PCS3-D2; assembly: GCF_000612545.2. Lineage (GTDB taxonomy): Bacteria > Actinomycetota > Actinomycetes > Streptomycetales > Streptomycetaceae > Streptomyces. The sequence goes on along the minus strand of NZ_CP097800.1, from coordinate 3,453,994 downwards.
TCAAGGCCGTGGAGGAGCCGGCGCCCCGTACGGTGTGGCTGCTGTGCTCGCCCTCCCTGGAGGACGTGCTGCCCACCATCCGCTCCCGCTGCCGCCACCTGGGCCTCAGCACCCCGTCGGTCGCGGCCGTTGCGGACATGCTGGTGCGGCGGGACGGCGTCGAGCCGCCGGTTGCCCTGGCCGCCGCCAGGGCAACTCAGGGGCACGTCGACCGTGCCCGTCGGCTGGCCACCGACGCGGGGGCCCGGGAGCGCAGGGCGACGGTCCTGAAGCTCCCGCTGCGGGTGGACGACATCGGCGCCTGCCTCAAGGCCGCCCAGGAACTGGTCGACGCGGCTTCCGAGGACGCCCGGCAGATGGCCGAGGAGGTCGACGGCAAGGAGACCGAGGAGCTGCGGGCGGCCCTGGGCGCCGCCGCCGGGACGGGCGGGCGGATGCCACGCGGGACGGCGGGCGTGATGAAGGAGCTGGAGGACAAGCAGAAGCGGCGCCGGACCCGCACCCAGCGCGACAGCCTCGATCTGGCGCTCACCGACCTCACCGGCTTCTACCGCGATGTCCTGGCCCTCCAGCTCGGCTCTGCCCTCGGTATCGCCAACGAGGACATACGGCAGGACCTGGAGCGCATCGCCAAGGCCTCCGGCCCGGAGCGGACCCTGCGCCGCATCGAGGCGGTCATCGCCTGCCGGGACGCCCTCGACCGCAACGTCGCCCCGCTCCTCGCGGTGGAGGCGATGACGATGTCGCTGCGCGCGGGCTGATCCGGCACCCCTGCCACCTGCCGCCTGCTGCCCGGCCTCCGCTCGGGGTCCACAACGGGTTGACCGCCTCATCCGTAAGGGGGAACCGGCCGTCGGGGCCGGAACGGGCCTGGTCCGCGCGCGGCCGGGCGGACACCACGCGCGGCCGGGGTCCGTCCGGAGCAGGGGATCCGCCCGCTCCCCTCGGCAGGACGTAGGCTCCTGGGATGGACACCAGTCGCGTGCTGCGTACCACCGGGATCTTGATCGCAGCGGCCGGGTTGCTGCTCTCCGGGTGCACCTCGGGCGGGTCGGAGACGCTCCGGACCGCCGCGTCCGCGAGAGGTGAGGCCGGCGCCACGGCGTCGGTGCCGCCGTCCCCCGACGCCACCGCGATGCGCCCGTACTACGAGCAGAAGCTGACCTGGCGCGACTGCGGTGTCCCCGGATTCCAGTGCTCCACGATGAAGGCGCCGCTGGACTACGCGAACCCCGGCGCCGGCGGGGACGTGGACATCGCGGTGGCCCGCCGGGTGGCGACCGGCCCCGGCAAGCGGCTCGGCTCGCTCGTGGTCAATCCGGGCGGACCCGGCGGATCCGGCATCGGCTACCTCCAGGCGTACGCGGGCATCGGCTATCCCGCCCCGGTGCGCGCCCGGTACGACATGGTCTCCTTCGACCCGCGCGGCGTGGAGCGCAGCAGTCCGGTCGAGTGCCTGACGGGCCCGGAGATGGACAAGTACACCCAGGTGGACCAGACGCCGGACGACGCAGCCGAACGGGCCCGCCTGGTGGCCGCCTTCAAGGAGTTCGCGGCCGGCTGCGAGGCCCGCTCGAAGCGGGTCCTGCCGCACGTCTCCACCGTGGACGCCGCCCGCGACATGGACCTGCTGCGGGCCGTGCTCGGCGACAGGAAGCTGAACTACGTCGGGGCCTCGTACGGCACCTTGCTGGGGGCGACGTACGCGAACCTCTTCCCGGACCGGGTCGGCCGGCTGGTCCTGGACGGCGCGATGGATCCCGCGCGTGAGGCCCTCGACCTCAACCGGGACCAGACCGAGGGATTCGAGACGGCCTTCACCTCCTTCGCCAAGGACTGCGCGAAGCAGCCCGACTGCCCGCTGGGCAACGGCGGCCCGCAGGAGGTGGCCGCCCGGCTGAAGGACTTCTTCCGCAAGCTCGACGCGCAGCCCGTGCCCAGCGGCGACGACAAGCGGCCGCTCGGCGAGGCCCTCGCGACGACCGGGGTGATCGCGGCGCTCTACGACGAGAACGCCTGGCCTCAGCTGCGCGAGGCGCTGGCCTCGGCGATGAACGGCGACGGCGCAGGCCTGCTGGGTCTGGCCGACAGCTACTACGAGCGCGGGGCGGACGGGAAGTACGCCAACCTGATGTTCGCGAACGCCGCCGTGAACTGCCTCGACCAGCCCGCGGCCTTCAGCGGCCCGGAAGCGGTCGACGCGGCCCTCCCCTCCTTCGAGAAGGCCTCCCCGGTCTTTGGAGCGGGCCTGGCCTGGGCCTCGCTGAACTGCGCGTACTGGCCGGTGAAGCCCACGGGCACGGCGGGGCCGCTGACCGCGAAGGGCGCCGCGCCGATCGTGGTCGTCGGCACCATCCGTGACCCCGCGACGCCGTACAAGTGGGCCCAGGCCTTGGCCGACCAGCTCGAGTCGGGCACCCTCCTCACCTACGACGGCGACGGCCACACGGCGTACGGGCGCGGCAGCGATTGCATCGACACCGCGATCAACCGCTACCTGCTGGAGGGCAAGGCCCCGGCGGACGGCAAGAAGTGCTGACCCGCCGGGCGGGGGCCGGAGCCGCGAGGGACGCCGGATCTACGGCAAATGTCCGCATGTGTGAAACCTGGTTCGGTGCACGCCCTCGCACCCTGTAGACTTGGCGCCGCTGCTGATGAGAGCACCTCTTCGAGGGAATACTCGTCTGATCAGCGGTGCCGCCTTAGCTCAGTTGGCCAGAGCAACGCACTCGTAATGCGTAGGTCTCGGGTTCGAATCCCGAAGGCGGCTCAGACAGACCCCAGGCTGGAGAAATCCGGCCTGGGGTTTTCTGTTGCCCCGAGGGTACGGCGTGAACGCAGAGGAGCCCCGGGAAGGAATCCCGGGGCTCCGGTGTGGGTGGGTTCAGGCGCGGGCGCCCGGGTCGTGGCGGGTCAGGGAGGCCTTCACCTGGGCGGCGTACGGGCCCTGCCACCACGGGATCGTCTCGACCAGCACCGGCTTGATGCCGGAGGCCAGGACGAGGGCCCGGCCGGGCGGCATCGCGCCCAGGTCGGAGACCTTCAGGACGCGGTCGCGGCGTACCGACTCGTTCAGGGTGCGGTGGCCCGACCAGCCGCCCGTCTCCGAGGCGCGGGACGTGGTGAACTCGCGCAGCTCGTACTCGCCGGCCAGCTCCGAGAGGTCGCCGAGGAAGCGGGTGTCCGAGACGCCGCCGCCGTACACGCGGACGTTCGCGGCCGACCAGAGCTTCTCCATGCCGCGCTCGCCCCACACCTCGATGCCCTGGGCCCAGGACTGGAGGATCGTCATCAGGATGATGCCGCGCGATCCGTAGTGCGAGTAGAGGTCGGGCAGGGCGCGCCAGCGGCAGACGTTCGCGGCCTCGTCGAGGACCCCCACCAGCGGGCGGGACAGCCGGCCGCCGCGCTGCGTGGTGGCGTACTCCTCGGCGGCCTCGACGACCGCCACGGTCAGAGCGGTCACCAGCGGGCCGGCGGAGTCAGTGCCCTCGCGGGAGAGCGAGTACAGGGTGGAGTCGGCGCGGACGAACTCGCGCGGGTCGAACTCCGGGCGGTCGTCCGTCGCGGAGAGCGGCGTCACCCACTTGTTGACCTCGGGGTTGATCAGGCAGGACGCCATCTGCTGGGCGACGCCGTAGATGCCGCTGCGCTGCTTGTCCGGGGCGGTGATGACGCCGGAGAGGGCGTCGGCCGGCATCAGGTGTCCGGCCCCGCGCAGGATGCGCTCGGGGGTGTCGTCCTTCGGGTTGGACAGCCAGGTGTAGATCTGGGTGATGGAGGCCTTGGCGGTCGCCGCCGCCAGCAGGAGGTTGGCGAGGAGGTCCTGTCCGGCGGGGTCGAAGAACGCGTCCGTGGAGGCGTCGGCGTCCCGCGAGCCCGACGCGAAGTGGTCGGCCAGCTTGCGGGCCTTGGCGACGTCGGTCACGTACGACAGCGGGTTCCACCACCAGGTGGGCGGCTCCTGCGCCACCTGCTGGGGGTCGAAGACCCAGACCTGGCCGCGGGCCTGGCGCGGGCCCCGGGTGGCGTCGACGATGTCGCGCTTGTTGGAGGTGACGAGTACGGAGCCCGGGGCGTCGAGGATCGCGGGGATGGCGCGCCGGGTCGTCTTGCCCGTACGGGGACCCCAGATGTCGACGTGCATGTCCTCGAAGGAGCCGAACAGGGGCTGGCGCCCGTGCAGCGAGCGGCCGATGAAGACGCCCGGGGAGCCGCTGTCCACACCGAGGCGTTCGGCGGTCGCGGCGGCACCCTTCATGGTGAGCTTGCCGAGCTCCTCGCCCTTGGCGAGGTGCTGGGCGGCGCCGTCGACGTCGGGCTTGTTGCGCAGGCGCTGGCGCAGCCGATAGGCGGCGGTCACGGCTCCGGCGAGCAGCAGGACCTCGGCGGCCGCGATGGCGTTCGCCGCTCCGTGCGGCCAGGAGTAGTCACCCATGACCAGGGAGACGGCGAACGAGAACGGGTTGCCCGGCGGCGCCGGGTGGTCGCCGAAGGACGAACCGAGGCGCGCGGCGAGCCAGGCACCGCACAGAAGCGCCAGGAGGCCTCCGACGAGGCAGGCGATCTCGATCGTCCAGTCCTCGTCGGCGCGGGGCTTCTTCTGCTGGGGTGAGGCCATGGTCAGGACTGTCCTTCCGCTGGAGCGGATCTGGCACGGAAGAGGTATCCGTTCCGTTGCTGCTGAGGGGTCTGCGGTGCGCCGGCTCCCGCCGGCGCGGTCCGCTACGCGTGTTCGCCGCCGCCTTCGACGGGGTTGGTGCCCGCCGGGATCGGCACCCGGTACACGCCGGTGATCTGGCCCTGCACGTCCCAGGTGCTGAACTCGACGTTCTTGCCCACGCGCGGGGCGTGCAGGATCTTCTTGCCGGCCGGGTCCCACACGACCGCGACGTGCTCGGAACCGCTCGGGCCGGGCCGGAAGAAGATGAGGTCCCCGGGCTGCGCCTGACTCAGGTCGATCTTCGACGCGCGGAGGTTCTTCTCCTGGGTGTAGGTGACCGTACCGATGTCGATCTTTCCGCCGCTGGCCTGGTAGTACATCCACTGCGTGAAGCTGGAGCAGTCGAAGGAGACCGGGTTGTTGCCCTGGAGCCGGGGCGCGCCCCACACGTACGGGCGGCCGATGCCCCGCTGGGCCCAGCGGAGCGCGGACCGGACGACCGGGTCGTCGGCACCCGGCAGGACGCCGGTGACGCCCGCGCCGTCCGGGGGCACCGCGGTGCCCTTGCCGTCCTTGGCGCACGAGGCGTACGTGGCGTCCTTGGCCGTGTCGCCGCCGCCCCCGGGCACGGTGCCGTAGTCCGGGGTGGCCGAGACCTTGCCCTGCAGCCAGCCCTCCGGGTCGATCATGCCGGGGCCGTTGTCCTGGCCGGGGACGAAGGGGTTGTCGACACCGGGGACGCGGACCTCCCAGTGCAGGTGCGGGCCACTGGAGTTGCCCGTGCTGCCGACGGTGCCGATCTGGTCGCCGCGCTTGACGGAGGCGCCCTGGGACACCATCGCCTTGGTCTGGTGCGCGTACAGGGTGACGACGCCGCCCGCGTGCTCGATGTGGGTCTCGTTGCCGTACGAGCCGCCGCTGGTCACCTTGATGACCTTGCCGTCGGCGGGGGCGTAGATGGGGGTGCCGGAGGTCGCCCGCAGGTCGAGGCCGGTGTGGTAGCCGAGGCTCCAACTGGAACCGTTGGCGTGGTACTTGGTGCCGACGGTGTACGTGCCCTCCTTCAGCGGCCACTGCCAGTTCTTGCCGTCCTGGCTCGGCGGCGCGGCCGGCTTGATCATCGGGCGGGAGAAGGCGACGGTCTCGATCCGGGCGCCCGGGTCCGCGGACACCCGGCTGCCCGGGTCCGCGGCGGCGCGGGTGGTGGCCGCGGCGTCTCCCGGGTAGGGCGGCGTGGACCAGGAGCGGGGCGAGGCCGACGTGATGCTCAGGGCCTCGGTCGGCTGCGCGTCGTTGCCGACGGGGGCGGGGATGTCCGACTGCTGGCCCAGGGTGGGGAAGTTCGGGTTCTTCTCGACGGTCGCCTTCAGGTGGGCGTACCACCCCTCGATCAGGCTCTTCTCGCCGGTGAGGTTGCCGCGGTAGCGGGCCGCCTGGGTGAGGACCACACGGGGGTAGACGGTGTTGCTCTCCAGCGAGCCGGAGTAGCGCAGCAGGGCCTTCCAGGGCTGCGTCTCGGCCTTCAGGGCGTGGAGGAAGTTCGCGGCGGCGTAGGCCGCGTCGTCGATGTTGTAGAGGTCCTTCTTGCCGTCGCCGTTGCCGTCGTCGCCGTAGTCCTTCCAGGCGGGAGGGCCGAACTGCAGCAGGCCCATGTAGCCCGCGCTGTTCTTGCCCCCGGGGGCCGCGGACGGGTCCTGGCCGTACTTCGTCTCCTGGTACATCTGGCCGGCGATGAGCGTCCAGTCCAGCCCCTCGTAGCGGGCGGCGGCGCGCATCGCCGCGAGGATCATCCGCGGGGGTATCTCGTTGCGGGCCGTCTCACTGGGCAGGTAGATCGTGCCGGCGGGCATGATCGGGTTGGTGGCCGCCTGGTCACCGGTGTTGCCGTGGCCCGCGTTCTCGGCGTAGTTGCCGCAGGCCGCCTGCGCGGCGCCGCTGCCGAGACCACCGACGAGCGCGCCGATCAGCACCAGGGCGATGAGCCCGGCGCCGCCGATCGGCAGCAGTCCGCCGAGGCCGGCGAGCAGCAGCATCTTGCCGTTGTTCTTCTTCTTGCCGCCGCCCCCGCCCTGGCCGCCGGCCATCTGGGCGGCCGTCTTGGCCGTCTTGGCGACCTTGGCGGCCTTCGACGCGGCCGCGAGTACGGCAGGAGCCACCATCGGGTATCAGTTCCCTGCCTTCTCGTCCGCGCCCACGTTGCCCAGGCCTTGCAGGTCGAAGCCCGACACCTTCCACGCGCCGGCGTCCTTGCGGGCGCTGACCAGCCAGGAGTTGGTCTCCGTGAGGGTCTGCTTGCCGTTCTCGGAGCGCACGGAGGTCAGCGAGACCACGCTGGAGACCAGGCTGCCGCCGCCGTTGACCAGGTCCTGGGCGATCATGCCGTCGCGCACCACGCTCGCCTTGCCGGTGGAGGAGCAGCGGGCGACCTGGCAGGTGTCCCAGGCCTTGCCCGTGGGGAGGGCGGTGAGGCCCTTCATCCGCTCGTCCGAGACCGTGAGGTCGAGCAGGGGCTTGGACCAGGCGGCGCTCTGGTCGGTGTACGTGTACGTGCTCAGGCCGGCCATGTAGGCGGCCATCGCCCGGTGGGCTTCGGCCAGTTCCGCCGGCTGGACGATGGGCGGCACGGAGTCGGCGCCGTTCGCGCCGGCCTGCTGGCCCGCACCACCGTTCGCGCCGCCGGCCGCGGAGGCGCCCTTGCCCTGCGCGGAGGCCGAAGGTGCCTTGCCGTCCGCCGTGGGGTCCGCGTCGTCCTCGCCGTCGAAGACGAGGAGGACGACCAGGGAGGCGATCAGCAGAACTCCCAGTACCGCCAGGGCAAGTGCCGCGCTTCGCTTGTTCTCGGCAGGTGACTCCACCGTCCCGGGCCTCCCTCAGTCAGGTCGCCCGGACACGGTAGGGGGAGGGACGACGGAAGACGCAGGCCTTTTCCCCGCGAGGAAAACCGAGGAAAGAGCGAGGAAAGACCGGGCCCCGGCAGGGGATCGCACGTGCGAAGCCAGTGCAAAGAATGCGTGAAGGTGGGGCGGGACCCCTCACGGCTTCTGCCCGCCCGGGGCCTCGGTGCTCCGGAGGTACGGTCGAGCACGCCACGTTGAGACGCCGACGCCGACGCCGACGAAGGGGACGAGGATGCTGACCGAGGAGACCGGCCGGACACCGCAGGACATGGCGGCCGAACTGGCGAACATGAAAGCCGTGGACCACTGGCCGTCGGTGTGGTCGGGGTCGCCGCAGGGCGGATCCACGGAATTCGCCGAGTGGTGTGACCGCAATGGCTGGGACCCTTTGACCTTCGACCGGCAGCTGCGGGTGAGGACAACGGACGGGGGCAGGTGGACGTTCTTCGACCGGGCAGGCATGGGGGGGGTGCCTCTATGTCTTTCGTCAAGGCACCTGTGTCGGGTTTCGGGTGGTTCGGGCTCGCTGAGGCTAAGCGGCGAGCTCGACGTCCGTCGGTGTCCGGGATTCGTAGAAGGTGCCGTCGCGGAGCATGGCGAACAGGACGCTGATGCGTTGGCGGGCGAGGCGGAGGAGGGCCTGGGTGTGGGTTTTGCCGCGTGCTCGTTGCTTGTCGTAGTAGGCGCGGGAGGCCGGGTCGGCGTTCATGCAGGCGAAGGCGGAGAGAAACATCGCCCGTTTGAGCTGCCGGTTTCCGCCTCGGGGTGCGTGTTCGCCATGGATCGAGGTCCCGGACTGCTTCGTGGTGGGGGCGAGGCCGGCGTAGGAGGCGAGGTGGGCGGCGGTGGGGAAGCTGGTGCCGTCGCCGACGGTGACCAGCAGGACGGCGGCGGTCCTGACGCCGACGCCGGGCATCGACGTCAGGACCGGGGAAAGAGGGTGAGCCTCCAGCAGGGCGTTGATCTGGGCTTCCATCGCCCGGCGCTGGGTGTGGACAGCGGCCAGCGAGGCGGCCAGGGAGGGGATGACGATGTCGAGGGTGCCGGTCCCGGGAACGACGACGGTCTGCTCGTCGAGCGCGTTGAAGACGTCGTCGATCAGCCTGGTGGCCATGCGCGGGGCCTTCGGGCGGATCAGCTCGACGAGTCTGCGGCGTCCGGCCTTGCGCAGGGCGGCTGGGGATCCGTAGCGCTCCAGCAGCCAGGTCACGGCCTGGTGGTCCAGGCGCGGGCCCAGGACGCGTTCCAGGCTGGGGTGGAACTGGGTGAGCAGGCCCCGTATCCGGTTGGAGGTGCGGGTGGCCTCGGCGGCCAGGTCCTGGTCGAAGCCGACGAGCACGGTCAGCTCGGCGGTGATCTGGTCGGTCAGCTCCAGCGAGCGCAGGGTGTGCGGCATCGTCCGGGCGGCGTCCGCGATGACGGCGGCGTCCTTGGCGTCGGTCTTGGCCTCGCCCGGGTAGAGGTCGGCGATCCGGCGCATCGCCAGTCCGGGCAGGTAGGCGACCTGGCAGCCCGCGTCGCGGGCGACGGTCAGTGGCAGGGCGCCGATGGAGGCGGGCTGGTCCACGATCACCAGCACGGTGCCGAACTTCGCGGTCAGCTTGTCGAAGACGGCCCGCAGCTTGGGCTCGCTGTTGGGCAGCTGCTTGTCGAAGACCTTCTTCCCGCCCGGGGTGAGCCCATGACCGTGATGGCTGCTCTTGCCGACGTCCAGGCCCAGGAACACGCCCACGTCTTCGATCTCGAACATCGTGCCCCTTCCCAGGGGGTGTTGACGGTGCCGGCCTCGGCTCGGGTGTCGTGCTCGCGCATCCACGTTATGCAGACCTGCCGCCCGCGAACTGTCCAGCATTGCGCCGGACCGGACGGTGGCCGGACCTCTGATCAGCGTCTCCGACGAACACCCCCGGACCCGGTGACACCACCCCCCAGGTCATGCCTTCGACAGGGGGCAACAGTCATGCCGGGCCCGGAGGCCAGCGGCCCCATTGCGGAACCGCAGAAAACATAACGGGGCTGACTGCGCTGGAGCACTACGCGTACCAGTTGAAGGCCCAGACCGCTGCGGAGAACGGTGAGGTGTTCTCGGCCGTCGAAGCGAGCTGGCCCACCTTCCTCCAGGTGGCGCAGGGCGTGCTGGGCTTGCCCACCTGGACGGGATCCTGGGACGCCTCGGACTTCCCGGAACCGCCGCGCCACTGGTACTGGAACGGCCGTGACGAGCGGATGCTGAACCGCGAGCCCTATCGCTTCGCCTACTGGGCGCCGGCGGGCGCGGTGCCGGGAGAGCCGTACTTCGTGCTGTCCCAGACGGTCAGCTTCCCCACGTGGACCGCGGACACGCCGGGTGGCACGGCCGTCTCGCTCGAGGTCTTTCCGCCGGCCGAGTTCACTGCGAGGGCTCGCTGACGGAGTTCCTTCGCCCGACACAAGCAGAGATCGACCGCGCCATGGAGCTGGAGGAGGCGTACTACGAGCACCGCCCCCTCGCCCCGGACAAGGTCGCGCAGGCCGTCGACCGCCTGTACCGGGACGGGCAGGCGGCGGGCGGCAAGGACATGTTCCCCGACGTGCTCGCCTACAGCACCCACGTCGCACTGACGGAGTCGCCCACCGCAGCGGACCGGGGAGAGGTGCGTGCGCTCTGGTCCTGGCGTTCCCAGCCGGAGGGAGCGCTGCGCGAGGTGGGGCACCGCTTCCTCGTCCAGGCGTGCGGTGAGAGCCGGGGCTACCAGGTGCTGGAGGACTCGCCGGTGGGTCGCAAGCTCGAGTCGTACGAGCTGTGGGACCGGAACGTACAGCAGGCCTTGGTCAGACGGTTCAACTTGACGGAGCAGGCCGTCCAGGACGCTCCGGCCGGGATCTGGGAGGCCGCCTCGGGGCAGTACGCCAAAGCGGCCGAGGGACAGGTCGCCGTCTTCGCGGCCGAGATCGGCGCCGGGTCCATCCTGGGGGAGACGGAGATGCCGAAGGTCGTCGGGCCCGAGGGCGTGGGGAAGGACGCGGTGGGATTCCCCATCGAGTTCCCGCGTCAGGCGCCCCTTCCGGCAGAGATGTACGACCTGATGGCGGACCCGGCCGTCCGCTGTGACCTCCGCATGGAGGACTACGCCGTGAAGGGTACGACCCCCCTTGCTCTTCGCGGCCAGGCTCGCTGCGATCGAGGTGCCGGAGCACCAGCGGGAGGCGCGTGCCGCGGCCGTCGCCCGGCTTTCGTCGGCGACCAGTTACGCGGAGCCGGCAGAGGAAGGGACGGCCCGCGAGGAGTCCGACACGGCGGTCGGGGAACCGGAGGCCGGGCGGACGGTGGCGGAGCCGAACGGAGCCCAGAGGCCCGAAGCCAGTGTGGCCACCCCGGCCAACGGCTTCCTCCCCGGCGTGAGCATCCCCCGCGCCATCAAGGTGCCGGCCCCCCCCGATCGGTGAGCGCGAGCACGCACGGTGTGATCAACCCCGTGATCGAGGCCGCCCCCGAGTCCGCCGGGATGGAACACTGACCGGCGACGCACCCGAGGAAGAGACCCCATGAGCACGACGCCTGCAGAACGGCCGGACAGTGGCGGGGAAGTTCCCCTCCACTTCCCCGACGTCTTCGCCTTCGTTTCCGAGTACCTCGCCCCGATGGTCCGCCGGCGGCTGAACGGATCCTCCGCCACCTGGTGTCCCCGCTGGTGGGAGCACCCCGAGGCGGGTGCCCGGCTCTCCGGGCTCTGGCTCGCCTGGGAGCACCTCCGGCACGACACCGCCCTCGGCATGTCGACCTGGTGGCTGCACCATGCCGACCCGCACCTGCGCGTGCTCATGGACACGGACCTGGGTCCGTTCGCGGCGTGTTCGCCCAAGGTCGGCGGGCATACGGCCTATCCGTTCGACCCGCTCCCGCTGGAGGAGTACGAGCCGGAGGCGTAGGCCGGTCCCGCCGAACGGCCGTGGTGGCGCCGCCCGGTGCGACCGGTCAGTGCTCGACGCCGGCGGGCTTCGGGGCGAGCTGCGGGGCCGGCGGCACATGCGCCCCCGCCCCGTGGCCGGTGGGGACGCCGCGGGCCGCGGGGACGATGCTGTGCCCCACGTTCATCCCGGGCAGGAAGGAGTCGGCCAGGGCGGCCTTCGGGCCGGGCTCGGGGGTCTCCTGCACCAGGTCCGGGTAGGCGGCGGCCTGGGACAGCCGTTCCACGATCGCCGCGCGGGCTTCCTTCTGGTCCTCGGGGACGTCGATGGCCTCCAGCTTGGCGGCGAAGTCCCGGGGGGACGTGTCGGGGTCGTAGTCCTCCATGACCAGCTGGCACCTGACGGGGTCGTTGGTGATGAAGGCGTCGACGTCCGCCGGCAGGTGCTCGTGTCGGGGCAGCGGCGTGGCGAACTTGATGCCGTCCTTGCCCACTGCCGCGTTCCGCAGGAGCTCCGGGACCTCGGTCTTGCCGAGCACCGAACCCTTGGTGATATCGGCCGCGAAGGCGACCACCGTGCCCGTCGTCGCCTCGGCGTATCGCTCCGAGAGGCGGTCCCACGCCGTGCCGTGAACGGCGTCCAGGTCCTCCGGTTCGAAGTCGAAGTGCTGGGCGAGTGAGTCCACCACCTTCACGTTGCCTAGGCAGTACGCATTGAGCAGGTGGCCGGCCGGGGTGTCCTCCAGTACCTGGAGACCACGTGATTCCCCGCACGCCCGGGCCAGGAAGCGGTTGGGCACCGGTTCGTCCACACCGTCCAGCTGCGACACGTACGACCAGAACGCGCGGTCTGGACCCCGCCCTTCATTGGTGACGGACTCGGTCTCCGCCAGATTCGCGATGTACGCCAGGAGACCCGGTCCCTTCTCACCCGCGGGGACCGTGGCCAGGTAGTCCTGGTGGATCCGGAGCGCCAGCCGGTTGCCATCCTCCATTTCGGTGGGCTCCGCGTCGGCCTGCGCCTGCGCGAGGACGAAGGCCCGGGCTATTTCTTCCGGGGTGGGTGGGGCATCGGGTCTCACCTGAGCCTCCGCGAGCCTTCAGGGGCGTGGACGGTCAGCCGGATACGGGAGCCGCCGGGGGTGTCGGCGGTCCACGCCGCGAACGACACGGACTGCACGAGCACGATCACCGCCTGGCCGGGGTGCTCGCCCGTCGGCTCCCAGAAGGCCATCCGGTAGGGGGTGCGGGTCTCGAGGCGGTAGTCGCGGCTCTCCCAGAGCCCCTTCTCCGGCGGCTCCGGGAAGTCAGGCGCGTCCCAGGGGCCGTTCCACGCCGCGGGCCCCAGTACGCTTTCGGCCGCCCGGAGGAAGGCGGGCCACTCGTCCGCGGCCCCGGCCAGCAGGGCGGGGTTCTCGGACGGTTCGTCCGCCCCGAGCCGCCACGCCCAGTGGGTCAGACGGAAGACGGGGGTCCAGTTGCCGTTCGACTCGAAGGTCCACCTGCCGCCGGAGCGGCTGTGCACGACGAGGTTGCGCTCCACGTTCTGCGGTTCCCAGGCGTAGCGTTCGCACCACCTGCGGAACTCCGGGGAGCCGCCCTGCGGCGGTCCCGCCCAGACCGAGGCCCAGTCGATCCCGCGCAGGCCCGCCAGTTCGGCGGCCAGGTCCTGGGCCGTGCGGCCCGATGTTTCCCTCAGCATTGTGCAGGCTCCTCGCTCGGTGTCCGTGGGGCATCGTGACATGCGGTCAGGACAGGACGATCCCGAGGACCAGCAGGCCGATCACCGCCGCACCCATGATGAAGCGGACCGAGGTGTCGCCGCGTTCCCACAGGTCGTGGACCACGGCCCAGCCCGTCATCCGGGCGGCGCGGCCGTCGTGCAGGCTCGTGCTCGGAGCCTCCTCCACCGCGCCGTCGGGCTCGCCCTCGGGGGTGTCGGCGGGCGCCGTCGTGCCCGCGGTGCCCTGCTGGGCCTGGGCCACCAGCACCAGGCCCTCCAGCAGTTCGGGCATCGTGTGCGGGGTCAGGGGGTAGGAGACGGTGCCCTGCGGGGTGCTCAGGCAGAGCTTCGACTGCCAGGGGTTGCCGGGTTCGTAGCCGGCGATCCAGGCGTGCTGCGCCTCGGTCGCGGGGCCGGGCGCCAGGTCCGCGGGCGCCTCGGGGAGGGCGTACTGCTCGCTCAACTCTCGTCCTTCGCAGGGTCGGGGACGGATCCGTGGCGCCCGCTGCCCGGACGCGACCGCTCATTGTGCCGAGTGCCGGACGGCCCGCCCCCTTCCGTCCGCCCGGGAGTCCCGTTCGGGAATTCCTCGTGCTTTCCCCGTCTTTCCTCACTCTTTCCCCGCGGGGAAAAGGGGGGAGGCGTTGTCGTCTTCATTTGCCACACTGCCGTTCCGCACCTGGCCTCAGCAGGAGGCCCGCCAACCGGTCGGCCGGCGGAGGGGCTCACACGCGGGGGAGAGGCGGACTCGATGACGGACCACAACAGCTCTGCTGGCGGGGTCGACGGAGACCGGACTTCCGGGGAGCAGGGCCGGTCCGCAGCCGGATGGCCCACCGGAGCCCAGCCGCAGCCGCAGTCCCCCCGGGCCACCGCCCCCTACGGTTACGCCGACAACCCGCCCGCGCCGCCCCAGCAGTCCTCGGACGCCGTGCGCGCGCAGGTGGCCGCGGCCTGGGTGCGCTCGGCGCGGCCGGGCCCCGTGCCGCCGGGCGAGGCGGCCGTGCCGGTCCTGCCGCCGCAGGTGAGTCAGCCGTCGGCCGCGTCGAAGAGGGACCGGCGCAAGGCCTCCCAGGAGGCGAAGCGGGCCGAGCGCAAGGCCGCGTACGAGCAGAAGAAGGCCGAGCGGGAAGGCCGCAAGAAGGGCGGCGGACGTGCGGCCGCCGCGCCCGCGCAGGCTGCCGCCGCTTCCGTGGGGGGCGACGCCCGGCCCGCCGACTCCTCCGTGCCGACCGCCGCCGCTGGTCCCGCCGCCGGTCCCGCCGCCGGTTCGGCGGCATCCTCCGGGAGCCGGGCCCGCGCCGTCGGCGGGGCCGGGTTCGAGGTGCCGCGACCCGGCGGGCGGCTGCCCGCACAGGGACGGCGTACGCACGTCGCGGTACGCGCCGCCCTGCTGATCACGACGTGTGCCTTCGCGCTGGGCTCGTGCGGTGTCGCGGGCCTGGTCATCGGCAAGTCGTCGGTCGCGGTGGCCGACGCAGACCTCAGCGCGAAGGACGTGGAGCGCTACCGGCTCTCCGAGTTCCCGATCGCCGCCGCCGCGACGTTCGCGGAGGAGTATGTGACGCTCTGCATGACGTACTCGCCGCAGAACGCCGACAAGCGCCGCGACGCCCTGACCCGCTACGCCTCCTCGGGTGTGGACCGCGACTGCGGCATGACCGGCCAGGGCACCCAGAGCGTCCGCCACGCCAAGTGGGACGGCACGGTCGAGGAGCTTCCCGAGTTCGGGGCGAACGGCCGCTACCTGGGGATCCAGGTCAAGCTGTCGACCGGCCGCCTCACCACGCTGTCCGTGCCGGTGTACGTGAAGGACCCGGCGACGGGGTCGGGGCTGCGCATCGCGGGCAACGTCGGCGAGATGCCGCTCGCTTCGCGCGGCAGCGCGCCCGCTGTCAAGCAGGACGACGAGGTCGTCGACCAGGAGCTCTCCAACCAGCTCAAGGCGCAGGTGCTGCCCGGCTTCTTCAAGGCCTGGGGCGCCTCGGACGCCACCGGACTCACCCGCTTCACGACCCCCGACGCGAGCCAGTCGGCGACCACGGGCCTGGCCGGGGCGCTGGCCGCGCCCGAAGTGCAGGAGGTCGTCGCGCTGGCTCCCGAGGGCAGCGAACCCAACGCGACGATCACCTACGGGCAGGGCCAGGCGGTGCAGGCACGGGTGACGGTCGTCTGGGGCGCCGCCGCCGCCGCGGCTCCCGCGAAGGGCACCCCGCCCCCGACCACCAGCGTGAAGCGCTCCTACCGGCTGACGCTCGTGAACACCGCCCAGGGCTGGTTCATCAAGGACGTCCGCGGCGGGGTCCTCGACCCGACGGGCGGCAGGGCGGACGCCGGGACGACGGCTTCCGAGGCGCCCGTCCCGGAGGAGAACCCGCCGGCCGGCGGTGAGCCCGCTCCGGGCACCTCGCCCGCGCCGGGCACCTCGCCCGCGCCGAAGGCGCCCTGACCGCGCCCCCACAGACGCACCTCCCACACCCCTCCCCCGCACTTCAGCGAAAGGAACACGCCATGAACCTGGCGGCCACCACCCTCAACGGCATGTTCGGCGAGATCCAGAAGATCCTCACGGGCATCGGCACCACCGTGGCGATCTGCGCCCTGCTGATCCTCGGCATCCGGATGCTGCTCTCCATGAAGCGCGGTGACGGCATGCGCGAGGCATTCCAGGGCTTCGGCATGATCGCGCTCGCCGCCCTGATCATCGGTGGCGCGACCGGTCTCGCGGGCCTGCTCATCGACCTCGGCAGCCAGATCGGCGGCGGCGGCGCCAAGGGCTGATCCCGGGAGCGGCCGGTGCATCCGCCCGGCCCGCCCGTGACCCGCGGCCCGCAACCACGTCAGAGAGGGGGACCGGCTGATGGCGCAGGACACGCAGGACGCACCCGAGCCGATGGTCGCCTACGACCACACGGACCTGCTCAACCGTCCCAAGCGCATCTGGAACTGGGGCAACATCCCGCTTCCGGGCCTGCTGCTGCCCGCCCTCGGCGCCGCCTTCGGCTTCGGCCTCCTGTGGCTGGTGACGCTGCTCTCGCTCTCCGCCTTCCTGCCCTTCCTGGGCCTCTCGGTGGTGACGTCGGTCCTCTACATCGGACCGCCGGTCGGCGTCTACTTCGTGTGGGGCCGGCCGCTGCCCTCCGCGCTCACGCTCAGCCAGCAGGTGGTGGTCTGGGCCGACTACTGGTTCCAGCCCAAGCGGCTCCAAGGCCTGGCCGCCGACCGGGAGCCGGCGGAGCTTCGCTGGCAGGTGATCCTCTGGCAGCCCGGTTCGCCGCGCTGGCAGCGCCAGTACGAAGAAGCCCTGGCCGCGGCGGCGCAGCACGGTTCCTCGTTCGCGGCGGTGGACCGCTCCGAGCAGCCGTACCCGCGCCTTCCTGAAACCGCACACTCCGAGACCGCAGGATGAATCCCTCATGATCATGATGATCCTTCTGGGCGGGGCGGTCGCCTTCTTCGTGATCGCGATGATCATCGCCTCCGCCGGCTCCAAGAAGAACAAGGAAGGCCAGGCCTCCGGCGGAGGTACGCAGCACCAGAGCGGCTCCCGGAACCGCTCGGGCCAGTCCGCGCGCCGTGAGGACCTGCGGCTGCCCTACCGCTACGCCGACGACATGATCTTCGTCCACGGAGAATCGGTCTGGACCGGGCTCGTGCTCCCCACGGCCATCGACGAGTACCTCAACGCCGGCGAGCTCCAGGCCATGGCCGAGGGCCCGGCCCGCGGTCTGCTCAACCTCGCCCGCGGCGACCGTAACGTCGAGTGCCACTACCGCAAGGTCTACCGCCCGATCACGGCGGTGGAGTGGGCCGACCGGCTCAACACGGTGGCCTGGGACCCGACCGAGAACTACAAGGCCTACAACCTGCGCAAGGCCGAGTATCAGGAGCGCATCGGGGCGACCCGCGAACGCAACATCCTGCTGGTCAAGCTGGGCTCGCTGAAGCGCGGTGCGAACGGCACCGGGGTCCTTCCCGGCGGTGACGACCCCGTCGAGGAGCCGGGGCTGACGGCGGCCGTGCGCGGCACTGCCGATCAGGTCGCGGCCGTGGCCACCGGCGTCCACGACGAGTACCTGTCGCCGGGCCTGCTGGCCCAGTGGACCCAGGTCGCGCGGGAGGTCCACGAGAGCCTGGAGGGCCTGAGCGGGGTCCCGCTCACCCGCGAGGAACTGGTCTGGCTGATTCGCAAGCCGCTCCACGGTGACCTGGCCGTCCCGCCGGAGCCCGTGCTCGGCTCCCGCTCCTGGGGACCCGACCAGTTCGACCTGGTCGTCGACTTCTCCGGCGAGAACCACAAGACGCACATCGTGCTGCACCAGTACGACGAGTTCACCGGCGAGCAGCACACCAGCTACACGACGACCCTGGTTGCCGCGAGCTGGCCCACGGAGACCCGCTTCCGGCAGTCCACCGCCTGGGCGCGCTACGCGTCGCAGCACGTGGACTTCCCGGTCGAGATCGACATGCGTTTCACGCTGATCCCGTACCTGAAGTTCAAGGACCGGGCGAAGAAGATCAGCGGCAACCTTGTCGACGAGATGAACGACATGGCCAACTCCGGCCGGTCGCCCGGCACCCAGCTCGCGCAGCAGGTCACGCGTGCCCAGCACCTCGTCGACGACGTCGAGGAGCACAAGATGCCGGGCATGGAGGCGCAGATCCGCTTCACCATCTCCGCGCCCGACCTCGGCGAGCTGGAGCGCCGCCGCCGCATCCTGGAGATGCAGTTCAAGCAGGACCTCAAGGTCACCCTGCTGCGGCCGACCCGCCAGCAGTGGCGCCTCCTGCAGTCCCAGCTCCCGGGCGACGCCCCCAAGCTGCCGATCGCCCCGTATCTGCGGCTGCAGGAGGTCGAGCAGCTCGGCG
The DNA here is from genome assembly GCF_000612545.2 of Streptomyces sp. PCS3-D2. Lineage (GTDB taxonomy): Bacteria > Actinomycetota > Actinomycetes > Streptomycetales > Streptomycetaceae > Streptomyces. The sequence goes on along the minus strand of NZ_CP097800.1, from coordinate 3,435,955 downwards.
CCGGGCTGCCCACCGCGGGCACCGAGCTCGGCGACAACCCCGAGCAGCGTTCGGGCAAGCAGCTCGGCTGGGTCGGCAACCTCGTCGGCTGGGCGGGCAAGATGCCCGTCCACTACTCCCTGCACGTCGGCCCGGCCCGCAACGACGGCGGTGGCCTGGCCATCGTCGGCGCGTCCGGCGGCGGCAAGTCCTCGCTCGCGCTGCAGAAGTTCTACGAGGAGTCGGAGTCGGGCGTGCGCTGCCTGGTCATCGACCCCAAGACCGACTTCGCGCAGCTCTGCTACTACCTGGCCTTCGGTGCGCAGGTCAACGACCCGGCCTTCGCCTACGATGCCGAGGCGGGCCTCCTCGCGACGGAGGGCAGCCGCTTCCAGCCGGTCAATCCGGAGTTCTGGGCGGAGACCGAGGTCGTCGACCTCCTCAAGGGTCAGGCCGGCGTGCTCGACCCGTGGGTGGTCGCCCGCGACGTGCCCTCGGGCCGTCTGCTCGCGGAGTCGATGCTGCGGGGCTTCCTCGGCGACGAGGACTACCAGCGCGTCCGGCTGCCCGTCATCGAGGCCATGGCCACCGTCGTCGGCTGGTACAACTCCGCCATCCGGCAGGCCACCGAGCAGGGCCTGACGGCGCGGGAGGCCGAGGAGAGGGTGCCGCGGCCGACGCTGTGGCAGGTCGTCGACGAGGTCGTGAACGCCTACGACCAGGCGGTGTCCAGCGGTGACCGCGAGGCCGTGAAGGACCTCAAGCTCGCCCAGATGCTCCTCACCGAGCTGCGGACCCTGCCGTACGCGCGCCTGGCCTTCGCCGAGAGCCCGAAGACCCTGTCCGCGATGCGCAAGCGCCGCACGGTGATCACCCTGCGCGGCTTCCAGTCCCCGTCCTCCTCGGACCCGCGCAACTGGAACCCCGCCGAGCGGCTGGCCGCCACGGCGCTGATGGCGGTCGTGGAACTGGGCAGCCAGATGCTCGACGTGGGCTACGAGAAGAACCCGGTGACGGGGGAGATCGGCCTGCGGCCCAAGGCCCTGTTCGTCGACGAGGCGTACGTGGTCACCGCGACGGAGAGCGGCCGCGACCTGATGCGACGCGCGCTCAAGCAGGGCCGCTCCTACCTGGCGGTCACCGTGCTGATCACGCAGCAGGCCATCGACCTCGTCCAGATCGAGGACTCCGAGGCGCGCAGTGGTGGCGCCAACCAGATCCACACGGTCTTCGCGTTCAAGCAGAAGTCGGCGCAGGAGGCCTCGATGGTGGCCCCGCTGCTGGGCCGGCCCGACAACGACGCGAAGGTGATCTCGGCCCTGCAGGAGCTCCGTACCGGTGTCTGCCTGCAGCGCGACGTCGACAAGCGGGTCGGCACGGTCGCGGTGGACCTGGTCTTCAAGGAGATCCTCGCCGCCACCGACACCAACGGCACGACCCGTCCCGCCCGGCAGGCGATCGACCCGCCGCTCAGCGTGTGGGACTGGACCTTCATGCAGGAGGCCGGCCAGGCGGCGGAGGCGGCGCGGGAGACCGCCCCGGCGTGACCGTGCCGCCCCGTCCAGAACATTGCGAAATCCGTACCGAAGGAGACACCACCATGCGTCAGACCAGGACCCTCGCCGCAGCAGCGGCACTGGTCGCCCTCACCGCCCTGACGGGCTGCGGGGACGGCGAGGCGCAGCAGACGGGCTTCGGAGGTAAGAGCCTGCCGAAGGCGAAGGACGTGGCTTCGATGGTGCGTTTCATCAACCAGCACACCGTGTGCAAGGACCTGGAGACGGAAGCGACGGCCGGCGGGTTCGCCAAGAGCGCCACGAAGAAGCTGCCCAATGGAGCCGAGGGCGGAGTGAAGGAGCGGGCGTTCTGTGAGTCCGATCAAGGCGATCCGATGGTCCTGTTGGTCATCTCCGACATGAAGAAGTTCGAGCAGGGACTCAAGGCGAAGAAGGAGGCCGGGGAGCAGGGGCGCGCGCTGGTCGGGGCAGACTTCGCGGTCGTTCCTGAGGATGGCGAAACCGTAACCGCGCTGACGTCCGCCGGAATGCTCATCGTGTCGTGCGACGAGCGATTGAACAGCAAGATCCCGAGCGGGTACTCCAAGCGCGAGGCCAGCGCCAAGGGTTGCATCAGGACGGACTACATCCCCAGGTAGGTCACATCGCCGTCCCACCGTTCGTCCGTCGCGGAACTCCAGAAGGAAGCTGATGCTCGTACGCCGTAGCGCCAAGTCACGTGGAGATCTCTCCGGCCGGCCCTCCCCCCGTCAACGGGTGAAGGCGGTCGGGCGTGTGGTGCGCGTCGGCGCGTTCCTGATGTTCGCGTTGATTGCCCTGACGATGGCCGTGCCCAACTCGGCGAACGCCGTGAGCTTCGCCTGCTCTTTCACGGGCGACGACAACTACCAGATGGACAACCCCGGCAACATCGAGTCGATCATGCCGGCTGTCAAGCAGTGGGAAGACAAGCGCGGCAAGAACCTCAACGACACGACGGGCTTCTACGGCAACCCCGCCGATATGCCGCTGGATGCTCAGAACTACACGATGTACGAGCTCGCCGGCGTGCGCGGGCTGAACTGGTCCATGACCATGCGCGGCGTGGGGGACGCCTCGCAGGAAAACGATGGTTGGTTCAACGGCAGCGACGCCGACGACTGCTCCATCATGAACTACATCAACAACGGCATCGCGGATACGGTCTTCGACCTCACTAAAATGCTGACCCGCACCGCCATTTCCATCAAGGAGTACGCCTCCAATCCCAGCCCGCTCTCCGGCCTGTATACGGGGCGCGACAATGCGGTGGAGACGCTCAAGACGAAGCTCTTCATACCTGCCGTGCCCCTCATGATCACGCTTACGGGCATCTGGGTGTTCGGCAAATGGCGCAAGAACGAGATGCGAGAGGCCTGGGCGGGCGTCGGCTGGGCATCGTTGACCACCATCGCCGTCGTGGTCATGCTCACCGGCGGGAACTACAACAAGTTCATCAACGAGGCGGATTCTGGCATTGCCCAGGCCAACTCTCTGCTCAGCGAGGCAGTTCTGGGCGGCATGGCGGAGACGATGCCGCCGCCCTGTGACCTGCCCGAAGGTGCACGCAACCGGGGTGTGCGGGTCAACAGCTGCGCCATGTACGACACGCTGCTCTTCCGTCCCTGGGCTCTGGGACAGTTCGGCGAGCCCGGCACCAACTGCATCTTCAAGAACGAGGAGGGCGGTGTCCGGGCCGACTGCGTTCCGAAGGGCTCGACCAAGTGCGACTGGGGCGCTGATGGGAGCGCTCGCTGCGCGGACCTCCGGGTGCGCCAGTTGGTGGCTCAGGCCCGCACCAACAAGGAGATCGACCCCAAAGAGCCCATCGACAAGTACAACGACAGCTGGGTTCCCATTCGTTACGAGATGGCGGGCGGCAAGGACGCCAACCACGACAGCGATGACGGGGACAAATTCATCTACCCGGTCTCCTTCGAGGAGTGGGCCGGTCACAACGCTGGTGACCGGCTCGCGATCTCCTTCTATTCGGTTTTCGCCGCACTGATCGTCGGCGTCATGGTGATCGTGCTCAGTGCGCTCACGCTGCTGTGGCACGCCGTGACCCTCATCATGATCATCATGCTTCCGCTGATCGCCACCCTGGGCATCCATCCGTCCCAGCAGAAGCTGCTCAAGGGCTGGCTGGAGACCTTCATCCACAGCTTCGTGCTGCGCGCGGGCTTCGGTGTGATCCTCACGGTCCTGCTGGTGCTCTACCAGATGATCCTGCCTGCCCGGATCTCCCTCGGCATGCAGCTGCTGATTCTCCTGCTCGTCACGATCGCCGTCGTGATGATGCTGAAGAAGCTGCTCTCGGGCAGCTACAGCCCGAAGATCGCAGGCGCGGAGGACGCACTCGGTGCGGGCGACATGGCGAACTCGCTGACCAGCAAGCTAGGCGCTCAGAGCCAGCGCCTCGCAGGCAATGCTGCCGCGGGTGCGGGCCGGGTGGCGGGCCGGGTGACTGGTCGGGCCGCCGGGAACGTCGGCCGGGGCATGGACAAGGCCGTGCTCGGCGGGAAGCTCCAGAAGGGCGGCTGGATCGCTCCGAGCAGCACCAAGCGGAACCAGCGCAAGAGCACACAGATGGCTGCCGCGCTCCAGAAGGAGAACTACGACCAGATGAAGCAGAGGCAGGAGCGGGAGACGGAGGAGCAGACCGCCGCCGAGCCGCAGCCGCGACGCCGCAGCGGCCGGGTCAGCGCCTCCCAAGCGCCCGCGCCGCAGCAGGGGCCGCCTCCCGCGCCCCAGCCGGCTCCCGCTTCGGCTCCCGCCCCCGCGCCCCAGCAGGCCCCGGCGCCGCAGCAGGCGGCCCGACCGGCCGGCCGGGTCAGCATCGTCGACGGTCCAGTGGCCCGGCCGCCGGCGCCGCGCCCGCCGCAGGCACCCACTCCGCCCGCCCAGCCGCAGCAACAGCCCCAGCCGTACCAGCCCCCGCCGCCGCGAGACGGCAGCGGCGGCCGGGTATCCCACTAGGAAGCCCTGAACCATGGCCAGTGTCATCACCGACCACCCGCCGCAGCAGCTCGCCGCCGAGCTGGCAGGGCTGCTGCGCGTGGACTGGCGCGCCGTATGGGCGGGCCTGCCGGAGGACGAGGCCCCGCTCGCCGAGTGGTGCGCGGGTTTCGGCTGGACGCCGCTGTGGCCCCAGGCGGGCCTGTGGGTGCGCACGCCGGGCGGCGGCCGCCTGCACCTGGCCTCCTCCAGTGGCTCCGGCCGGCCTGTGACCCGCGCGTCGTACACGGCCTGGCGGGTCCGGGCGGACGCGCGAGCCGACGACGCGGGCGTCATGGAGGTCGCCCTCGACCGGTACGGGGCGTACCTCGCGCAGCTGACCGCCGCGTTGGGCGCGCCCGGCTGGGCGGGCGCCTGGGACAGTCCCGACTTCCCGGAGCCGCCCGCTCCGGGCCGCTGGGGCGACGCGGCGGACCGGCTGGAGCGCAAGGCTCCGTACCGGCTCGCGCAGTGGCGCTGGGCGAACCCGCTCGCGCCGGTGATCGTCCTCGACCTGTACTGCCGGACGGGCCGGGGGCCGGGGGGTGGGACGATCACTCTCGCCTTCCACGGTCCTGCCGACCCCGATCCGGTCGGTGGACCCGGATGGCTGCTGTGACGTACGAGACGCGAGAGAGAGCAAGCGACGTGGGTACCCCCTTCGAACCGCCGGTGGACCGGACGCCGCAGGAGCTGGCCACGGAGCTGCGCGGGCTGGCGGGCGTGGACTGGGAGACCGTCTGGAACGGCCCTCCGCTGCCGGGCAAGGGCCTGGACATGTGGTGTGCGCAGTTCGGGTGGACGCCGACCCAGTTCGAGTACGTCCTGAACGTGCGGACCGATACCGGCGGTGAGCTGGTGCTGAATGCAACGGGCGGGAGCTGGGCGCCGGTGAGGAGCGTTTCCCACGGGGTCTGGGGTGCCGTGTCGGTCAACGGCCCGGAACACAACGCGGAAGTGCTGGCCGAGGCCGACCGGGCGTGGCCCCTCTACCGCGATGCCGTTTCCTCGGTGCTGAGCGAGCCAGCCTGGGAGGGGGCCTGGGACTCCGACTCCTTCCCGCAGGAGCTTGGTGAATACGCGATTCCCCAGCAGCGGGACCGGATCGAGGACAAGGACCCGTACCACATGGCCTACTGGGCGCTTGCCGGGTCGGCGGAGACGCTGGTCAGTCTGCGCATCACGCCTGGCCTGGGCACGGCCGACGGGTCGAGCATCGGAGTCGTCAACATGGACCTCGACGTGTATCCGCGTCCGGTCCCCGGCCGTGACCCCCGAGCCGGCGGCCGGTCCGACCCTTGACACCCGTCCCCAGGCCGCAGGTATGGACGGTCCGGCATGACCCCTTGCCCCTTGCCGCGACTCCCCGTCGCTCAACCTGCGTCTCCGTGTTGTCCCCGGCCCTTGCGCGCCTGATGCCGGTGAGGCCGGAGCGGGGCGTGGAACGGAAGATGGAACGATCACCCCGGCCTTCCGGGGCCGGCTGAACACGATCCGGTCCACGGCCGGAGCGGTTGGTGTTGCGTGCACACGTGAGAGAGAGACAGGAACATGAGTACCCCCTTCGAACGCCCGGTGGACCGGACGCCGCAGGAGCTGGCCACGGAGCTGCGCGGGCTGGTCGACGTGCACTGGGAGACCGTCTGGAACGGCCCTCCGCTGCCGGGCAAGGGCCTGGACATGTGGTGTGCGCAGTTCGGGTGGACGCCGACCCAGTTCGAGTACGTCCTGAACGTGCGCACCGATACTGGCGGTGAGCTGGTGCTGAATTCAACGGGCGGCGGCTGGGCACCCGTGAAGTCGGTTTCCCACTGGGTATGGGGTGGTTCGGCCGTCGGTGGTCCCTCGGGAAATCCTCGGCTTCTCGCCGAGGCCGATGAGGTCTGGCCTCGCTATCGCGACGCAGCATCGTCGGTTCTGGGTGAGCCGGCCTGGGACGGAGGGTGGGACTCGGCCGACTTTCCCGACGAACTCGGCAAGTACGTCGTGCCGAAGCCGGAAACGCGACTGGCCCAAAAGCGTCCCTACCGCATCGCCTACTGGGAGCTGCCGGCGTCTGAGGGCACGCTCGTCAGCCTGTCCCTCACTCCCGCGATGGGTACCGCCGACGGATCCCGCAGTGGAGTGGTGAACATGAGCCTGCGCGTGTATCCCCGTCCTCTGAAGGTCAACTGACGATGAGCTCGGCACCGATACCGGAGCTGATAACCGAAGGCGCCCTGGCCCTGGCGAACGACCGCCAGGCGAAATCCGAGGAAGCCAGTGCGGACCCGGAATCGGTAGTGGCACGCATCAGTGCCGCTGCTGAGGCGGCGGGACTGAAGGACGAGTTGGACCCCGATGGCAAACTTCGGGCATCCAAGGAGAAGCAATACATTGATCTTCTGGCGGAGGATGCGGCGAAGCTCACCCCGGCCGAGGGGACGAAGCCGATCAGTGCCTTCTGGTCGTTTGGTCTGGAGCATCCGGAGGCGCCGCTGAACGATTGGGACGTCCCCTTCCTGTCCCAGCGGTTCATCGCGGAGGAGTGGGCGGCCCAGCAGAACAAGGCCAACCCGGGTTCCGCCCAGACGCTGGAGACGACGCGGGGAGGCGCAGAGCTGGACGACATGTTCCTCTGGGAACCTGAAGTCATTGAGGCCCTCGGTGGCGCGGAGAGTGGATTCCACCCCGGCTACGCGAAGGAGGTCTGGGGCAAGATCTCCAAGACCTACGCGGGGCTCGCCGAAGGGCGGGTCATCGTGTTCGGGCAGGACGCCAACACCCGGTCCATCCTGCACACCCAGGAGTCCGGCGAGCTGTGCAGGAACGCCGAGGTCGGTCTGCACAACATCCACTTCGCCTACGAGGCCAATCAGAGCTGGCCCGAGGTGACGCGGAACGAGGCCGGGACCAATGAGGTGCGGGCCGTTGCGCAGTTCGACAATCCGACGCTGCCCCGGTACATCGACCCGGAGGGTTTCGCGAAGCTCACCCCGGAGGAGCGGCAGGCGAAGATCGACGGGATCATCGAGGAGGTCGCTCCCGGTCAGGGGCCGGCCGAGGCCGTCGAGGCGCCCGAGCGGCAGGCCTCTCCGAAGGCCCTGCCCACCCCGCTCTGGCAGCTCGGCTTCAAACAACCGACCAAGACTACCCGGGCCGTGACCCCCGTACCGGCTTCCGCAGCCGGACCCAAGGCCGGTCCGACCCTTGACACCCGTCCCCAGGCCGCAGGTATGGACGGTCCGGCATGACCCCTTGCCCCTTGCCGCGACTCCCCGTCGCTCAAGCTGCGCCTCCGTGCTGTCCCCGGCCCTTGCGCGCCTGATGCCGGTGAGGCCGGAGCGGGGCGTGGAACGGAAGATGGAACGATCACCCCGGCCTTCCGGGGCCGGCTGAACACGATCCGGTCGGTGGACCCGGATGGCTGCTGTGACGTACGAGACGCGAGAGAGAGCAAGCGACGTGGGTACCCCTTTCGAACCGCCGGTGGACCGGACGCCGCAGGAGCTGGCCACGGAGCTGCGCGGGCTGGCGGGCGTGGACTGGGAGACCGTCTGGAACGGGCCTCCGCTGCCGGGCAAGGGCCTGGACATGTGGTGTGCGCAGTTCGGGTGGACGCCGACCCAGTTCGAGTACGTCCTGAACGTGCGCACCGATACCGGCGGTGAGCTGGTCCTGAATGCGCGAGGTGGCAGCTGGAGGCCCGTGCACAGTGTCTCCCACTGGGTATGGGGAGAGTCGTCGAAGACGCCGGAGGGGAGTCCCTGGGTTCTGGCCGAAGCCGATCGTGTCTGGCCGCGCTATCGGGACGCGGTGTCATCGGTGCTGGGCCGACCCGCATGGGAAGGCGCCTGGGATTCCGACTTCTTCCCTCACGAGCTCGGCGAGTACGCGATTCCCAAGGCGACGGACCGGATCGAGGAAAAGGATCCTTACCACATGGCCTACTGGGAACTGGACGCCCCGACCGGCGCCCTGGTGAGCCTGAGGATCACACCGGCACTTGGCACTGCCGGCGGCTCCGATCGCGGAGTGGTCAACATGAGCCTTCAGGTCTATCCCCGCCCGATGACGGCCGGTCGCCGGTGAGCACTGAGCCGATACCGGCAGACATCGTGGAGGGCGCGTTGGGTCGGGCGCATGCCCGTGACAAGCGTGCCAAGGAGGAAGCGCTCGATCCGAAGGCCGTAGCGCGCCGTATCAAAGCGTCGGCCAAGGCGGCGAAGATGACTCCGAAAACGTATATCGACAGCCTCGCGGAGGATGCGGCGAAGCTCACCCCGGCCGAGGGGCCGGAGCGGGACGTGGAACGGAAGATGGAACGATCACCTCGGCCTTCCGGGGCCGGCTGAACACGGTCCGGTCCGCGGCCGGAGCGGTTGGTGTTGCGTGCACACGTGAGAGAGACAGGAACATGGGTACCCCCTTCGAACGCCCGGTGGGCCGGACGCCGCAGGAGCTGGCCACGGAGCTGCGCGGGCTGGCGGGCGTGGACTGGGAGACCGTCTGGAACGGGCCTCCGCTGCCGGGCAAAGGCCTGGACATGTGGTGTGCGCAGTTCGGGTGGACGCCGACCCAGTTCGAGTACGTCCTGAACGTGCGCACCGATACCGGCGGTGATTGGGTGCTGGAAGCATTGGGTGGCAGCTGGGCGCCGGTGCAGGAGGTCTCCCACTGGGTTTGGGGAGGGGCGGCGACAACGCCGGAGGGCAACCCCCAACTGCTCGATGAGGCGGAGCGGGTCTGGCCGCTCTACCGGGACGCTGCATCGTCAGTGCTGGGCGAACCCGCCTGGGACGGTGCCTGGGACTCGGACTCCTTCCCTGACGAACTCGGCAAGTACGCCGTTCCCAACCCGGAGGTGCGACGTCGGGAGAAGCGGCCCTACCGCATCGCCTACTGGGAGCTCGCCGCTTCGGCGGGTGTCCTGGCCAGCCTGACGGTCACTCCCGCCCTGGGCACCGCTGACGGGTCCGATGCCGGAGCGGTCAACATGCGTCTGCGCATCTATCCCGGGCTCATGAAGGACGGACGCCGGTGAGTTCGGGAGTGATACCTCCGCTTGTAGAGCGCGGCGCTGTCGCGCGGGCGAAAGCCCAGCACAAGGCATCTCTGGATGCCACACCCGGCATGGAGGGCCCGTGATGTTCCGACCTTTCCGCGACTCCGTGCGCCGCTTCCTGCGGCAGGAGCGCGACGACGCCTGGGCCGTGCGGCTGCTGCGCCGGCTCGTCTTCGGGGTGGCCGGTGTCTACACGCTGTTCGCGCTCGCTTCGACCAGCATGGCCTCGTTCGTCACCGTCAGCGGGCTGGTGGTGCTTGCGGGGCTGCTGTGGCTGATGCGTCGGCGTGGCCAGCTCCTGCTCGCGCTCGCGTCGACCCTGGTGACCGCGGCGCTCGCCGGCTACTTCGGGGCCGCCGGGGAGATCGCGGGCGGGTCGGCGAACGGAGTGCTGGGCGGGCAGGCCGTGTTCGGGTACTGGGCGCTGTCGCTGATGGCCCTGCTGGGTGCCTGGATCCCCCGGATCCATCCGGGTCGGCGCGGGGTGACCGTGGTCCTCGCGGACATGGTGCTCGTCGTGACCTCGGCGGTGGGAACGGTGGTCCCGGCCGCTTCCGTGCCGATGGGATTCGCCGGCCTGGCCCTGGTGCTGGTCGCGCGGGGCGGCGGGCTGGCGGCGCTGAGGCGCCGGACCGGCTCGTGGAGACGCTTCTCGCGACGCCGGGTACCGGCTGTCGACACGGACGGTTAGTTAGGCTGATGGACCATCACTGTCCTTATGTTTTATGCACATCGGCGCTTTCGAGACAATTTTGCGAACGATGTTCGGCCTGTTCTATAGTCCCCCCGAGTCATGATCGTCTCGGGGGAGAGTCTTCATGGTCACGACAGTACGTACGGCGTCGCCCACCGGTGTGCAGGCGGCGAGTGCTTCCGTCCTCCTGCCCTGCCAAAGACGGCCGGACATCTTCGGGCAGCCGTTGCTCATCAACCCACCCGTCGGCAGGGCCGCCGGGCCTCCGCTCCAGACGCGCAGGCTCCAGGCCCTCACCCATGCCGCACGTCAGCTCTGCTCCTCCTGCCCGCTCTGGGCGGAGTGCCTGCGGGACGCGGTCGTCCAGTCCGATCCCGGAGGGTACGCGGCCGCCACCACCCGGCAGGACCGGCGCTGGATCAGACGCAGGATCGGCATCGGCGACGCGCAGGGGCGGCTCTCGCCCCGAGGCGAGGGCGGCGGACGGGCCGCGGACGTGGAGGACGTCCTGGTCCTCCAGGGGTTCCACGCGCTCCAGGAGCATCGGGCGAACCGGCCGGCCCTCTCGGCGGCGGGCCCGGTCGCGGCGGTGGTCCCCACGGGCGCCGCGGTGAACGGCAAGGCACACCGGTCCACGGCACGCACTGAGCCGCGGACCGGTCAACAGCAGGTCAACACATACGAGGTATCGATGGCGGCCCCGGCAGGCGAACGGATCGGCTTCTCGCTCGACGATCCGGCCCGCGCCATACAGAAGGCCGTCCTCGGCCCCGTACTCCGCTCCGTGCTGCCCACGCTCGAGGTCACCGGGCTGGTCGCGGCGATGCTGGTGCGCATGCCCACCGCGGGCATCGGACCGGAGATGTGCGCGGCGCTCGGGGAGGCCCGCCGGTGCCTGGAGGAGTGGCGGGCGGCCTCGGGCGACGACCTCACCAGCCTCCCGGAGTCGAACGGCCTCACCGGATCGGTGAGCGTGGAACTCGCGGCCAGCGATCCGCTCTCCGCGCTGCGCCAGGACATCTTCGAGCCCCTGCTGCACCGGCTTGCCGAATCGATTCGCCGGATCGAGGTCCTCACGGCGGTGTTGAGCACCCCGTCGGATCCGGGCGACCTGGGGGCCGACACCCCGTACGGGCCGGAACTGTCCGCAGTCCACGCCTCCCTGGGCGTCCTCGGCACGCACATCGAGCGGTACGCGGCCGGGACGCCGCGCAGCGCGTACGCCGACCGGTTCCGGGCGGTGGGCGGCCCGTACGACCCGCGGCTGCGCTCCGTTCCGGACCCGGTCCCCGGCGCGGGGCTCCCCTACACCCCGCTTCCGGCGCTCAGCCTGCGGCGGGCCGTGGAGGATGCCGTGACCTCCTTCCCCGGGGCGTTCACCGCCCGGGACGTGCTCCTGGCGCTGCCCCGCGGCGCGTACCGGGACGCGGCGAAGTCGGTCAGCAACGCCCTGTCCGCCCTGGCCAGGTCGGGTCGTCTGCTGCGTGTCTCCCGCGGCACCTACGCCGTGGCCTCCCCTTCCGGCGGCGCCTTCGCCGCGAGCTCCTGAAAGGCTCCCGCCCCATGCAGCCCACGTACTCGGTCGCCGAGGTCCGCGTCTTCTCGCACAGCGCCGGTCTGGTCGACGGCGTTCCCGTCACGGCCCCGCCGTACGTCGACATCCAGGAGGTCGTCATCTCGATCCTCCAGCAGCGGGCCCAGCAGACGGGCGGGCCGGCCGCGGCGACCATCAGCGACGACCGGTACGGCGGCGCCATCCGCATCCTGGTCCACCCGGACGGCACCACCGAATCCGCCGACTGACGGCCCATCATGCAGGGCCGCGAGCGGACCCCGGGCCGAGGATCCGGGGTCCGCTCGCGCCCGGCCGTGCGGGCCGGGGTCAGACGTCGCGGCTGGTGAACATCCGCCGGGCCAGCAGGGCCAGTGCCGCGCACCAGGCCACCAGCACCAGGAGGCCGTACGGGGCGTCCAGGGCGCTCGGGAGGGTGAGCCGGTCACCGAGCACGGCCGGCTGCGCGCCGTCCGGGAGGAAGCGGCCCACCTTCGGGAACTGGCTCAGCACCATCAGCTGGCCGAGGGTGCCCCACACCACCAGGCCGATCACCGCGATCAGCTGGTTGCGCACGACGAAACCGATCGCGGCGCCCCACGGGCCGGCCAGGGTGCAGACGCCGACGACGGCGCCCTCGCCCGGATCGAGGAAGTCCGGCAGATGGAGACCGAGGACGATGTGGACCTGACGCCTGCGACGCCCACCGGGCCGCCGCCGGAAGTGGTCGTGGAGGAGCTGGAGTTCGCCTATCAGGGCCGTACGCCTACCCTGAAGGGGACCAGTTTCACCGCGCCCGCGGGCGCGGTCACCGCGATCGTCGGTTCCTCCGGATCGGGAAAGACCACGGTGTTCTCTCTGGTCCAGCGCTTCTACGAGAGCGACGCGGGCAGCATCCGTCTCGACGGGACGGACATCCGTTCCCTGAGCCGGGCCGACCTGCGCCGCCGCATCGCCTACGTGGAGCAGGACTCCCCGATGCTCGCCGGGACCCTGCGCGAGAACCTCCTGTACTCGGCCCCCGACGCGAGCGACGAGGACATCGCCGAGGTGCTCCGCAAGACCCTGCTCGACGCGTTCGTCGCGGGGCTCCCGGACGGGCTCGACACCGAGGTGGGCACCCGCGGCCTCGCCCTCTCCGGCGGTGAGCGCCGGCGCCTCGCCATCGCCCGGGCGCTGCTGCGCAAGCCGCAGGTGCTGCTGCTGGACGAGGTCACGGCCCATCTGGACGGGCTCAGCGAGATCGCCCTGCGCAGGACGGTCGAGCAGGCCGCAGAGAACTGCACGGTCCTGCTGATCGCGCACCGGCTGTCCACGGTGACCACCGCCGACCGGCTGGTCCTCTTCGACGACGGCCGGGTCGGCGACCACGGCCCGCACGAGGAGCTGCTGGAGCGCAACGACACCTACCGCGAACTGGCCGCGACCCAGTTGGCCTCCGCCCGCTGAAACGTTTCCGGTGGCCGGGCGCGCGCCCCGCGCCCGGCCGTCGGTCCCGCCGCGACGAACCTCCTGCCCCACCCGCACCGAAGGACCTGACCATGAACGATGCAGACCGGAACCCGCCCCCCATCGAGGACACCCGCTTCGGCGGGATCACCGTCCACCAGGACGGTCAGCTCCGCCTGGAGGTCGACGGCCAGGGGATCCCTTCCGTGGTCCTGGAGCGGGACCCGGCCTCGGAGGCGGACGCGCAGATCGCGATCGGCACCCGCGACGCTGCCTTCCTCACCCTGCGGATCGACGGCCGGGAGGCGAAGCTGAAGCCGGCCAAGGCCGGCCTGGGCAGGCGGTCGTACCGGGTGGACGTGGAGTTCGAGGGGGTGCGCTACCGGCTCGTCCCGGACTCCATCCCGAGCAGCAGGCTGATCCGCGACGGCGCGCACATCGGTGACTTCTCCTCCGACGGCGACGAGCTGGTCCTCGCGGAGTGGCGGGAGGACGAGGAGGTCCGGCCGCTGGACGCGTCGGTCGGCTACGCGCTGGCCTCGGCCTTCGGCACCGGCGGCCAGCCCATGTGGATGATGATCGTGGACGGTGTGAGCAGCGCGCTGCCGTAGCGGCGACCGGGTTCACGCAGGAAGGGCCGGTCCCCCCACCGAGGGGGACCGGCCCTTCTTTCCCGGGCGGTGTGTCCGGGCGCCGGTCAGGCGGCGCTGCGCTGGGTGGTCTCCAGCTGCCTGATGTCGTCGGCGTGCAGATGGGTGACGATCGCCGCCTCGAACCGTGACTTCAGCCGGTGCTTGCGGACGATGCTCGCGGTGTGGGCGCGGATCGTGCGTTCGGCGATACCGAGGTGCCGTGCGAGGCGGCGGTTCTGCTCCCCGGAGGCGAGCAGGAGGAGCGCTTCCACCTCGCGGCTGGTGAGGCAGGAGAAATCCAGTGGTCGATTTTCGGCCAATGACTTCAAAGCGGCTTCCCTCGTTGAATGTTGGTGATTCATATCATTTCCTACCGCTTTGCCGGAGTTCATTTTTCACCTGCGCGTTACCCTGCTGTCCTCTATGTCGGACTGCCCGGCTTCCGGCCAGTCGCCCGGCAGTGATCGATCGCACGGCCGACCGGGGCAAAGTGCACGGCGCCAGCCTGCTCATGCTCGGACTGACCGCCACGGAAGAGCGCATATACCGCCACTGCCTGCGGAATCCGGGAACACTGGGCGAGGACCTCCACGTCCTCCTCCACGTACCGCGGGACAAAGTCGAAACGGCCCAGGAGAGGCTGTTCCGGCTCGGACTGCTCCAGGGCGACCGGACGGCCGTCCTGGCCGCCGACCCGAAGACTGCCGTGGGCCGGCTCACCGACCTGCGGCTGCGGGTCCTGCACGAACAGCTCCCACAGGTCACCCAGGCACGCCACCTGGTGGCCGACCCGAAGGCCGAGCAGGGGCCGGCTCCTTCCGCCGCATCGGCGGGAGCGATTGCGGGGTGCGGGAGCCGCTACGGGAAGGTTGCCGCCCACGGGAAAGGGCCCGACCGCGCCCTTCGCCCTGCCCGCCCCGCCCGATCCCGGGCAGCTCATGGCGGGAGGAGTGAACTCCCGTCGTAGCGTTGGCCCTTCGCGGTGAGGTCCACCGCGTCCGAGAGCCAGGGAGACGCGCATGAACGGTCGGTCGACACACGAGGGTCCGCACTCCGCGGTGGCGGTTCGCGCCGCGGGCGAGGCGGACGTCGAGACGGCGGCGGAGCTCTTCCGCGGCTACCTCGACTTCTACGAGGTGGACGTCAAGGACCCCGACGCCCCGCGGGCCTTCCTGGCCGAGCGCATCGCCAAGGAGGAGTCCCTGGTACTGCTCGCCGACGTCCCCGGGCACGGGACCGTCGGCTTCGCGCAGGTCTACCGCGCCTTCTCCTCCCTGTCGCTGACCACCGCCTGGATCCTCAACGACCTCTACGTGGCCCCCTCCGGCCGCCGCACCGGGGCCGGCCGGGCGCTGCTGCGCGAGGTGCTGGGCCGGGCCCGCGCGGCCGGGGTGGCGGGCGTCCAGTTGGAGACCGCCTACGACAACACGATCGCGCAGGAGCTCTACGAGGCGGAGGGCTTCGTGCGCGAGCAGTTCCACGTGTACTTCCACGACCTGGGCCGAGCGGACTCCGCCCAGGGGTGAAACGTTCCCGGGGGTCCGGCGCGTCAGTGGAGTGGGACGGATGCGAGGGGGAGCGGATGCGACAGGGGCGCAGGGACGGGTTCCGGGAATTCGCGGCGGGCCGGTCGGAGCACCTGTACCGGTCGGCATGTCTGCTGGCGGGCGGGGACACCCGTCTCGCGGAGGATCTGGTGCAGGAGACCCTGGGCCGGATGTACCTGCACTGGCGCCGGATCTCCCGGATCGACAATCCGGCGGCGTACGCGCAGACGGTGCTGGTGCGGGCCTATCTGACGCACCGGCGCCGCCGGCCGGCGGGGGAGCGCCCGGCGGCGGAGCGCCCGGCGGGGGAGTCCGGCGACCCGGGAGCGGTCATGGTCGGCGGGGGAGATCCGTTGTCGCGGATGCCCCTGCTGCGGGCGCTGGAGCGGCTGGCGCCCAAGGACCGGGCGGTGCTGGTGCTCCGGTACTGGGAGGACCGCAGCGTCGAGGAGACCGCCGATGCGATGAGCACCGGCTCGGCGGCCGTCCGTACTCGGACCTCGCGGGCGCTGGCCCGGCTGCGGGAGCAGCTGGGCGAGGGCCCGGCCGGCTTCGCGGAGCCCTGAGGGCGCCGGCGCCCTGCGCTCCCGCACCGCCCCTCCCCACCCGCGCAACGGAAGGCCCGATGCCCCATGTCGTTCGAAGATGATCTCGGTACGGCCCTCCGGCAGGCGGGGGCCGGTTTCACGGCCGACGGGCACGCGTTGGCGGACGCCGGTGAGGCACGTGGCCGGCGCCTGGTGGCGCGCCGCCGGGCCGCCGTCGCCGGAGGAGCCGTGCTGGCCCTGGCCCTGACCCTGATCGCGACGGCGGGCGCATCCGTCGGCGGGCTCCTCGGCGGCGGGGGCGGCGCCGACCCGGGCCACGCCGTGGCACGGCCGATGCCGGAGGGCGGTTCGGGCGGGTCCGGTGGCGCGCCGGACGGCTGGGCGGGGAAGCCGCGGACCGGCAGCGGCGCGGTCGGCGCCGAACGGATGATGGCCGACCTGGAGGAGGCGCTGTCGGGCGGGGGCGGGGCGCTGACCGCCACGGTGGCGCGCGGCACGGACAGCGAGGGCGGAGCGGCGGTCTCCGGCGTGTACGACGACGGGAAGGGCAAGGCGGCCGTGGCCCTCAGCCTCTCCCGGGTGGACCCCGGGGGCAGCCACGCCGACCAGCTCACCCGGTGCGGGGACAGGAGCATCCAGGGATACGACGACTGCCGGACCGAGCGGCTGCCGGACGGCTCGAAGCTGTTGGTCCACAAGGGGTACGAGTACGCGGACCGCCGGGTGGACACCAAGTGCTGGCGGGCCGTCCTCGTGACCCCGGCCGGCTTCCTGGTCGAGGTCTCCGAGTGGAACGCCCCGGCGCAGAAGGGGGCGGCCGTTTCGCGGCCCGCCCCGCCCCTGGACAGCGCCCGACTGAAGGCCCTGGTCACCTCACCGGTCTGGCACCCGGCGCTGAACGACCTGCCGGCCGCCGAACCGGAGCGGGGCGGGACGGGAGCCGGGTCGGGCACGGGCTGAAACCGCGGGGCCCGACGAGAAGGGCGGCAGCGCGGTCCGGTGGCCGAGGGCCGGGTCGGGCCGGGGTGTCACTTGGCGTCGGCGTAGCACTCCACGACCGCCGTCGTGAACGGGAACCGGACCGGGGTGTCGCCGAAGCAGATCCGGGCGGCCCGGTCGCCGGCGGCGCGGATCGCCTCCACCACGGCCCCGGCCTCCTCGGCCGGGCAGTGCAGGATCACCTCGTCGTGCTGGAAGAAGACCAGCTCCGCGCGCATCCCGGCGGTCGCCTGCCGCAGGGCCGCGAGCAGCAGCAGGGCCCAATCGGCGGCGCTGCCCTGGACGACGAAGTTCCGGGTGAACCGGCCGCGGGCCCGGGCATGGGGGGAGGCGTGGCCCGGGGGTCGGGCGTCCTCCCGGTCCGGTCGGGCGCCGGCCTCGCCCACCAGCTCGCCCTCCCCCGGGTCGACGCCCCCGTCCCCGGCCTCGTCGCCCTCGCCGGAGCCGGCGGGCGGGGGGCAGGTGCGGCCGAGCCAGGTGCGCACGAGCCGGCCCTCCTCGCCGGCCTTCGCCGCGTCGTCCACGTATGCGACGGCCTGCGGGAAGCGGCGGCGGAGCGCGGCCAGGTTCTTCAGGCCGTCCCCGGAGGTCTGCCCGTAGACGGCCCCGAGGACGGCCAGTTTGGCCTTCTCGCGGTCGCCGGAGAAGCCCTGGCGGGAGACGGCGGTGTAGAGGTCCTCGGGTCGCCCGGCGACCTCCATGAAGGCGGGGTCGCGGGAGATCGCGGCGAGCACGCGCGGTTCCATCTGGTCGGCGTCGGCGACGACGAGCCGCCAGCCCGGATCGGCGACGACGGCCTTGCGGATCACCTTCGGGATCTGCAGGGCCCCGCCGCCGTTGGTGACCCAGCGGCCGGTGAGCGTGCCGCCGGGGACGAACTCCGGTCGGAAGCGGCCCTGGTGGACCCAGTCGCCGAGCCAGGACCAGCCGTGGGCGGTGTAGATCCGGTACAGCTTCTTGTACGCGATCAGCGGTTCCACCGCGGGGTGGTCCAGCTCCTGGATCTCCCAGCGGCGGGTGGACTTCAGCTTGATCCCGTCCTTGGCGAAGGCCCGGACGACCTCGGCGGGCAGGTCGGGGCGCACGCGCCGGCCGAAGGCCGCCGAGACGCGGTCGGCCAGCTCGGCGAGGCGGCGGGGCTCACCGCCGCCCGCGTACCGTTCGCCGAGCAGCTCGGTCAGCAGGGCCCGGTGCACGTCGGCCCGCCAGGGCAGACCGGCGCGGTTCATCTCGGCGGCGACGAGGAACGCGGCGGACTCGGCGGCGACGAGCAACCGCATCCGGTCGGGCCGGGCGGTCGCGTCGAGCCGTTTCACCTGGTCGGCGTGGACGGCGAGCAGGGCGTCCAGGGAGACTGCGGCGGGCTGCGGGTCGAAGAGGGAGTCCTGGGCGCGGGGGGCGGCGGCGCGCTGCGGCGGATCGGGTGGCACGGGGGCGTTGTTCAGCCGGGCCCAGGCGGCGGCGGCCGAGCGGGGCTCGCCGGAGCGGCCCTCGTGGCCCAGCAGCAGCAGCTCGGCGTCCTCGATGTCGTGGCACCGCTCGACGCGGACACCGGCCGCGAGCAGCCGGGGGTAGACCGCGGCGGTGGACCGCCAGACCCAGCGGGTGCCGGGCGGGGCGGAGCGGACCGCGTCGGCGGGGTCGCGGACGCGGAGCGGGTTCGCTGCCGTCGGACGCGCGCTCGCCGGGGTCGCCTCCGCGGGGTGCACGGGCGCGGCGTGCCACCACCCGTCGCCGTCCTCGGCGAGGGCCCACCGGGGAGTGCGGTCGCTCATGGGTGCGAGTGTCCCACCGGGGGCCGACAGCGGCCGCGCGCCGGGCCCCGGCCGCGTGGCACCCTGCCGCGGGCCCCGGCCGCGCGGCACCGTGCCGCGGGCCCCGGCCGCCACCGGGAACGGGACGCGAAGCGGGACATGCCAAGCTGAGAGGCGTGACAGAACGTGCCGAGACCGTCGACCGCGCCTTCGCCGCGGCCCTCCACGCCCTGGACGACGCCGGGCTGGACACCGGGGCCTCGCTGCTGGTCGCCGATTCCGGACGCTGGCCCGGCGTGGGGCGCGAGCTGCTCGCGCGCGGGGAGGCGTACGTACGGCAGGGGTGGGAGCGGGGCTGGCGGCCGGCCGACGTGCTGCGGCTGGTCCGCCGGGACCTCGGCGAGCGGCACCTGCGGATCGCCGGGGACCTGATCGCCGCCGAGGCGCGCCGCTACGCCCGCCTCCCGGCCCGCTGGGACGCCGGCGAGGTGTGGTGGACGGACGACGACGCGTACGCCGAGGCGCTCGCCGGGCGCGAACGCGCCGACCGGTTCACCCTGGCCACCGCATTCCTGGAGGTGCTGCGGCTGCTGGTCCGGCTGCCCTCGATCGAGCCGATCGGTCCGCTGCCCGGAGACCCGGTCGACGCCCTCGCGGAGCACGCCCACATCGAGCCGCGCATGCTGGGCCGGATCCGGGCCCTGCTCGCCAAGGCCGAGGCGACCACCTATCCGCAGGAGGCCGAGGCGCTCAGCGCCAAGGCCCAGGAGCTGATGGCCCGGCACACCGTGGACGAGGCGCTGCTCGCGGCGAGCGGCAGAGGGCCCGCGCAGGTGCCCGCGGCCTGCCGGATCGGTGTCGAGCCGCCGTACGAGGAGGCCAAGGCGGTACTCCTCGACGCGGTGGCCACCGCCAACCGCTGCCGGGCGGTGTGGAACAGCGGCTTCGAGTTCTCCACGGTGGTCGGTTTCGAGAGCGACCTGGAGGCGGTGGAGCTGCTCTACACCTCGCTCCTGGTGCAGGGAACGGCCGCGATGACCCGTGCGGAGGCCGCGCAGCGGTCGGGCGGACGCAAGCGGACCAAGACT
This sequence comes from Streptomyces sp. PCS3-D2, assembly GCF_000612545.2. Classification (GTDB taxonomy): domain Bacteria; phylum Actinomycetota; class Actinomycetes; order Streptomycetales; family Streptomycetaceae; genus Streptomyces. The sequence continues at coordinate 3,416,137 of NZ_CP097800.1, read as the reverse complement.
TTCCGGCAGTCCTTCCTGCTGGCCTACGCCAGTCGGCTCGGCCACCGGCTCGCCGAGACGGCCGAGCACGCGGCGGCGGAGGCCCCGGACCACCTGCCGGCCCTGGTGGCCCGCGACGTGGCGGTCACCTCCCGGGCCGAGGAGATGTTCCCCCGGACCACCACCACCCGGCTGCGCGGCGCCACCGACCACGCGGGCTGGGAGGACGGCACCGCGGCCGCCGACCGGGCCCACATGGGCGGCCGCCGCCGCCCCCTGCCGTAGGGGCTCGGCTACGGGGTCTCGTCCGTGCGCAGGGCCCGGGCCTCCGACTTCAGGATGCGCATCGACCGCCCCAGTGAGCGGGCCATGTCGGGCAGCTTCTTGGAACCGAACACCAGCAGCAGGACCACCAGGACGATGAGCAGGTGCCAGGGCTGGACGGCGTTGCGGAGCAAAGTGTTCCCCTCTCGGACGGTCCGGCTTCTCTTCGGGATCCCTCGCGCGCCCGGCCCATGGAACAGGCAGGACGGCGCTCCGGACAAATCTGAAGAGATCCTGAAAGCCGCCCCTTTCCGGCGTCATGGGCCGGTTCCGGGGGGTGGGGGTACTCCGGCCGCTCCGGCCCGGCGATCGGGCGGACCTGTCTGTGATCATCGGAACACCCCGCGTGCACGTGCATCTGCGCATGCAGCAGCTGGTGAACACAGCTATGATCCGGTGGAGTTGACATCTGCACTATCGGGGGCTTCCTGTGGACCACGCGTACAACGGGATGGCAGCTGCAGAACTCGCTTCCTTGTTTGAGCTGACGTGGCAGAAGAGCAGACACAGCAACTCGCAGGGTTCCTGCGTGGAGTTCGCGAAGCTGCCGGGAGGCGACGTCGCCATGCGCAATTCGCGCTTCCCGGACGGTCCGGCGCTCGTCTACACGCCGGCCGAGATAGAAGCCCTGCTCCTGGGCGTCAAGGACGGCGAGTTCGATCATCTGATCGGCTGACGGAACGGCGCACTCATCAAGCCATGCACGTGCACTGGCCGGGACCGATCGCAGTGATCGGTCCCGGCCAGTCGTCTTGAAGCAGGCCGTCCGGCGGCCGGCCCGGCCGGCTCAGTCGTGGAGCAGGAACAGTGCCCAGACCACCTTGCCGGTCAGCCGCCCCGCCAGCGGGTGCCAGCCCCAGCTGTCGCTGTACGAGTCCACCAGGAACAGTCCGCGCCCGGACTCCAGGTCGACGTTCTCCTCGGTCCGCTCCGGCGAGAACGCCCCGCCGGGCCGGTCCTCGCTGGGGTCGCGCACCGCGCACACCAGCCGGGTGCTCCACCGCATCAGGTGCAGCCGCACCGGCGGCCCCGGCTCGGCGTCCGGCCCCCGCGACTCCTCGGGCAGGGCATGGCGCAGGGCGTTGGTGACGAGCTCGGAGACGACCAGGGCCACGTCGTCGAAGCGGTCGTCGAGGCCCCACTGGGACAGCGTCGAGCGGGTGAAAGTGCGGGCGCCGCGCACCGCGTCGAACCGCGCGGGCAGAGCGCATGAGGCGGACCCGGAGACAGCCGTGGGGTCGACCGGGGGAAGCCCCTGCCGTAACGGCTCGAGCATGGTCGATCCATTCGTCCCCATGCGAGGCACTCCCGGGATTCGCGGACGAAGCGGTGGCTTGTGTCCAAAGAGAACTGCGGGGTGGGTCCCGCGCCGGCGCGAAGAGCACGCAGGTGCGCGGGGACCATCGTTCCGAATGCCCGGGCCGGATGCAAGGGCAGATGCACGTGCACGCGCCGGACCTGTCCACTCACGTGACGGTTCTTGCTCATTTCTTCCTACGCATACTTACGGACTTCTTTTCCCGAAGACGGGATTCCGTTACAGAACGAGTACGGCCCGATGCGTTTTGGTGGCAGACTTGCGGCCTCTGGGGAGCGGGGGCCCCGGGCACGCGCACGCCACGCGCACACCAATGCGATGGGGAGGGCAGTACGAGTGACCGCAGAAGCAAGCGGTTCTGTGGTGCGCCGCATCCTCCTGGGCTCCCAGCTCAGGCGACTCCGAGAATCCCGCGGCATCACCCGTGAGGCGGCCGGCTACTCGATCCGCGCATCCGAATCGAAGATCAGCCGCTTGGAGTTGGGAAGGGTGAGCTTCAAGGCGCGGGACGTCGAGGACCTCCTCACGCTCTACGGAGTAACGGACAGCACCGAGCGCGAGTCCCTGCTGGGTCTGGTGCGCGAGGCGAACGCGACCGGCTGGTGGCACAGTTACGGCGACGTGCTGCCGGGCTGGTTCCAGACCTACATCGGTCTGGAGGGTGCCGCGTCGCTCATCCGGATCTACGAGGTGCAGTTCGTCCACGGCCTGCTCCAGACGGAGGCCTACGCCCACGCCGTCGTCAGTCGCGGCATGCCCGGCGCCACCGCCGCCGAGATCGACCGCCGCGTCGCGCTGCGCCTGGAGCGGCAGAAGGTGCTCGTCTCCGAGAACGCACCCGTCTTCCACGCCGTGCTCGACGAGGCCGCGCTGCGCCGCCCGTACGGCGACCGCAACGTCATGCGCGGTCAGCTGGAGCACCTCATCGAGGTCTCGGAGCGGCCCAACGTGCAGCTCCAGGTGATGCCCTTCTCCTTCGGCGGGCACGCGGGCGAGAGCGGAGCCTTCACCCTGCTCCGCTTCCCCGAGTCCGACCTCCAGGACATCGTCTATCTGGAACAGCTCACCAGTGCCCTCTACCTGGACAAGGGCGAGGAAGTGGGGCAGTACGAACGGGCCATGGAGCGCCTCCAGGCCGACTGCCCCGATCCCGACCGGACCAGGGATCTTCTTCGCGGCCTACTCCAACTGTCTTGATCCGCACGTAGTATGACGTCTGATCAGTGCATGATGACCGATCGGTCTCCGGTGCAGCGCACGGGTGCGCGCTCGCAGTAAGGGATGGCATGTCCATATTCAGCGACCTCGCTCACCAGTACATCGACGGCGAATGGCTGGCCGGCAACGGTTCGTGGGACATCATCGACGTCAACCCGTACAACGGTGAGAAGCTCGCGGCCATCACCGTGGCCACCGTCGAGCAGGTGGACCGGGCGTACCGCGGCGCCGAGCGCGCCCAGCGGGAGTGGGCCACGACCAGCCCGTACATCAGACGCGCGGTTCTGGAGCGCGCCCTGCGGATCACCGAGGAGCGCGAGAAGGAGATCGTCGAGGCGATGATCGACGAACTCGGCGGGACCCGTCCCAAGGCCGAGTACGAGGTCCACCTCGCGATGGAGTTCATCCGCGAGTCGCTCCAGCTGGCCGTCCGCCCCGAGGGCCGGATCCTGCCCTCGCCCGTGGAGGGCAAGGAGAACCGGGTCCAGCGGCTGCCCGTCGGCGTCGTGACCGTGATCAGCCCCTTCAACTTCCCCTTCCTGGTCACCCTGAAGTCGGTGGCGCCGGCCCTGGCCCTCGGCAACGCGGTCGTGGTCAAGCCGAACCAGAACGCCCCCGTCGTGGGCGGCGGCGTGATCGCCAAGATCTTCGAGGACGCGGGGCTTCCGGCCGGCCTGCTGAACGTGCTGGTCACCGACATCGCCGAGATAGGCGACGCGCTCCTGACGCACCCCGTCCCCAAGGTGATCTCCTTCGCCGGGTCGGACCGGGTCGGCCGGCACGTCGGCGCGATCGCCGCCCGCCACTTCAAGCGCACGGTCCTGGAGCTCAGCGGCAACAGTGCGCTCGTCGTCCTCGATGACGCCGACCTCGACTACGCGGTGGACGCGGCCGTCTTCAGCCGTTTCGTCTACCAGGGCCAGGTCTGCATGGCCGCCAACCGGATCCTGGTCGACGCGTCCGTCGCCGAGGAGTTCACGGAGAAGTTCACCGCCCGGGTGCGCGGCCTGAGGACGGGCGACCCGCGCGAGGCCGACACCCACATCGGCCCGCTGATCAACTCCTTCCAGGCCGACGCCCTGACCGCACTCGTGGACCAGGCCGTGGAATCCGGCGCGCAGGCACTCGTACGGGGGTCTACGCGCGGCAACCTGGTCGAGCCCACGGTGCTCGCCGGGATCCCCGAGGACTCCCCGCTCCTGGGCCAGGAGATCTTCGGCCCGGTGGCGCTGCTGGTGGTCTTCGACGGCGAGGACGAGGCGGTGCGGCTGGCCAACGCGACCCCGTACGGGCTCAGCGGCGCCGTGCACACCCGGGACGTGGAGCGGGGCGTCCGCTTCGCCCAGCGCATCGAGACGGGGATGATCCACGTCAACGACTCCACGATCGGGGACGAACCGCTGGCCGCGTTCGGCGGCGAGAAGGCCTCGGGCCTGGGCAGGCTCAACGGCGAGGCCACGGTCGAGGCGTTCACCACCCAGAAGTGGATCTCCGTTCAGCATGGGCGGACCGCCTTCCCGTTCTGATCGAGGGTCCGCGCACCCCTAGACTCGACCGGGCGTAGGCAGCCGCCCGGGGGAGATCGAGTTGAGCAACATACCGGAGACCGGCCGGACCCCTCGGGTCCAGAACCGGCTCGTCGTCATCCAGGTCGTGGTCTTCTCCCTCCTGCTCACACTGGGCGGACGGCTCTGGTACCTCCAGATCCGCAACGGCTCCGAGTACACCGACGAGGCCAAGAACAACCACGTCCAGCAGGTGGTCCAGCCGGCCGTGCGCGGCTCCATCCTGGATGCGCGCGGGGTACCGCTCGCCGACAACGCGACCCACCTCGTGGTCTCCGCCAGCCGCACCGAGCTGCTGACCATGAAGGACAAGGGCAAGTCCGTGCTGACCCGGCTCGCCGGGGTCCTCGGCATGGACCCCCAGGAAGTCATCGACAAGGTGCGGCTCTGCGACTCCAAGACCAGGCAGCCCTGCTGGAACGGCTCCCCCTACCAGCCGATCCCGGTCAGCGACGAGGCGACCACGGAGCAGGCCCTGCAGATCCGTGAGCACCCCGAGGACTTCCCGGGCATCACCGCCGAGGCGACCGCGCTGCGCCGCTACGCGGCCCCGGACCAGGCCAACACCGCTCAGGTGCTCGGGTACCTCTCCCCGGTCACCGACGAAGAGATCACCAAGGCGAAGAAGACCGACTCGCCGTACCTGCGCTCCGACCAGGTGGGCCGCTCCGGTCTGGAGCGCACGTACGACAAGGAACTGCGCGGGAAGTCCGGCATCACCCGCTACGAGGTGGACAACCTCGGGCGCGTGATCGGGCAGGGCCGGACGGACCCGGCGCAGCCCGGTTCGAACGTCGTGACCTCGATCGACTCCCGGGTGCAGGCCGTCGCCGAGCGCGAGCTGAACAACGCCATGATCGAAGCGCGCAAGGTGCACGACAGGAACACCGGGCGCAACTACGAGGCCGACTCGGGCGCGGTCGTGGTGATGGAGGCCAAGACGGGCCGGATCGTGGCGATGGCCTCGAACCCGACCTACGACCCGAACGCCTGGGTGGGTGGCATCTCGGCGAAGGACTACGCCTCCCTCACCGACAAGAAGTCCAACTACCCGCTGCTGAACCGGGCGATCCAGGGGCAGGCGGCGCCGGGCTCCATCTTCAAGGTGGTCACCTCCACCGCCGCGGTCAACGCCGGCTACCCCTTCAACAACCGCTACCCCTGCCCCAGCTCGTACTCGGTGGGCAGCCAGACCTTCACGAACTTCGAGTCGCAGGGCCACGGCGACATCACCATCGGCCGGGCCCTGGAGGTCTCCTGCGACACGGTCTACTACCTGCTCGCCGACCAGGAGTGGAAGAAGGACGGGGGCATCAAGCCGAAGAAGGACCCGAACGACTGGTTCTTCAAGACGGCCCATGCGTTCGGTCTGGGCAAGCGCACCGGCGTCGACCTGCCCAACGAGGTGCCCGGCCGGATCCCCGACCGCGCGTGGAAGCAGGACTTCTTCGACGCCAACAAGGACGCCTGGTGCCGGGACGGCAAGAAGAACGGCAGCTTCGCCGAGCGGATCGCCTACGAGAACTGCCGCCAGGGCAACCAGCTGCGCGAGGGCGACGCGATCAACTACTCGATCGGTCAGGGCGACACCCTCGTCACCCCGCTGCAGATGGCGTCGGTCTACGCGGCCATCGCCAACGGCGGCACCCTGCACCGGCCGAGCGTCGGCAAGGCGATCGTCAGCGCCGACGGGACGTCGGTGGAGGAGATCGCCCCCAAGGAGGCCGGCAGGCTCCCGATGGACGCCAGGACGCGCGATGACATCGACCGGGCCCTCGCCGGGGTGGCGACCAATGGCAGCGCCGCCTGGCGCTTCGGCGGCTGGCCGCAGAAGCAGATCCCGATGCACGCCAAGACCGGTACGGCCGAGGTCCAGGGCAAGCAGACCACCTCGTGGTTCGCCTCGTACACCGAGGACTACGCGATCGTCATGACCATCTCCCAGGGCGGCACCGGCTCCGGTGCCTCCGGTCCGGCCGTCCGCAAGATCTACGAGGCGATGTACGGGCTCGACCCGACCGGCAGGCAGGACCTCACCAAGGCGCTGCTGCCGAAGCCGGCCACGGAGCTGCCCGCGATCCGCCCGGACCACGAGGACGCCCCCGACGGAGCCGCCAACTAGGACAGGAACCGACCGCATCCCTGCGTAGCGTGGGGGTGTCGGGGGAGAGGCCCCCGGCGACAGCACGCGGAGGCGGTCAGTCATGACTCAGATGTCCACCGAGGTCCTCGGCGACGAGCGCGGCACGCTCCTCGCCTTCGTCGAGTCCCAGCGCGCGGCGATCCGCGGGACGCTGGCCGGGCTGGACGAGGAGCAGGCGGCGAGCCGCCCCAGCGCCAGCGAGCTCAGCCTGTCCGGGCTGCTCAAGCACGTGGCCGAGTGCGAGCTGAGCTGGCTGCGCATGGCCCAGCGGAAGCCGAACGAACGGCAGCGCACCGAGGAGGACTACGCGAACGCCTTCCGGCTCGCCGAGGGCGAGTCCGTGGCCTCGGTCCTGGAGTTCTGGGACGGGATCCGACAGGAGACGGAGGCCTTCGTCGCCGCCGTCCCGAGCCTGGACGCCACCTTTCCGCTGCCGCCGGCGCCGTGGTTCCCGAAGGACGCCAAGGTCTCGGTCCGCTGGATGCTGCTGCACCTGGTGGAGGAGTTCGCCCGGCACGCGGGCCATGCGGACATCGTCCGCGAATCCATCGACGGCACCAAGGCCATGGGTTAGGTGAAGGGCGGGGTGCCGGGCGGGGCGAGGGGCCGGACGGCCGGCAGAACCTGGACCTGTTCGGCCGCCTCCACCACCTGGGCGCGCGCCGGGCCGGGCGGCGCGCCGACGAACCGCTGGAGCGCTTCGGCCTCGCGGACACCGGCCGGAAGGGGGCCAGGCAGTACAGCGGCGGTATGCGGCGCCGGCTCGACCTCGCCGCCTCCCTGATCACGGACCCGCAGGTGCTGTTTCTGGACGAGCCGACCACCGGCCTCGACCCGCGCGGCCGCGCCCTCGTGGGCCGCCGACCACGCGGCCCTGCCGGCGGTCGCCTGGCCGCTCCTGCTGCTCGCGGTCTTCTTCCCGCTGGCGGTGGGCCGCTACCGGGGCCTGAGCAGGTAGCCGGCGGAAAGGGCTTGCACCTCACGCGGCGTGAGGAACCACAGTGAAGGGCGTACCCGAGCAGAGGAGGGAAGCGATGGGCTACTCCGTGGGCCAGGTCGCCGGTTTCGCCGGCGTCACGGTGCGCACCCTGCACCACTACGACGAGATCGGCCTGCTCTCCCCGAGCGGCCGCAGCAGCGCGGGACACCGGCGGTACGACGACGCCGACCTGGACCGGCTTCAGCGGATCCTGTTCTACCGGGAGCTCGGCTTCCCCCTCGACGAGGTCGCGGTCCTGCTGGACGACCCGCAGTCGGATCCACAGGAGCATCTGCGCCGGCAGCATGCCCTGCTGACCGACCGGATCGCCCGGCTCCAGCAGATGGCCAAGGCCGTTGAGCACGCCATGGAGGCGAAGAAGATGGGCATCAACCTCACGCCCGAGGAGAAGTTCGAGGTCTTCGGGGACAAGGACCCGGAGCGTTACGCACAGGAGGCCGAGGAGCGCTGGGGCGACACCGAGGCGTACGCCGAGTCGCAGCGCCGGGCGGCCTCGTACACCAAGGACGACTGGCAGCGGATCCAGGACGAGTCCGCCGCATGGGGCCGCCGCTACGCGGCGGCCATGGAGGCGGGCGAAGCCGCCGACGGCGAGCGTGCGATGGACCTCGCAGAGGAGCACCGCCTGCACATCCACACGTGGTTCTACGACTGCCCCTACGAGATGCACACCTGCCTCGGCGAGATGTACGTGGCGGACGAGCGCTTCACGGCGTTCTACGATGCGATGAAGCCGGGCTTCGCGGCGCACCTGCGCAACGCGATCCTCGCGAACGCCGTGCGCCAGGTGTAAGCGGAATATCCCGCAGGCGACCCCCGCCGGTACCTGGAACCGGGCGGGGGTCGTGTGCGTTGATAATTGAAACCGCCCCCATCGGCACGTCCCCCTCGATCCAGGAGAGCCCGGAACCCGTGTATACGCTTGCGCTCGGCCCTGAGTGGCTGTCCCCGGACTACCTGATCTCGCACTTCGGTCTGATCGGCATCCTGGTCATCGTCTTCGCCGAGTCGGGTCTCTTCGCCTTCCTCCCCGGCGACTCCCTGCTGTTCACCGCCGGTCTGCTGGTCGCGGACGGGCAGTACATCAAGCAGCCGCTGTGGCTGGTCTGCACCCTCATCGTCGCCGCGGCCATCATCGGCGACCAGGTCGGCTACATGATCGGCAAGTTCTTCGGGCCGAAGCTCTTCAACCGTCCGAACTCCAAGCTCTTCAAGCGGGAGAACCTGGACAAGGCGCACGAGTTCATGGACAAGCACGGCCCCAAGGCCATCGTGCTCGCCCGCTTCGTGCCGATCATCCGCACCTTCGCCCCGATGGTCGCGGGCGCCGGCACGATGAAGTACCGCACCTTCCTCACCTACAACATCATCGGCGGCATCGGGTGGGGCGCGGGCGTCACCGTCGCGGGCTACTGGCTCGGGCAGATCTCCTTCATCAAGGACAACGTCGAGCCGATCCTCGTCGGCATCGTCCTGCTGTCCGTCATCCCGGTCGCCTTCGAGGTGCTGAAGGCCCGCAAGGAGGCCAAGGCGGCCGCCGGCCGGGCCCCGGAGGCCGTCGCCGCCGACGACGGCACCGGCCCGCAGGCCCCGGGTCAGCGCGGGCGCCACGCCAAGCGCTGAGACCGCACGCGCCGAACGGGCCGTACGCCCGCCCCACCGGGGCAGGGGGTGCGGCCCGTTCCGCGTCCCCGACGCCCGGACGCAGGGCCGCCGGCGGCCGTCAGTAGCCCCGGGTCCGCTTCGCCGCCGCGCGGCTTCCGGCGCTCGCCGCCCCCGGGATGCGCATGAACAGCCGGGAGGTCTCCGACCCCAGGTTGACCCCGATCGCGATGGCCAGCGCGATGGCCGCGGCGTTCACCAGGGAGCCGAGCCCCTCGTTGAGCCGGTCCTCGGCGATCAGCAGCAGCCCGTAGTACGTCGCCGAACCCGGCAGCAGCGGCCCGATGGCGGCCGTGACGTACGGCAGGGCGGAGGCGAAGCGGTAGCGGGAGAAGAGCTGGCCGAAGAGGCCCACCAGTCCGGCCGCGACGGCGGTGGCCGGCACGGGCGGGATCCCGCCCGCGTAGTGCAGCGCTCCGAACGTCACCCACGCCACCCCGCCGTTCAGGGTCACGATCCAGACGGTCGAGCGTTCCTGCTGGAGCAGGATCGCGAAGGTGAAGACCAGCACCATCGACGCCGCGATCTGGATCAGCGGCCGCTCGGTGATCTGGAGGACCTCCTCCGGCTTGGGCGAGGCGCCCAGCTGGAGGCCGAGATAGAGCACGACCAGTACGCCCATGATGATGCCGATGAAGAGGTACATGACCTCCAGGAGCCGGGCGGCCGCGGTGATGTAGAAGCCCGTCAGGCCGTCCTGCACGGCCGCGACCAGGGCCCGCCCGGGCAGCAGCGCGAACAGTCCGCCGGTGATCACGGCGGAGGCCTTGATGTCCTCGATCTCCGCGAGCTTGAGCGCCACCCCGAAGGCGGCCGGCGGCATCGCGGCGGCCACGAACTGGTAGAACTCCGGCAGCCCGCGCCCGGCGCACAGCCACGCGAGCCGGTCACCGAGGACCGCGCCCAGCGCGGCCGCGCAGAAGACCAGCACCCGGCCGCCGACCAGCACCGAGGCGGCCCCGGCGAGCAGCCCCGCGGCCGCCGTCAGCACCCACGTGGGGTACGGGTGCCGGTTGCGCCGGATCTCGGCGAGGCGCCGGTAGGCCTCTTCCAGCGTGATGTCGGTGTCCGGCGAGCTGATGTCGGCCACCAGCCGGAACACCGCCGCCAGACGGGTGTAGTCGGTGCCCCGGCGGCGCACCGTCCGGCTCGCCGAGACCGGATCGTCGACCAGCGACGGCTGGTGCGTGATCGACAGCATGGTGAAGGTGACCGTCGGCTCGCAGCGGTCCAGCCCGTAGGAGCGGGCCACGGCGAACATCGCCGCCTCCACGTCCTCGGAGCCCTCGCCGCCCGACAGCAGCAGCTCGCCGATGCGCAGCGTCAGGTCGAGCACGCGGCCCACGGCGGGCCCCGCCTCGCTCGGCCGCTGCACGAGGTCCGGTACGGGGCGCACGTCGACCGGCATGCGCAGCATCGTGCGCATGCGGTCCTGCCAGGGCGACTCCTTCAGCCGGACGGCGGGGAAGCCCTGGCCGGGGGTGTAGGCGGGAGGGGATTGCGCGGCGCTGTAGGTGGCCGGCGCGGCGAAGGCCGAGCCCTCCGGCTCGGGCGGGGCCGGACCGGTGTTCGGCGGGCGGACGAACTCGGAGGTGGGCTGGTCGTCGTCGGCCGTGTCCGGCTCCATGCCCGGAGGCGGCGTGAAGGCGCTGTGCGCCTCGTCGGACTGGGGCTTCCTGTCCTCCGCCCCGTCGGCCTCCGCCACGCGTCCTCCTGTTCGTGATCACCCGGATCATCAGTATGCGGAACCGTTTCCTCCCCGTCGAAACCTGGCTCCCCCGGAAGCACGACGGCGGGCGGCATCCCCGAGGGAATGCCGCCCGCCGTCATGCTTCGGAGGGCGCGGGGGAGTGCCCCGGCCCAGCTACCACCGAGCCTGGGCTCAGTGGTGGCCGCCCTGCGCCTCCAGGCGCTTGTACGAGGCCTCGATCTCGGCCTCGGCCTCGGCGCGGCCGACCCAGTTCGCGCCCTCGACCGACTTGCCCGGCTCCAGGTCCTTGTAGACCTCGAAGAAGTGCTGGATCTCCAGGCGGTCGAACTCGGACACGTGGTGGATGTCGCGCAGGTGCTCGACGCGCGGGTCGGAGGCCGGCACGCAGAGCAGCTTGTCGTCGCCGCCCGCCTCGTCCGTCATGCGGAACATGCCGATGGCGCGGCACTTGATCAGGCAGCCCGGGAAGGTCGGCTCGTCGAGGATGACCAGCGCGTCCAGCGGGTCGCCGTCCTCACCGAGGGTGTTCTCGACGAAGCCGTAGTCGGCCGGGTAGCTGGTCGAGGTGAAGAGGCGACGGTCCAGACGGATCCGGCCGGTCTCGTGGTCCACCTCGTACTTGTTCCGCGAACCCTTGGGGATCTCGATGGTGACGTCGAACTCCACGTCCTGCTCCTCCATGATCAGCTTCATTGCTTCGAGACGGCATTGATTCAACTGCGTGCGCGTCCGGCCCGTCCCTCTCGGGTGGGGTGCCATGCTCGCGGCAAGACGCAGTGGTTAAGTGTCCCTCACGCATATGTGTGATCGCGAAAGGGGCTGGTCCGAGATGCCATTGGTCAAGACGTGGCAGCTCACCGCGGGTGCGGCCGTCGCCGGCCTCGCCCTGTCGGTGGCAGCCGTGACCGCCGCCGGTCCGTGGGACTCCGGCCAGCGTAAGGCCGAGCGGGACGCGGCTGCCTCCTGGAGCCGCACGGGTGGTGCAGATCACGGTGGCGCGGCCGGCGCCGAGCGCCTTCCGCAGGCCGCGCCCAGTGCCCCCGGGGTCCTGGCCGCCGTCGGGCCCGGCGTTCCGCAGGGGCAGGCCGCCGCGGCCGCACCGGCCGGCACACTGGCCGCCAGGCTGGGCCCGCTGCTGGCCGATCCGGCCCTCGGCACCGTCCGTACCGCCTCCGTCGTGGACACCGCCACCGGACAGGTGCTCTACGAGTCCGGGGCGCGGACCGCGATGACGCCCGCCTCCACCGTCAAGATCGCCACCGCGGCCGCCGTCCTGGCCGCGCTCGGGCCCGAGCACCGGATCAGGACCACCGTCGTGCCCGGCGCCGCCCCCGGCCAGATCGTCCTCGTCGGCGGCGGCGACCCCTCCCTCACCGCGAAGCGGAAGAACCCCGCCGGTGCCGGCGGCAGTCTCGTCGTCCTCGCCGCCGACGCCGCGCAGGCGCTCAAGGCCGCCGGCACCGACACCGTGACCCTCGGGTACGACGACAGCCTCTACAGCGGCCCCGTCCGGCACCCGATCGGCGTCAACCCCAACATCGCCCCGGTGACCGCACTGGCGGCCGACGAGGGCCGCCCCGACGACTCCGTCTCCGGGCCCGTGGACCGCACCGACGACCCGGCCGGTGCCGCCGCCCGCGCCTTCGGCGCCCTGCTGGCGGAGCGCGGCATCACGGTCACCGGGGAACCCGCCCGGGCCAGGCCGGCGGCCGGTGTCCAGCCGCTGGCCGTCACCCGGTCCGCCCCGGTGGCCGGCCTCGTCGAGCGGATGCTGACCAACAGCGACAACGACATCGCCGAGGCCCTCGCCCGGCAGACCGCCCTCGCCTCCGGCCGGCCCGCCAGCTTCGAGGGGGCCGAGAAGGCCGTCACCGAACGGCTCGCCGCCCTCGGCATCGACACGAGCGGCTCCCGCTTCGCCGACGGCAGCGGACTGAGCCGCGCCGACAAGGTCAGCGCAAGCCTGCTGACCGGCCTGCTCACCAAGGCCGCCGACCCGCAGCACCCCGAGCTGCGGCCCGTCCTCACCGGGCTGCCCGTCGCCGGATTCACCGGGACCCTGCGCGCCCGCAACGCGGGCACCTCCCCGGCGGCCGGCCTGGTCCGCGCCAAGACCGGCACCCTCACCGGAGTGAACTCCCTGTCCGGCACCGTGGTCGACCCCGCCGGCAGGCTCCTCGCCTTCGCCTTCCTCACGGCGAACAGCCCCGGCCCCCAGGGTGCCGAGAAGGGCCTCGACAAGCTGGCCGCAGCTGTCGCGGGCGCTCCGTAAGGGGTCCGCAGGACGCCTCCCCCACGTACGGTTGACGCATGACGAGCATCAGTGGTGCGGAGATGGTCGACTGGAACCTCGCGGTCGCGACCGCGACCCGGCTGGTACGGCCCGGCCCGGAGGTCACCCGGGACGAGGCACGGGCCGTCGTCGCCGAGCTGCGCGGGCACGCCAGGACCTCGGAACGGCACGTACGCGAGTTCACCCGGATGATCCCGGACGGCGCCGCCGTCCCCGACACCCCCGTCCTGGTCGTCGACCGGGCCGGCTGGGTCAAGGCCAACGTCGCCGGATTCCGGGAGCTGCTCATGCCGCTCCTCGGCAAGATGCAGGACCGCCGCGCGGCCGCCCCCGGCGGAGCCGTGCTCGGGGCCGTCGGCGGCAAGGTCACCGGCGTCGAGCTGGGCATGCTGCTCAGCTTCCTGGCCTCTCGGGTCCTGGGGCAGTACGAGACCTTCGCGCCCGTCTCCCGCGACCTGCCGGCCTCCGCGGCGGGCGGCCGGCTGCTGCTCGTCGCCCCGAACATCGTGCACGTCGAGCGCGAGCTGGAGGTGGCCCCGCACGACTTCCGGCTCTGGGTCTGCCTGCACGAGGAGACGCACCGTACCCAGTTCACGGCCGTCCCGTGGCTGCGGGCCCACCTCGAAGGCGAGATCCAGACGTTTCTCGGCGCCACCGACGTGGACCCGATGACCGTCCTCGAACGCATCCGGGAGGCCGCCCAGTCCTTCGCCGGCGCCCGCCCCGACGCCGAGCGCGGAGACGAGGGCCGCTCCCTCGTCGAGCTCGTGCAGACCCCCGAGCAGCGCGAGATCCTCGGCCGCCTCACCGCCGTCATGTCCCTGCTGGAGGGCCACGCCGACTTCGTCATGGACGGCGTCGGCCCCCAGGTGGTGCCCTCGGTCGCCGAGATCCGGGAGAAGTTCCAGCAGCGCCGCGCCAGCGGAGCGGGTCGGCTCGACGCCGCCCTGCGCAAGCTGCTCGGCCTCGACGCCAAGCTGCGCCAGTACCGCGACGGCGAGCGCTTCGTGCGTGCCGTCGTCGGCCAGGTGGGCATGGACGGCTTCAACCGGGTCTGGACCTCACCGAACACGCTGCCCACCAAGGCGGAGATCGACCGGCCCGCGGACTGGGTGGCCAGGGTCCACGGCAAGGGGGGCGAGACGGGAGGGGAGACCGGCGGGGAGGACCGGGAGGGCTGACACCCGGGCGCACGGGCCCGCCGCGCGCCGGCGGGCCCGTGCCGCACGGTCCCGGCCCTTCTCCCACGTTCACCCGCGCCACACGTGACGGAGAGGCCTAAACATGTCTCACTGGGGGAAGCAGCATCACCCGTCCGAGGGACCGTGAGCCGTAGAAGGGCGTGCGATGCTCGGGGAACGGCTCGGTTCTGTCACCATCGACGCACTCTGAGTGACATCCTCTCCGTTCTGCGGGGGTAGTCGGGCAAGCGCCCCCGCACACCACCCGAAGCCTCCGAGGCATCCCAACTCCATCGAAGGGCACCGGACATGGGTCCCCATCCTGCGGTCGCGGCGATACGCCTGGCGGTCCGCCGCGTACTCCACGACGTCCTCACCGACCTCACCGACCTCCCCCGGACTCCGTCCGGAGGCATCCCCCGTGCCGACCGTCGCACCGGCTCGGGCACCCCGCCACTCGTGCTCGTCGCCTGCTCCGGCGGCGCCGACTCCATGGCCCTCGCCTCGGCCCTCGCCTTCGAGGCCCCCAAACTCGGTATCCGGGCCGGCGGCATCACCGTCGACCACGGACTGCAGGCCGGCTCCGACCAGCGGGCCGCCGAAGTCGTCGCCCGCATGACCTCCCTCGGCCTGGACCCGGTGGAGTCCGTCGCCGTGCGCGTCGGCCGCGGCGCAGGCCCCGAGGCCGCCGCCCGCGACGCCCGCTACGGCGCCCTGGACGAGGCCGCCGACCGCCTCGGTGCCGCCGCGGTGCTGCTCGGCCACACTCGGGACGATCAAGCGGAAACCGTCCTGCTGGGACTCGCCCGCGGATCCGGCATCCGCTCGCTCTCCGGCATGGCCGAAGTCTCCGGCGGTCCCGGACGCAGCCACCGCTACCGCCGCCCCTTCCTCCAGGTCGACCGGCAGACCGCCCGCAAGGCGTGCATGGTGCAGTCCCTGGCCGTCTGGGACGACCCGCACAACATGGACCCCGCCTACACCCGCTCCCGCCTGCGCCACGAGGGACTGCCCGCCTTGGAGAAGGCGCTCGGCAAGGGTGTCGTGGAGGCCCTCGCCCGTACCGCCCAGCTCTCCCGCGACGACGCCGACGCGCTCGACGCCTGGGCCGCCGAGGCGGACCGCGGCGTACGCGACGAGGACGGCCGCCTGGAGTGCGCCAAGCTGTACGCCCTCCCCCCGGCCGTCCGCCGCCGGGTGCTGCGCAGGGCCGTCGTCGCCGCCGGCTCCCCCGCGGGCTCCCTCTTCGCGCGCCACATCGAGGAAGTCGACCGCCTCATCACCGGATGGCGCGGTCAGGGTGCCATCAACCTGCCCGGCCGGGTGGAGGCCCAGCGCCAGGGTGGCAGACTTGTCATCCGGCAGGGCTGATTGGTGCTGAAACACGGCTGAGTCCTCCGGGGGCCACCCCGGAGCCCCGGCCGACAACGAAAGTGATGCGGGTGGACGAGAAGGACATGGGCAACGACCTCCAGTCGGTGCTCATCACCAAGGAAGAGATCGACGCGAAGCTGGCCGAGCTGGCCGCGAAGATCGACGCGGAGTACGCGGGCAAGGACCTGCTCATCGTCGGCGTGCTCAAGGGCGCTGTCATGGTGATGGCGGACCTGGCGCGCGCCTTGTCCACCCCGCTCACCATGGACTGGATGGCGGTGTCCTCGTACGGCGCCGGAACCCAGTCCTCCGGCGTGGTGCGGATCCTCAAGGACCTGGACACCGACATCAAGGACAAGCACGTCCTGATCGTCGAGGACATCATCGACTCCGGGCTGACGCTGTCCTGGCTGCTGTCGAACCTGGGCTCCCGCCAGCCGGCCTCTCTGGAGGTCGTCACGCTGCTGCGCAAGCCCGAGGCCGCGAAGGTCGCGATCGACGTGAAGTGGGTCGGCTTCGACATCCCGAACGAGTTCGTCGTGGGCTACGGCCTCGACTACGCGGAGAAGTACCGCAACCTGCCGTTCGTCGGCACCCTCGCCCCGCACGTCTACGGCGGCTGACCCCGACCGGCCCCCCCTGGGAACCACCGGCCCGGCCGGGGAACCCGGGGGCGGTTCCCGCCGTTGGAGCAGGGGAAGGCGGGTCTGTCACCCGTCCCACGGGCCGCGGGTGACAATTCAGGGGTACATTCCGAAGAACAGTCTTTACTCACACAGCAGCATTTACCTACGGGCAGGAGGGACGGGGCGCCTGGCGCCCCGTATGGATGGACGTGAAGCGATACTTCCGTGGGCCGGTCATGTGGATCGTGCTGGCCGTCCTCGCCGTGGTCGTGTTGATGAATGTCGTCGGCTCCGGCGGCGGCTACAAGTCGGTGGACACCAGCGAGGTCATCAAGGCGATCAACACTGGCCAGGTGGAGACAGCCAAGCTGACCACCGGCGACAGCCAGATGATCAAGATTGAGCTCAAGCAAGGCGAGAAGCTCGGCAAGCACGACGGCACCAAGTTCCAGGCCAACTACATCGGGGATCAGGGCGTCCAGCTCGCCCAGACCCTCCAGACCAAATACGACGCCGGTCAGATCCCGGACGGCTACTCCGTCACCCCGGACAAGACCAGCCCGTTCCTGAGCGTGCTGCTCTCGCTCCTGCCCTTCGTCCTCATCGTCGTTGTCTTCCTGTTCCTGATGAACCAGATGCAGGGCGGCGGCTCCCGAGTCATGAACTTCGGGAAGTCCAAGGCCAAGCTGATCACCAAGGACACCCCGAAGACCACGTTCGCCGACGTCGCGGGCTCGGACGAGGCCGTCGAGGAACTCCACGAGATCAAGGAGTTCCTCCAGGAGCCGGCGAAGTTCCAGGCCGTCGGCGCCAAGATCCCCAAGGGCGTGCTCCTCTACGGCCCGCCCGGCACCGGCAAGACCCTGCTCGCGCGCGCCGTCGCGGGCGAGGCGGGTGTTCCCTTCTACTCGATCTCCGGTTCCGACTTCGTCGAGATGTTCGTCGGCGTCGGTGCCTCGCGTGTCCGCGACCTGTTCGAGCAGGCCAAGGCCAACGCCCCGGCGATCGTCTTCGTCGACGAGATCGACGCCGTCGGCCGGCACCGCGGTGCGGGCCTCGGCGGCGGCCACGACGAGCGCGAGCAGACCCTCAACCAGCTGCTCGTCGAGATGGACGGCTTCGACGTGAAGGGCGGCGTCATCCTGATCGCCGCCACGAACCGGCCCGACATCCTCGACCCGGCGCTCCTGCGCCCGGGCCGCTTCGACCGGCAGATCGCGGTCGACCGTCCCGACATGCAGGGCCGTCTGGAGATCCTCAAGGTCCACCAGAAGGGCAAGCCGGTCGCCCCGGACGTGGACCTGGGCGCCGTCGCCCGCCGCACCCCGGGCTTCACCGGTGCCGATCTCTCCAACGTCCTCAACGAGGCCGCGCTCCTCACGGCCCGCTCGGACAAGAAGCTGATCGACAACCACGTCCTGGACGAGGCGATCGACCGTGTCGTGGCGGGCCCGCAGAAGCGGACCCGGATCATGTCGGACCGCGAGAAGAAGATCACCGCGTACCACGAGGGCGGACACGCCCTGGTCGCGGCGGCCTCGCCGAACTCCGACCCGGTCCACAAGATCACGATCCTGTCCCGCGGCCGGGCCCTGGGCTACACCATGGTCCTGCCCGACGAGGACAAGTACTCGACCACGCGCAACGAGATGCTCGACCAGCTGGCGTACATGCTGGGCGGGCGCGCGGCCGAGGAGCTGGTCTTCCACGACCCGACCACGGGCGCGGCGAACGACATCGAGAAGGCCACGGCCACGGCGCGGGCCATGGTCACGCAGTACGGCATGACCGAGCGCCTCGGCGCGATCAAGTTCGGCGGCGACAACACCGAGCCGTTCCTGGGCCGCGAGATGTCGCACCCGCGGGACTACTCGGAAGAGGTCGCGGCGCTGGTCGACGAAGAGGTCAAGAAGCTCATCGAGACCGCGCACAACGAGGCCTGGGAGATCCTCGTCGAGAACCGCGACGTCCTCGACAACCTGGTCCTCGCGCTGCTGGAGAAGGAGACGCTGGGCAAGGAGGAGATCGCCGAGATCTTCTCGACCATCGTCAAGCGTCCGGCCCGCCCCGCGTGGACCGGATCCTCCCGCCGCACCCCCTCCACCCGTCCGCCGGTGCTCTCCCCCAAGGAGCTGCAGCTGACGAACGCGGCGAACGGCACGTCCGCCGTCACGCCGGTCTCCACGGAGAAGGGCATCGAGGTGGCTCCGGAGGACCTCCCGGAGTAGCCGGAGGGTCGACCCACCCGGAATGGAAGCCGCGCCCCCCAGGCTCTAGCCTGGGGGGCGCGGCACATGAGTACGACCGCGTGTGCGGACAGGAACGAGGATGAGATGACCGACCCAGTGACCCTGACCGGTGGCGAGGGCAGGATCGGCGAGTTCGACGAGAAGCGCGCGGAGGCTGCGGTCCGTGAACTCCTGATCGCGGTCGGCGAGGACCCGGACCGCGAGGGCCTCCTGGAGACGCCGGCGCGCGTGGCGCGTGCCTACCGGGAGATCCTCGCCGGCATGTGGCAGGAGCCGGAGGACGTACTGACGACGGTGTTCGACCTGGGGCATGACGAGATGGTCCTGGTGAAGGACATCGAGATCGTTTCCCTGTGTGAGCACCATCTGCTGCCGTTCCACGGAGTCGCGCACGTCGGCTACATCCCGTCGGAGAACGGCAAGATCACGGGCCTGTCGAAGCTCGCCCGCCTTGTGGAGGTCTACGCCCGCCGACCGCAGGTCCAGGAGCGCCTCACGACGCAGATAGCGGACTCCCTGATGGAGATCCTTGACGCACGCGGGGCCATCGTGGTGATCGAGGCGGAGCACATGTGCATGTCGGTCCGCGGCATCCGCAAGCCGGGCGCCAAGACCACCACGTCCGCAGTTCGGGGCCAGCTCCGTACCACGGCCACCCGGGCCGAGGCGATGAGCCTCATCATGGCTCGCTAGCGGCACTGTCAGCGCTGTCCGCTCCGGTCCCCCTCCGAGACTTCAGTTCGCGGAGGGGGACCGATGCTGTGGGCTTCCGGCGCGCACCCCATCCTGACGTCCTGGTGAACGGGCACCTGGTCCGCGCCCCGTGGGAGGCCTGACGGCGAACGGGACGCCCTACGCCCGGGCGGGGGTCTCCGGGGCGGGGTCCTCGTCCTCGGGGAGCTTCAGGACGCGCTCCAGGAAGAGTGCGGCGGCGATGACCGCGATGCCTGCCAGGACGGAGAATCCGGCGTACCAGGCCTGGTCGCGGCGGGCGGGGACATCGAGGGAGTCGGTCAGCAGGAAGACCCCCACACCGCCGTACATGCCCGCCACCAGCGCGGCCACCAGCGCGCTGGCCTGTCCGAAGACCACCGCGCGGGCCGCCATGAGCGGCTCCACGCCCTTCGCGCCCGGGCGGCGCTCCCGCTGGGCCTTGAGCCGGGCCTTCAGGGACAGTGCGGTGGCCAGCAGCACCACGGCAATGGCCCCCAGGACGATCGGCGCGGCCAGCGGAACGCCCGGCAGGGTGCCGTACGCGTTCCACAGCCGGGCACCGGCCCAGGACAGGACCCCGGCGACCACGAAGATGCCCGCCAGGACCCCCGGCCTCAGTTGCTTCACTTGCCCGTCCCCACTTTCAGCGAGTAGCCGTGAACAGGCTACTAACGACTACTCGGGGAGGTGGAGTTCCAGGTCGGGGCGCGGCGTGACGCCGCTCAGGCCGATTCCGGCCAGGAGGCCGGCGACCGGGCCCCGGCCCGGGAGCTGGGCCTCCGGGTCGATGTCGTGCCAGGGGGCCAGCACGAAGGCGCGCTGGTGGGCACGGGGGTGCGGGAGGGTGAGGACCGGGTCGTCGCAGACGCGGTCGGCGTACGCCACGATGTCGACGTCGATCGTGCGCGGGCCCCAGCGCTCCTCGCGGACGCGGTCGAAGGCCTCCTCGATGGCCTGCCCGCGCTCCAGCAGCGAGGACGGGGGCAGGGTGGTCTTCACCGCGATGACCGCATTGAGGTACGAGGGCTGCGAGCCGGCCTCGACGCCCCACGGCTCGGTCTCGTAGACGGGGGAGACGGCCTTGACCCGCAGGCCGGGGGTGTCGCCGAGGGCGTCGATGGCGCCCTGGAGGGTCTCCAGGCGGTTGCCGAGGTTCGCGCCGAGCGCGATGACGGCCCATTTGGGGTTGGACAGGGTCACGTCCGCCGCGTCGACCGCCTCGACGACGGAGGCGGGTACCGGCTGGACGGTGGGGTCGCTCTGAGCGTTCAGTCCGTTGTTCATGCGCGGCTCCGGGTGATCGTGATGGTCACGTCGTCGAAGGGGACGGTGATGGGAGCGTCCGGCTTGTGGACGACGACCTCCACCTGCGCCACCGCTTCGTGCTTCAGACACTGCTGGGCGATCCGCTCGGCCAGGGTCTCGATCAGGTCGACGGGCTCGCCCTGGACGACGTCGACGACCTCCTCGGCGACCACCCCGTAGTGCACGGTCTTCGCCAGGTCGTCCCCGGCCGCCGCCGGGCGGGTGTCGAGGTGCAGCACGAGGTCGACGATGAAGGTCTGGCCCTCCTCGCGCTCCCGGGGGAAGACGCCGTGGTGCCCGCGAGCCTTGAGGCCGCGCAGCGCGACACGATCCACGCGAATCACTCCTGCTTTCGTAAGTGCTTCCGGTCCCGGTGCTCCCCGGGGCCATGGGCCTGCGCCGAGTGCGGTCGGCGTCGTCCGACTTCGAATTTACCTGCGAAACAGTCCGGCCCCCGCCGTAGGGGTCAGGAGGAGGGGTCCTCGTCGTCCTCGTCGGACTCCGTGAGGACGGGAGAACCGTGGTGGGACCACAGGCGCCAGCCCCTCGATGTGCGTCGGAACACATTCGTGGCGACGACCAGCTGGCCGACGAGCGGGCCGAGCTCTCCGCCGTCCTCGGCGGGTCCGCCGCTGAGGATGTTCTCGGTGCATGTCACCAGTGCCGTGTCACCTATGACGGCCACCTTGGTGTCGGTGAGGAAGAACTGGATGTACTCGGTGTGGGACATGATCAGCGCGTACGAGCGCAGTACCTCGCCCCGGCCGGAGAGCACCGGCCAGCCGGGATGCACGCAGGAGATCTCGTCCTCCAGCCAGAGTGCCGACAGAGCGTCGAAGTCCCCCCGCTCCATTGCCTCGTAGAAGGCCGTGTTGACCTCTTCGACCGCTTCGATGTCGGTTCTGCTCACTGTTCTCCTTGTCGGTCGATGAGGGTCAGAGTGCCCCTTCCACGGCGCGGGCCACCCGAACCGCGTCCGCGGTCGCCCGTACCTCGTGGACCCGTACGGCCCAGGCACCCTGGTGCGCGGCGATCGCGGAGACGGCGGCCGTGGCGGCGTCCCGTTCGCGGGCCGGCGGCGGGGCGGCGTCCGTGCCGCCGGCCAGGACCCGGCCGAGGAAGCGCTTCCGTGAGGCGGCGACCAGCAGCGGGAAGCCGAGGGCGCGCAGGTCGGCCATGTGCGCGACCAGCGCCAGGTCGTGGTCGGCGTTCTTGGCGAAGCCGAGGCCGGGGTCGACGAGGAGCCGCTCGGGGGCGATGCCGCCGGCGACGACCGCGTCGATCCGGGCCCGGAGTTCGGCGGTGACCTCGGCGATCACGTCGTCGTAGACGGCGAGGCTGTTCATGTCGGCGCTGAAGCCGCGCCAGTGCATGACCACGAAGGGGACCTCGGCGGCGGCGACGGCCGGGATCATGCCGGGGTCGGCGAGGCCGCCGCTGACGTCGTTGACCAGGGCGGCTCCGGCGTCGACGGCCCGGGCGGCGACGGTCGCCCGCATGGTGTCGACGGAGACGGTGACGCCCTCGGAGGCCAGGCCGCGCACCACCGGGACGACACGGCGCAGCTCCTCCTCCTCGTCGACGCGGGAGGCGCCGGGACGGGTGGACTCGCCGCCGACGTCCACGAGGTCGGCGCCCTGGGCCACCAGGTCGAGCCCGCGCTTGACGGCGGCGGTGGTGTCGAACCAGCGACCGCCGTCGGAGAAGGAGTCGGGGGTCACGTTGACGACGCCCA
This sequence comes from Streptomyces sp. PCS3-D2, assembly GCF_000612545.2. Lineage (GTDB taxonomy): Bacteria > Actinomycetota > Actinomycetes > Streptomycetales > Streptomycetaceae > Streptomyces. The sequence continues at coordinate 3,393,740 of NZ_CP097800.1, read as the reverse complement.
TGACCGCGCAGCGGTCCCATTCGGGCAGTCCTGCGACCCGGCCCCGGTCGATGGCTCCGCGCTTGGTGTTCATGGGTCAAGGGTAGGGCTGACCTGGATATGGCAGCCCCTGAGCGCGGCTCGCGTCCCGGGGATCAGAGCCGGGCCTCACCCTCGTCGGGCCGCAGGGCGTCGAGAATGACGGTGAGCCCGAAGGTGAACTCGTCCGCGTGGTCGTAGCCGGGGTTGAGGACGTGCTCGGTGGCCACCTCCGCGAGGTGGGGGTAGGTGTCGGCGGGCATCTCCCGGAGGATGGCGCCCGTGACCTCGTCCCGTTCCGCCGGATCGCTGAACGGCAGGCTCAGCTCCTGGAGCACGAAGCCGTACAGGTAGCTGTCGATCAGCGAGAAGGCGTGCACGGCCATGGGGACGGAGAACCCGCCGGCGCGCAGGACGCCGAGGACGGCGTCATGGTGGCGCAGGGTCGCGGGGCCGGGCCGGGAGCGGGAGTCCATCAGACCGACGGCCCACGGATGGCGTCGCAGGGCGGCGCGGACGGACTCCGCGCGGCGGCGCATCGCGCTCTTCCAGTCTGTGCCGCCCTGCGGCAGTTCGATCTCGTCGAACACCGCGTCCACCATGCCGTCGAGAATGTCCTCCCGGCCGGCCACGTGGTGGTAGAGCGACATCGCCTCGACGCCCAGCGGTTCGGCGATGGCCCGCATCGTGAGCGCGGTCGCCCCCTTCTCGTCCGCGACGGCCACCGCCGCGCGGATCACGCGCTCGCGGCTGAGCGGGGTACGCGCCGAGGTCCCGCGCCGGCCCTTGCCTCCCTCGGGCATCCACTCCTCCTTCTCCGCGCCTCTTGATTGCCTTACAGCATAAGGCTACCGTGCCTTACAGCGTAAGGTTGACGAGGCGGCGAAAGGGCTGCGCCATGGGCACGGATCGCGTGAAGAAGGTCTGCATCATCGGAGCCTCGGGGAAGCTCGGGCAGTACATGGTCCGGCACGCACTCGAGCGCGGCTATGAGGTGGTCGGCGTGTGCCGGGAGCGCAGTGTGCCGAAGCTCGCCGCCTTCGAGGGCCGGATGACCGTCGTGCCCGGCCCCACGAACGACCCCGAGGTGATCCGGCGGGCGGTGGCCGGCTGCGACGGGGTGCTGACGGTGCTGGCGCCGTGGGGCGTCCAGCAGTACTCCTCGGGCACGGCTCAGGCGGTGCTCGACCACGCACGGCCGGGCGCGCGGCTGGTCTTCTCCTGCGGCTGGCACATCACGCGCGACGGCAAGGACCGCTACTCGTGGAGGTTCAGAACGACCGTCAGGATCGTCACCCGGCTGGCCAGACTCGTCCGCGCCGTGGAGATCGACGACCAGGTGGAGGCGTGCCGCAGAGTGTTCGCCAGCGACACCCGGTGGACCGTGGTGCGCGGCAGCGACCTGGAGGAGGGCGAGAGTCAGGGGCTGCCCGTATGGAGTCGGCACGTGGGCGACCCGGTACTGGCCGGCAACCTGACGCGCCGGGTGGACTTCGCGCTGTTCATGGTGGAGGCGCTCACCGACGACACGCTCGTCCACGAGGCTCCGGCGATCGTCGGCTGCCGCACGCCCAGCGCCCTCGCCCACGCAGGCCGTTCGGCCTAGAGCCTGCCGTCAAAGTGATCTTGGATTGTGGATCATGGTGTGGTGATACGTCGCCATGAACTGTCCGGTGCCGAGTGGGACCTGATACGCCCGTTGCTGCCCCGGCCCGCGCCGGGGCGCCCCGGCTGGACGACCGGATGGTCCTGAACGGGATCGTGTGGAAGTTCCGCACCGGCGTCCCCTGGCGGGACGTCCCCGAACGGTACGGTCCGTGGACCAGCCTCCACACCCGCTTCCGCCGCTGGGCGGCGGACGGCACGTTCGACCGGATGCTCCAGGCCGCCCAGGCCAAGGCCGACGCCACGGGTGATATCGACTGGCTGGTGTCGGTCGACTCCACCATCGTCCGCGCCCACCAGCACGCCGCCGGTGCCCGAAAAGGGGGCACCGGAGCCCGCCCCTCGGCCGGCCCCGCGCCAGGCCCGGTCACGTCATCGGCGACAAGGGCTGCAGTTCGAAAGCGATCCGCACCTGGCTGCGGCGCCGCGGCATCGGGCACACCATCCCCGAACGGGCCGACCAGGTCCGCAACCGGGCCCGCAAGGGCAGCCTCGGCGGCCGCCCTCCGGCCTTCGACAAGGAGATCTACAAGCACCGCAACGTCGTGGAGCGGTGCTTCAACCGCTTGAAGCAGTGGCGCGGCATCGCCACCCGCTACGACAAGACCGCCCAGTCCTACAAAGCAGCCGTCACCCTCGCATCGATCCTGATGTGGGCCTGACACTTTGACGACAACTCCTAGGCGGCCTGGACCTCGCGTTCGGCCTGCTTCGGGACGGACGCCACCAGGTTGTGCGTACAGGTGCGGACCGGCTTGGGACGGCGGCGGGCGGCGAAGAGGCGGGGCAGGGCCAGCGTCACGAAGCCCTCGGCCTGCATGGCGGCGAAGCCGATGCGGGGCAGGTCGCGGGTGGCGCGGAAGACCACGAAGCGCGGCTCCCAGCGGGGGCGGAACTTCGCGTTGAACTTGTACAGCGACTCGATCTGGAACCAGCGCGAGAGGAAGACCAGCAGGCTGCGCCACATGCGCAGGACGGGGCCGGCGCCGATCTTCTCGCCACGGGCCAGTGCCGAGCGGAACATCGCGAAGTTCAGCGAGACCCGCTCGATGCCGAGGGCCGGGGCCGCTTCCAGGGAGGCGACGATCAGCAGTTCGTTCATGCCAGGGTCGGCGCCGCGGTCGCGGCGCATCAGCTCCAGGGACATGCCGTCCTTGCCCCACGGCACGAAGTGCTGGATGGCCTTCAGATCGCCGAAGGGGCTGGTGTCGCCCTCCTCCACGCGGTGTGCGGTGGCGATGAAGCAGTCGCCGTCGCCCGGGTCGCCGACGCGGCCGAGAGCCATCGAGAAGCCGCGCTCGGTGTCGGTGCCGCGCCAGGCCTCGGCCGCGCCGCGGACCTGCTCCAGCTCCGCGTCGGTCAGTTCGCTGACCCGGCGGACCTTGGTGGTGTAGCCGTTGCGCTCGATGCGCTTCACCATCTGGCGGACATTGCGCATGGCGCGGCCCGAGAGGGAGAAGTCTTTGACATCGACAATCGCCTCGTCACCCAGCTCCAGGGCGTCGAGTCCGGTCTCGCGGGTCCACACCTCGCCGCCGGTCTCGCTGCAGCCCATGACCGCGGGGGTCCAGGAGTGGGCCTTGGCCTCCTCCATGAACCGCTCGATCGCGCCGGGCCACGCCTCCACGTCGCCGATCGGGTCGCCGGAGGCGAGCATCACGCCGGAGACGACGCGGTAGGTGACGGCGGCCTTGCCGCTGGGGGAGAAGACGACGGCCTTGTCGCGGCGGAGGGCGAAGTGGCCGAGGGAGTCCCGTCCGCCGTGCCTGGCGAGCAGCTCGCGCAGCCTGCCCTCGTCGTCGGCGGTGAGCCGGGCGGCCGGGTGCTCGGGGCGCAGGGCCAGGTAGATGGTGGTGAGGGCGGTCAGCATGCCGAGTGCGCCGAGGGAGTAGCCGACGGTCCAGGACACCCGGCCGGCGTAGTCGACGGGGCCCTCGAAGCCGAAGAGGCCGTAGACGACGTGGGTGATCTGCTCGTACAGGCTCGGGGTGCCGACGACCTTGCCCGGGTGGACGTTGACGATGACCAGGCCCAGGCCGATGGAGCCGGCGCTCATCAGGACGAAGTTCGCCAGTGCCTTCCAGCGGCTGCGCGGGTCCGGCAGCGCCTTGAACTCGCCCTGGTGGCGCAGGAGCAGCGCGAGGAGCACCGCCGCGATGACCACACCGATGATCGAGTGGCGGTAGATGAACTGCGCGGCCGCGCCCGCGGGCAGCAGGACGACGGCGGCCCGCCAGGCGCGCCGCTTGTGCCGCTTGAGGCCGTGGGCGAGCAGCAGGAGCAGTACGCCCGCGCTGATGGACAGGGCGGCGGCGAAGGGTCCGAGGGAGCCGGGCAGCACCTCGGTGACCGCGTGGATCCGGCTGTGCCGGAAGCGCGGGAAGACGCCCGCCGCGATGTCCAGAAGGCCGACGATCATGACGGCCGTACCTACCAGGCCGGGCACCGACTCCGGCTGTGGGCCCCTGAGGATTCGGCGGACCCTGCTCGGAACCTGTCCCGACTTATCGCCATCTATCCTGCTAGACATCGCTTCCCGTTGCTCCGCGAGAGATCATGTGGCCGAAGGCCGCGACAGCCTCCGGTGTGTGGTGCGTCCCCTAGGACGGCATCGACGGACAGCGGGTTCACTCTTCCGCCGGAAATTTCCAGTCCTGCCATCAGAAAGTCGACTGACTGCTCATGGGTCTCACCAGTAATACGGTCCTGGCGCTGGCCGTCCTCGCCGGTGTGCTGCTGTTCGCGGCCACCATCTGGTTCTGGCCGAAGCTCTCGGGCCGCAGCTGGCGTACGGTCGCCGGCCGTGTCGGGCTCCTGCTGGCGACCCAGCTGGCGCTGTTCTCCGCGGTGGGGCTCGCGGCCAACAAGTCCTTCCTGTTCTACGGTTCCTGGGCGGACCTGTTCGGCCGGGAGACGTCGATGGGCAAGGTCGTCGACCACTCCATGAGCAGCAAGGACATCAAGGTCGTCGACAAGCAGAAGCTGGACGTCCCCGGTGGCGCCAAGCCCCAGGTGGGCGGTCAGATCCTGAAGGTCGCCATATCGGGGCAGAAGTCGAAGATAACGAGCCCCGGCTACGTCTGGCTCCCGCCGGAGTACTTCCAGCCGCAGCACAAGGACGAGAACTTTCCGGCGTCCGTCGTCCTGACGGGCTACCCGGGCACCGCCGAGAACCTGATCAAAGGGCTCGACTACCCGATGAAGGCCTTCAGCCTCTCCAAGTCGGGCAAGATGAAGCCGATGATCCTGGTCATGCTGCGCCCGACGGTGGCGCCGCCGCGGGACACCGAGTGCGTCGACGTCCCCGGAGGCCCGCAGACGGAGACCTTCTTCGGGGTGGACCTTCCGCAGGCCATCCAGGACACCTTCCGGGTCGGGCGGAAGCCCGAGAACATGGGCTTCATCGGCAACTCCACCGGCGGTTACTGCGCTCTGAAGATCGCCGCGCACTACCCGCAGACCTACGGTGCCGCGGCGGGGCTGTCCGCGTACTACGACGCTCCCGACGACCCGACGACCGGTGACCTCTTCCACGGCGACGAGAAGCTGAAGAAGCGCGCGGACATCCTGCACGTGATGGAGAACAAGAAGCCGGCCGGTACGTCCTTCCTCGTCACCAGCAGTGAGAAGGGTGAGCCGAACCTGGCGGACACCCGGAAGTTCATCAAGAAGGTGCAGGGCCCGGACCGGGTCTCGTCCATCATCCTCGACAGCGGCGGCCACAACTTCAACACCTGGCGCCGGGAGATCCCGCCGATGCTGATGTGGATGAGCGGCCGCATCCAGGCCTGACGGCCGTGCGGTGCGACCGCGTGAAGAGGGGTCCGACCGGGAGGTCGGGCCCCTCTGCCGTGCCGCCTCCTCAGGCCTGCTGCAACTCGGCCCGGCGCAGGGCCCGGTGGACGCCTTCCGGGGTCAGTACGCCGGCCAGCTCGCCGGTGTCGGGGTCCGTCACGCCGATCCGGCCCGAGTCCTCCTGCAGCAGGGCGGCGAGCGCCTCGCGCAGCGTCGCACCGAGCTCCACCGACACCCCGGGCGCCGGTCCCCCGGCCGGTGCGAGGTCGCCGGTCCCGAGCGTGGTGACGGCGAGCCGCTTGAGCCCCCGGTCGGCGCCGACGAAGGAGGCCACGTACGGGGTGGCCGGGGCTCCGAGGACCGCCGCCGGGCGGTCGAACTGCTCGATGGTGCCGGTCCCGTAGACCGCGATCCGGTCGCCGAGCCGGATGGCCTCCTCCAGGTCGTGCGTGACCAGCAGGATCGTCTTGCGCACGGTCTTCTGGAGGGTCAGGAACTCGTTCTGCAGCCGCTCGCGCACCACCGGGTCCACGGCACCGAAGGGTTCGTCCATCAGCAGCACCGGCGGGTCGGCGGCGAGCGCGCGGGCCACGCCGACGCGCTGGCGCTGCCCGCCGGAGAGCTGTTGCGGGTACCGGCTCCCGTACACCGACGGGTCCAGTCCGACCAGTTCCAGCAGCTCGGCGGCCCGGGCGCGGGCGGCGGCCCTGGGGGTGCCGGTCAGCTGCGGCACGGTCGCGGTGTTCTCCAGCACGGTCTTGTGCGGGAAGAGCCCGACCTGCTGGATGACGTAGCCGATGCGGCGGCGCAGTTCGACGGGGTCGGCGGCGGCGATGTCCTCGCCCCCCAGCAGGATCCGGCCGGAGGTCGGCTCGATGAGCCGGTTGACCATCTTCATCGTGGTCGTCTTGCCGCAGCCGGACGGTCCGACCAGCGTGACCAGCTCTCCTTCCGCCACCTCGAAGGACAGGTCCTCGACGGCCGTCGTCCCGTCGGGGTAGCGCTTGGTCACATGCTCGAATCGGATCACGGATCCATCTTTCCTCACGCGCGCCGTCCGCAGGTGAAGGTCATGGCGTCCTCGTGCGAAGGATTCCGGCCATCTGCCGCGATGGGGGTTAGGGTCGTCCAAGGCAGTGGGATCGATCGTGTGTACGTGTGAGGGCGGGGGGTGAGGCGCGTGGCGGGGCAGAACTGCCTGGTGGCGAACGACTGGATCTGCTGGGACTACGTCACGTCGCGCTCGCGGGAACTCACCGACGCCACCGTCGAGCACGTGTGGATTACCGGGGTGTCCGTCCTGATCGGCCTGGTCGTGGCCGTGCCGCTCGCCCTGCTGGCCCGCCGTGGTCGGCGCTGGTCGGCGCCCGTGCTCACCTTCACCACCCTGCTCTACACGATCCCCTCGCTGGCCATGTTCTCCCTGCTGCTGCCCGTGTTCGGGCTGTCGGCGGCGCTCGTGGTGACCGGGCTGGTGCTGTACTCGCTGACCATCCTGGTCCGCAATGCGCTGGCCGGCCTGGAGGCCGTTCCCGAGGAGGTCCGGGAGGCCGCGCGCGGCATGGGATACGGCCCCGGACGGTTGCTGTGGCAGGTGGAACTGCCGCTGGCGCTGCCCGCGCTGCTGGCCGGCGTGCGGATCGCGACGGTCTCGACGATCGCGCTCACCACGGTCGGCTCCATCGTCGGCAAGGGCGGCCTCGGCAACCTCATCGCGCCCGCGGTGAGCAGTTCGTTCAAGGCGCAGGTCCTCACCGCGTCGGTGCTGTGCGTGCTGCTGGCGCTCGTCGCGGACCTGCTGCTGCTCGGCCTGCAGCGGATGCTGACGCCCTGGACCCGGGCGGGCGGCAGGCCGGCCGCCCGCGGGAAGGGCGCGTGAGGGCATGGGTGCGGTGACGGGGGCCTGGGACTGGCTCACGAGCGGTGCCAACTGGGCCGGGGAGGACGGCGTCTGGCACCGGCTCGGCGAGCACGTCTACGTCAGCGGGCTCGCCCTGGCGATCGCCTGCGCGATCGCGCTGCCGGTCGGCCTGTACCTCGGCCACCTGGGCCGGGGCGGCACGCTCGCGGTCAACGTCTCCAACGTCGGGCGGGCGGTGCCGGTCTTCGCGGTGCTGGCGCTCTTCATGGTCTCCCCGCTGCGCAACGCGGGCTACCTGCCGACGGTGGCCGCGCTCGTGCTGTTCGCCGTCCCGCCCCTGCTGACCAATGCGTACGTCGGCATGCGGGAGGTGGACCGCTCGGTGGTGGAGGCCGCCCGCGGGATGGGCATGTCCGGCGGTCAGCTCTTCTGGCGGGTGGAACTCCCGCTCGCGCGCGGCCTGGTGATGACCGGGCTGCGGTCGGGTTCGGTCCAGGTCATCGCCACGGCCACGATCGCCGCCATGGTCGGGCAGGGCGGTCTCGGCCGGATCATCACCGCCGGGTTCAACACCTACAACACCCCGCAGGTCGTCGCCGGGGCCCTGCTCGTGGCCGCCCTGGCCCTGCTGGTGGAGGGCGTGCTGGTGGCGGCGGAACGGCTGCTGCCCCACGTCGGCGCCCACCGCTGATTCCCCTTACCCACTCCGAACGGAGCAATTCCATGACCAAGACCTCGCGCGTCCTCGGCGCGTCCCTGGGCGTCCTGGCCCTGACGGTGTCGCTGGCCGCCTGCGGGGGCGACAGCCTGGAGAAGAGTAAGGACGGCGGCTCCTCCGCCGCCCCCGCCGGGGGCGGCCGGGGCAGCCTGGTGATCGGCGCGGCCGGGTTCACCGAGTCGAACGTGCTGGCGGAGCTGTATGCGCAGGTCCTGGCGGACGCCGGCTACAGCACCTCCGTCAAGACGGTCAACAACCGCGAGCTGTACGAACCGTCCCTGGAGAAGGGCGAGATCGACGTCGTCCCGGAGTACGCGGCCACGCTCGCGGAGTTCCTGAACGCCAAGGTGAACGGGCCGAAGGCGCCCGAAGAGACTCCGGTCGCGTCGAGTGACGTCGCGGCGACGGTGGCGGGCCTGGAGAAGCTCGCGGCGCCGCTCGGGCTGAAGGTGCTGCCCGCCGGTCCGGCGGTCGATCAGAACGCATTCGCGGTGACCAGGGAATTCGCCGAGAAGAACAACCTCAAGTCCCTTTCCGATCTTGGTAAGTCGGGATTGAAGGTGAAGATCGCGGCGGGCGACGAATGCTCCGTCCGTCCCTTCTGCGGGCCCGGGCTGACGAAGACATACGGAATTCAAGTTTCCGGTATTGACCCGAAGGGCGTCGGCACCCCGCAGGCCAAGCAGGCCGTCAAGGACGGCGTCGACCAGCTCGTCCTCACCACGACCACGGACGCCACCCTCGACAGCTTCGGCCTGGTCCTGCTGGAGGACGACAAGAAGCTCCAGAACGCGGACAACGTGCTGCCGGTGGTCAACGCCAAGGACGCCGGAGCCCCCGAGGTCGCGGCCGCGCTCGACACACTGACCAAGGCGCTCACGACCGCCGATCTGATCGAGCTGAACCGGAAGGTGGACGCGGAACGCGCCAAGCCCGCCGACGTCGCGAGGGCCTACCTGGAGTCGAAGGGCCTCGTGAAGAAGTAGTGCCAACTGGTTGATGGAGAAATGTGGGGTAACTACCCGGGAACAGATTGCCGGGTGGGTACCCCACACGACCTCTACGCCCTGTAAATTTCAGGCCATGCCCCGTGGACGCCACCGCAATCCCGAACCCCTGCACCGGCTGCTCACGCCGACGGCCGTCGCCGGTGTGTCCGTCGCCAGCGCCGGCGCCGCCTGGCTGCTGGCCGGCCCCGTCGACGCCACCACGCTGAGGCTGCTCGCGACCCTCGCCGCGGCCGCCGGGATCGCCGGCGCCGTCGTGATGCGAGCCTGGGACCGGGCGGCGGGCCGCCGGGTCGCGGAGCTCGCCCGCGAGCGGGTCAAGGACGAGTGGCGCACGGACGAGCGGATAGCCGAGCTGGAGTCCGACCTCGAAGAGGCCCGGATGCTGCGGGCCCGGCTCGACGCCAAGCTGCGGGCCAAGCGCGTCGAACTCGCCGGCCTGCGGGGCGAGCACGCGGCCCTGCTGCGCCGGTACGCGACGGCCGAGACGGAGCGCGCCAGCGCCCTGGAGAAGGGCCGGCTGCTGGAGATCGAGGCGTCCTCGCCCACGGCCCCGGCCGACCAGAAGCAGCTTCCGGCCGTCTCCGAGGAGCGCACCTCCGCGGGCGCGCCCACCTCCGTCGGCTATGCCCGGGCCCACGCGGCCATGGTGGCGCTGGCCCGCAAGGCCCAGGAGCGGGCGCTGCCCACGGCGCGGGCCGCGCGTGAACTGCCCACGGCCCCGCCGCCGGCGGCCACCGCCGCCACCTCGGTACCGGCCCGCCGTCCCGCGGCCGCAGTGGCCCCCTACGCGGCCCAGCGGCGTACCGCCTCCCGGGTCGAGGGCGGCTTCGACTTCTTCGGGACCAAGAACGCGGCGCAGGCCCGTGCGGCGATCGAGGCGGTCCAGAACGAGGACCTGGCCGACGTGGTGGGAGCTGAGGCACTGGCCGTGCACAAGGCGGAGTCCGCCGATGAGTCGGCCGGGCCGGAGTTCAAGCCGCCGACCGAAGAGACCCGCTCGGTGGGCCAGGTCATCGACCTGACGGCCCACGACGAGACCGAGCCGATCGACGTGGTCCGGCTGCGCACCGCCATCTCCTGAGGGGTTGGCCCCCTCTCCTCCCCGGTCGGGGCCCGTACGAGGCCTCCCCGGTCAGGGCCCGTACGAGGCCACCAGCCGGGCCAGGTGCCGGCCCGCCACCAGGAGCGGGGTCCGGCTGCGGGTGACCTGTGCGGTCATCTCCGCGCCCTCCAGGGTGTCGACCACGGTGATCGCCAGATCGCGCGCCTCTTCCTCCGGGTAGCCGGACGCCAGGAGCTTCGCGGCGACCAGGTCCTGCCAGTCGGCGAAGGCCCGCGCGCAGGCCGCCTGTAGATCGGGGAGCCGGCCGACGGTCTCCAGGGCGGTGGCCGTCACCGGGCAGCCGTCGCGCCAGTCGGACGCCTCCAGGGCCTCCGCGAGCAGGCCGGTGACCGCCTCGACCGCTTCGGCCGGGTCCGGGCGGGCGGCGAGCCCCGCGCGCAGGAGCCCGGCGAACTCCTCGTTGCCGAAGTGGATCGCGGCCACCGCGGCGAGGACCAGCGCCTGACGATGTGCGCGGCCAGCGTCGAGCACATCCTGCACACCGCGGCCGACTCGGGCGTGGACACCGCCATCCTGGCCGCGCACGCGGAGCTGTACCGCCGCGGGGTCGACGCGGGCTTCGGGGCCGAGAGCAGCTCGCGGCTGATCGGCCTGCTGGCCGCGACGGAGGGCTGAGGTGGGGCGCACGGCGGCCGTTCCGGGCCGGCCGGCGCCTCAGAACAGCGGGAGCTGCCCCGGCACTTCGGGCAGCACGAAGCCGTCCAGCGTCGGTGCGGAGGCGCCGAGCACCACCTGGGCCCGGGATCCGGGGCAGGACACCAGCTCGCCGCGGGCGCCGGGCGGGTCGTGGCGGGCGATGCGGCCCGCGGTGACGGCGCAGTCGCGGCCGCAGGCGGGGCAGGACCGGCGGGGGGAGTGGGACATGCCGCCCAGTGTGCCCTGCCGCGCCGACATCGGTCCCGCGCCGCCGGGGCCCGCAGGCCCCGGGCGGCCGGGCCGGGCGCGGAGGGGGCTGCTCTCGCCCCCCGGGCGGCCGCGCTGCGGGCCTCGGCTACTTGTCGATGTCGCCGACCACGAAGAACAGCGAGCCCAGGATCGACACCATGTCCGCGACCAGTTGTCCCGGCAGCAGCACGGCCAGGGCCTGGATGTTGTTGTAGGAGGCGCTGCGCAGCTTCAGCCGGTAGGGGGTCTTCTCGCCCTTCGAGACCAGGTAGTAGCCGTTGATGCCCAGCGGGTTCTCGGTCCAGGCGTAGGTGTGCCCCTCCGGCGCCTTCAGGACCTTGGGCAGGCGCTGGTTGACCGGACCCGGCGGGAGGGCGTCCATCCGGTCCAGGCAGGCCACGGCGAGGTCGAGGGAGTTGTGGGTCTGCTCCAGCAGGCACTCGAAGCGGGCCAGGCAGTCGCCCTCGGTGCGGGTGACCACCTTCAGGACGTCCTGGAGGTCACCGTAGGCCAGGTACGGCTCGTCGCGGCGCAGGTCGAAGTCGACGCCGGAGGCGCGGGCGATCGGTCCGGAGACGCCGTACGCGTGCACCGCCTCGGCGGACAGCACCCCGACGCCGCGGGTACGACCGCGGAAGATCTCGTTCCCGTGGACCAGCTTGTCGTAGACGTCCATCCGGGTGCGGACGTCGGCGATCGCGGCGCGGGCCCGGCCGAGCCAGCCCGCGGGGAGGTCCTCCTTGAGGCCGCCCACGCGGTTGAACATGTAGTGCATGCGGCCGCCGGAGATCTCCTCCATGACGGCCTGGAGCTCCTCGCGCTCGCGGAACGCGTGGAAGATCGGGGTGATCCCGCCCAGTTCGAGCGGGTAGGAGCCGAGGAACATCAGGTGGTTCAGGACCCGGTTCAGCTCGGCCAGCAGGGTCCGCATCCACACGGCCCGCTCGGGGACCTCCATGCCGAGCATCCGCTCGACCGCCATGACCACGCCGAGCTCGTTGGAGAAGGCGGACAGCCAGTCGTGGCGGTTCGCGAGCATGACGATCTGCCGGTAGTCACGGGCCTCGAAGAGCTTCTCGGCGCCGCGGTGCATGTAGCCGACCACCGGCTCGGCGCTGGCGATCCGCTCGCCGTCCAGGACGAGGCGCAGGCGCAGCACGCCGTGCGTGGAAGGGTGCTGGGGGCCGATGTTGAGCACCATGTCGGTGCTCTCCGCCGCTCCGCCGATGCCGACCGTGGTCTCCGTCATGCGGGCATTGTCTCAGCCGCGGGTGGTGGCGTGGTGACCAGGCCGGGCACGGTGGGCCCTGCCTGGCCGTCACGCCGTGACCCTAAGGTGGGGGGATGGATACGGGGACTGAGGGGGAGACGGGCGAGCCCGGCTGGGTCGGGCTGCCGGGTGGGCTGCTCACCCTGCGGCGGACGCTGCTCGTGGGCTGGACCGTCCTGTTGGCGGTGGCGACCGGGCTGCTGCTCGGCCTGCTGGTGGGCCCGGCGTGGGCGGCGGTCGGGGTGTTCTGGCTCGCCGTGGGGGCTTGGGGCTGGGTGCTCATCGGCCGCAACTGGAGGTCCTGGCGGTACGCGGAGCGCGCCGACGACCTGCTGATCAGCCGCGGAGTGCTGTGGCGGGAGCAGACCGTGGTCCCGTACGGCCGGATGCAGCTGGTCGAGGTCACCTCCGGCCCGCTGGAGCGGCGCTTCGGCCTGGCCTCCGTCCAGCTGCACACGGCGGCGGCGGCCACCGACGCCCGGATCCCGGGGCTGGCGCCGGCCGAGGCGGAGCGGTTGCGCGACCGGCTCGCCGCCCTCGGCGAGGCAAGGTCGGCGGGCCTGTGAGCGCCGGTCGGCCCGGCCCCGTCGGCTCCCCTCCGGCGGGCTCCGCCGGGTCCGCACCCGGCGGGCCGGCGGGCGAGCGCCGGCTGCACCCCTTCACGCCGCTGCGCCGCGCCTGGGTGCCGATCGCCGCGACCGTCGGCGTCCTCGCCCAGCAGGGCGACCGGGCGGTGCGCTGGGTGGCGGACCTGTCCACCCTCCTGCGGCTGGTGACGCTGGTGGGCGTGGTCCTGACGTTCGGTGTGTACGGCTTCCTGAGCTGGTGGTTCACCCACTACGCGGTGACCGACACCGAACTGCGCATCCGCACCGGGCTGCTCTTCCGCCGCACCGCCCACATCCGGCTGGACCGGCTCCAGGCCGTGGACGTCACCCGCCCGCTGCTGGCCCGGCTGACCGGCGTCGCGAGCCTGCGCCTCGACGTGATCGGCGCCGAGGAGAAGGACCAGCTGGCCTTCCTCGGCGAGCGGGAGGCCGTCGCCCTGCGCGCCGAGCTCCTGGCCCGCGCCGCCGGCTTCGCGCCCGAGGAGGCCGTACGTCTCGGTGAGGCTCCGCAACGCGAACTGCTGCGGGTGACCCCGCGCGAGCTCGCCGTGTCGCTGGCGCTCAGCCTCGGCGTCTGGGCCGCACTCGCCGGCGGGATCGTCGCACCGTTCTTCGTGTGGTGGATCAGCTCCAGCCCGTGGGCGGCCGTCGTCACCCTGCTGCCGATGCTGGGCGGTGTCTGGGCGGCCACCGCCGGCCGCTTCCTCACCGAATACGACTGGCGGGTGGCCGAGTCCCCGGACGGGCTGCGCCTGGACCACGGGATGCTGGACCGGGCCCATGAGACGGTGCCGCCCGGGCGCGTGCAGACCGTACGGATCGTGGAGCCGCTGCTGTGGCGGCGCAGCGGCCGGGTCCGCGTGGAGCTCGCCGTGGCCGGGTCGAAGAACGACGTCCTGGTGCCGGTGGCCTCCCGGGCCGCCGCGTACGCCGTGATCGCCCGGGTCCTGCCCGGGGTGGACCTGGCGGGTCTGTCCTTCTCGGGCTCCCCGGACGCGGGGTCGCGCTGGGTGGTGCCGGTGTGGTGGAAGGGGTACGCCCTGGCGCTCTCCCCGGAGGTGTTCGCCGCCCGGCACGGCCGTCTGTGCCGGCGTACGGAGATCGTCCCGCACGCCAAGGTGCAGAGCGTCCGCTTCTCTCAGGGTCCGTGGGCCCGCGCCTGCGGCGTCGCCGACATCCATGTGGACACCGGAGCGAACGGTACGGTCACCGCCCGGCTCCGGTCGGCTTCCGAGGCCGCTCGGCTCCTGTACGACCAGGCGGCCCGCTCCCGTACCTCCCGGGCCCACGCCCGCCCGGACCGCTGGATGACGGGGGCCGGGCCGGACGCCTGAACCGCCGCTCGTCGCCACCGGACCCAAGTGTCAATGAATCCTTGACAAGTCGATCATGTCAAGGTTTCCTTGACGCATGTTGATTCCGCGACCGAAGGCCCCGCGCCAGGACCCCTTTCCCGCCACCGCGCTGATGGCCGCCGTGCTGCCCCTCGTCGTCAGCCTGCCGGCCGCGACGACGATGCTCGGGGCCCGGTTCGCCGCCGCCACCGACGTCGTCCTGATGACGGCGGGCCTGGCGCTCATCGCCGGCACGGGTGCCCTGGCCGCCCGGTCGGCGGCGGCCCGCGCCGAGCGGGCGCGTCGCGACGAGGCCGTCCTCGACGCCCTCGAACCGCTGGCCGGACCGCGCCGATGAGCGAAGAACCGCTGCTCCGCCCGGAGGAGACGGACCGGATCCGGGAGGCGATCGCCGCAGCCGTCCTCGGCGCCCCCGACGGGCTGGCCGACTCGCTGGAGCGCGACCCCCACGGGTACCTGCGCCTGGTGGACGCCTCCCGCGTCGGCGCCGAGGAGGCGAGCCGGCTGCTGCGCGAGGCCGTTCAGGGCGCCAGGGCCGCCGGTCACAGCTGGGACGCGGTGGGCCGCGTCCTCGGCGTGAGCCGCCAGGCCGCCCAGCAGCGCTTCGCGGGCAAGGGCGCGGTCGCGCACCCCGCGCCGCCGGCCGGCTCCGGGCCGGACGGCCCGGAGCGCCGCACGCTCGGCGGGCTGTCCGCGTTCAACGAGATGGCCGCCCTGGAAGAGGCCGGCCGCGACGGCTGGCACATGGTGGGCTACGGCCCCTTCTTCCACGAGGTGGAGGCCTCCGGGCAGCCCTGGGAGCACTGCCGGATCACGCTCCCGTCCGCCGCGCGGCACCGGCGGATGGAGTCCGAAGGATGGATTCCGGTTGGTGCGGGGTGGTTTCCGTGGCGCTACTACAAGCGGCCGGTCGACCCCGGCAGCTGACCGCCCGCGGCGGGCCGACTGCCCCGGCCGGGCCGACTGCCCCGGCCGGGCCGACTGCCCCGGCCGGGCCGACTGCCCCGGCCGGGCCGACTGCCCCGGCCGGGCCGACTGCCCCGGCGGGGCCGGGCGGCGGGCACGGCTACCCGGCCCCGCCGCCCGCGCGGACCAGGCCCGTCTCGTAGGCCAGGACCACCACCTGGACCCGGTCGCGCAGGCTCAGCTTGGTCAGGATGCGGCCCACGTGCGTCTTGACCGTCGCCTCCGACAGCACCAGCCGCGCCGCGATCTCGCCGTTCGACAGCCCCTGCGCCACCAGCAGCATGACCTCGCGTTCGCGCTCCGTCAGCCGCTCGATCTCCTTGTTCTCCGGCTCCTGCGCCGTCGTCGGCAGCATCGGCGCGAACCGGTCCAGCAGGCGCCGTGTCGTGGACGGGGCCACGACCGCGTCCCCGCTGTGCACCGAGCGGATGGCGCCCAGCAGTTCGGCCGGCGGCACGTCCTTCAGCATGAAGCCGCTCGCACCCGCCTTCAGGCCCGAGAAGGCGTACTCGTCCAGGTCGAAGGTGGTCAGGATGATCACCTTCGGGTGCTCCGCCGGCTCACAGATCCGCCGCGTCGCCTCGACGCCGTCGAGTCGCGGCATGCGGACGTCCATCAGCACCACGTCCACCTTCGTGGCCCGCAGCACCTCCAGTGCCTCCAGGCCGTCACCCGCCTCGGCGACGACCTCCATGTCCGGCTGGGCCGCGAGCACCATGCGGAAGCCGGTGCGCAGCAGGACCTGGTCGTCGACCAGCATCACTCGGATGGACATCAGTTACCTCGTCCTCGTCATCTCTTCTTCAGGGGCAGCAGTGCGCTGATCCGGAAGCCGCCACCGGGCCGCGGCCCCGCGTCCAGGGTTCCGCCGACCATACCGATCCGCTCGCGCATGCCGATCAGCCCGTGCCCGGCGCCGTCCGCGCCGCCGTCCTCGTACAGCTCGTGGGCCGCGCCGCGGCCGTCGTCCTCGACGAGCAGGCCGAGCCCGTCGTCGAAGTAGACCAGCCGGACGCTGGCCTTCGCGTCGGGTCCGCCGTGCTTGCGGGTGTTGGTCAGGGCTTCCTGCACGATCCGGTACGCCGTCAGCTCGACGCCGCTGGGCAGCGGCCGCGGGGTGCCCTCGACCGCGAAGTCCACCGTGAGCCCGGCCGCCCGCACCTGCTCGACCAGGACCTCGATCTGCTCCACGTCCGGCTGCGGCACGTAGTCCTCGGACTCCTGCGGCTCGCCGGTGCGCAGGACGCCGAGCAGCCGGCGCATCTCGGCCAGGGCCTGCCGGCCGGTGCCGGAGATGGTCTGGAGGGCCTCCTTGGCCTGCTCGGGGGCCACGTCCATGACGTAGGCGGCACCGTCCGCCTGGACCACCATCACCGAGACGTTGTGCGCGACGACGTCGTGCAGTTCGCGGGCGATCCGGGCGCGCTCGGCGGCCACGGCCACCTTGGACTGCGCCTCGCGCTCCTTCTCCAGCCGCTGGTTGCGCTCGACCAGCTGGGCGTAATAGGCCCGCCGGGTGCGCAGCGAGTCGCCCAGCACCCAGGCCAGGACGAACGGGACGATCATGAAGATGGCGAAGAGGAGGTTGTCGACGTCGTTGGCGCCCTTGTCCACGCCGTACCGCAGGAAGTAGAGCGGCGCGGCCACCAGCCCCCAGCCCAGCGCCGTGCGCGAGACCCAGCGCGGGACCTCGCTCGCCGCCACCGTGTAGAGGATCACGAACATGGCGATGTCGTAGAACCCCGCGACGATCCCCACGACCAGCTGGAGCAGGCCCGCCCCGAGGGTGAGCCAGAACATCGCCTGCGTCCACCTGCGGCGCAGAGCCAGGGCCGTGCTCAGCGCGATCACCACCGGCACGGCGGTGATCTTCAGGGTCCGGCTGATGTCGGGCTCGCCCGTGACGTTCAGCATCGAGACCCCGAAGAAGAGCACAGCCCAGAAGCTGTCGACGCCCGTCGGGTGTCTGCGGAGGAAGTCGTAGAGGCGCTGCACGTAGCCCAGCGTAGGGAACGGTGATAGGTGCTGGAGTCAACCAGAGGTCCGAACCTGACAGCGGGGGCGTACTCCCCAAGGTGGAGGGTGCGCATAGCCTTCGGTGATGAGCACTCCTGGTGAACCCGCAGCGTCGGTCCGGTGGCGCAGCGCGATGGAGGCCGCGCTCTATGGTCCCGGCGGTTTCTACGTCCGCCCCGCCGGACCCGGCCCGGCCGGCCACTTCCGGACCTCCGTGCACGCCTCCCCGCTGTACGCGGGCGCCGTGGCCCGGTTGCTGCGATGGGTGGATGCGGAGCTCGGCCACCCGCGGGAGCTCGACCTCGTCGACGTGGGGGCCGGGCGGGCCGAGCTGCTGACCGGCGTGCTCGCCGCGCTGGACCCGGAGACGGCGGCCCGCGTGCGCCCGTACGCGGTGGAGCGCGCGGAGCGGCCCGAGGGTCTCGACGCCCGGATCCGCTGGACCGGCGAGGTGCCCCGGGGGGTGACCGGGCTGCTCTTCGCCAACGAATGGCTGGACAACGTCCCGCTCGACGTCGCCGAGGACGGGCACTACGTCCTGGTCGCGCCGGACGGCACGGAGCGCCGGGGCGGCCCGCTGGAGGACGCCGACCGGGCCTGGCTGGCGCGGTGGTGGCCGGGCGGCGGCCGGGTGGAGATCGGCCGCCCGCGCGACGAGGCCTGGGCGGCGGCCACCGGGAACCTGGAGCGGGGCCTGGCGGTGGCCGTGGACTACGCCCACACCCGGCGGGCGAGGCCCCCGTTCGGCACCCTGACGGGCTTCCGGGGAGGCCGGGAGGTCGCACCGGTTCCGGACGGCGGCTGCGACATCACCGCCCACGTGGCGCTGGACGCCTGCGCCGGACCGGGAGCGGTCCTGCTGACCCAGCGCGAGGCCCTGACCGCCCTCGGGGTCTCGGGCGCCCGGCCCCCGCTGGCCCTGGCCTCCTCCGACCCGGCGGCCTACGTACGGGCCCTGGCCTCGGCCGGTGAGGCGGCGGAGCTCACCTCCCGGTCCGGCCTGGGCGCTTTCGGCTGGCTGGTCCAGCCGGTGGCGGTGCGGGCGTGGCCCGCACCGGACTGACCGGCCCACGCCGAAGGGGCGCGATCCCCGCGGGATCGCGCCCCTCACCGGTGCGGGTTCCTACTGCTCGACCGCGTCGTGGCCGGTGTGCAGACCGCCGCCACCGCCGCTGCCGCCGGGGGTCGGCTGCGAGACGACCGGCTTCGACAGCGGGGCGAGGTCGTAGGCGTAGTGGCCGACCGCGTCCGCGATGACGTCGACGTTGATGTCGAGCGCCTTCTGGTCGATGTTGGTGATGTCGTCACCCTTGCCGTGGTAGTTCACGTCGTAGGCGACACCGGCCTGACCGCCGAACTTCGCGGCCTCCTCGGGCGTCTTGATGCCCTCGGCACCGGTGAAGGTGCCGCCGGACGGGATGCCGACCTCGATGAACGGGCCGTAGTCCGAGCGGCCGGAGAAGTCCGTGCCCGCGTGCGGGATGTTCTTGGAGTCGAGGAAGTCGGTGATCCCCTTCTCCAGCTGGGCGGAGCCCTCCGGGCCGGGGCCCGCGCCGACGCCGTCGGAGTCGTCGCCGTCGTACACGAAGTACGCCGCGTTCGGCGAGGCGATCATGTCGAAGTTGAGGTAGAGCCTGATCTGCTTCTTCTGCTCGTCCGTCAGGCCGGCGACGTACGCCTCCGAGCCGAGCAGGCCGAACTCCTCCGCGGACCACCAGGCGAACTTGACCTTGTTCTTGATCTTCTTCTGCTCGCTCGCGAGTCGCTGGGCGACCTGGAGGATGCCGGCCGAGCCGGATCCGTTGTCGTTGATGCCGGGGCCGGCCGCGACCGAGTCGAGGTGCGCGCCGAGGAAGACGGTGTTGTTCTCGTCGCCGCCCCTGGTCTCGGCGATGACGTTGAACGTCGTCCGGTTCTCGCGGAGCTCGCGGATGTCGAGGGTGATCTCGACCGGACCGGCGGCGGCCTCGGCGGCCAGCTTCTCGCCGTCTTCCTGGGTGATGCCGCCGGTCGGGACCTTGCCGACGGTGGGGTCGCCCAGGGTGCCGTTCAGGGCACCCGCGGTGTTGTTGTAGACGACCGCGCCGACCGCGCCGGCCGCGGCGGCGTTGGCCTGCTTGGCCGCGAAGGTGCAGCCGCCGCGCTTGATCAGGGCGATCTTGCCGGTGAAGCCGCCGGCGGCGAAGTCGCCCGGCTCGCAGCCGTTCGTCCCGTCCGCGTCGACCGGGGCGACGGCGACCTCGGCCGTCACGCCGCCCTCGGGGGTGCTCGTCGTGTACGTCATCAGGTGCATCGGGACGTCACGCCCGGTGGCGCCGTTCACCGTGAGCTTCTCGGCGAGGGTCTCGACGTACACGAAGTCGAACGCGTTGCGCGTGACCTTGTAGCCGGCCGCCTTCATCACGGCCTCGACGTACTTGGCCGACTGCTCGTGGCCCTTGGAACCGGCCGCCCGGTTGCCGTTGTTGTAGTCGGCGATCGACTGCAGGACCTTGAGGTGGTTGAAGGCTCCCTTGCCGGTCGCGTCCTTGACCAGCTTCCGGGCCAGCGCGTCCGCCTTGGCGGCGTCGCTCCGCGGGCTCCCGGTGGCACCGGCCGGTCCGGCGAGCAGCAGGGGCGAGACGAGCGCCGCGGCTGCCAGGGCGGCGGTTGCTGCGGCTATACGGCGTGAGGGCATGAAGATCCTTCCACGACAGGCGAGCAGGGCAGGCGGAGCAGTGCAGGCGGAGCAGGGCACAGCGCGGCGGAGCACGGCGGACCGGTTCTGCGGACGCGGTGCGCGTTACGTGGGGGAACAGTGAGCGCACGTTAGACAGCAAGTGGCCATCATGGCCAGAGTTTTCGCTGATTTCGGTTCATGAATTCCGTATATCGGTGACTCTGGGCCGGTCAAATCCAGCCATCCACCTGCCGGTTGGCCCTGTCGGACGGGCTATCGGAGGATGCCCTCGATGAAGTCGGAACCGATGCGCGCAACAGCGCTCAGATCCAACTGGTGCTGGGCATATCGGCCCTGCCTCCGTGTATGCATCAGACCGGCCCTTTTCAGGACGGCCAGGTGCCGCGACACCTCCGGCGGAGTGATCCCGTACACCTTCGCCAGCTCGCTCGTCGTGAACGGGGCCCGGGCCAGACTCCGGCACAGCATCATCCGCATCGGGTGCGCCAGTGCCTCCATCCGCCGCTGGAGCAGTTCCACCGAGCCCGGCTCGGCGGTCGGCCCGTGGGTGTCCAGCGGGTAGTGGACCACCGGCCGCCACCGCGGTGCGTGCAGCACCAGCAGGTGCGGCCACCCGAAGTTGGTCGGCACGAGGACGAGGCCGCTGCCTATTCGGGGATCGGTGGCCGTGGTCGTCCCGTGGACCATCTTGTCGGCGGTGATGGTGGTGAGGCCCTCGTCGATGCTCAGGGCCGCCGAGACGTCCTTCAGCGCGGCCGGCAGGCCCTTGCGGCGCAGCAGCTCGGCCTTGTGCCGGGCGTCGGCGCTCTGGCCGGGCTCCAGACGCTCCCACGTCCGGGCGAAGAACGCTTCGTCGCAGTCCTCCAGGAGCCGCCTGAGCCACGTCCGCACGGCCGCGGTGTCATCCAGCAGCCGCACGGAGAAGTCCAGCTGGCGCGGGCCGCGGGCGGCGGCCGCCTCCAGCGCCCTGGCGCGGGCCGCCGGGTTCTCCAGCGGCGAGGGCCCGCCGCCCGCGTTGTAGAGCGCCGGATGGCAGTGCTCCAGGGCGGCCCCCACGAACCGCTCGTCGTCCAGCCGGTCGAGTACGTCGAGCTCTTCGGCCAGCGTCGCCGCCGGGCGCCCGGACTCGCCGGGGATCCCGGCGAAGGCCATGAAGATGTCGGAGAAGCAGGTGCGCCACAGGAAGTCGGCCTCCAGCAGACGGTCCGCGAGGCACGGATCGAGCGAGGCGGAGGTGGCGGCGGTCCAGGAGGCGAGCCGCGGGTGGTGCGACGGCTGGGAGAGAGCGTGCAGGGCCATGCTGAGCTCGGCCAGCGGGGAGGGCGCGAAGGTGATCCGCTCGTGGGGGAGCCCGGCGATGTCGATGGTGACGCTCATCGGGCCATTCTGTCCGTGTCCGCACGGCGGGGAAGTCCGCCCCGGCGTCCCAGCGCCTCCGTACGGGTGGCCGCCATGGCCTCGGCGCGGCCGCCGGAGGAGTGATCGCGGGCGCCGGGAGGACCGCCCCACGGCCGCCCCGCGGGCCCCGGCGGCCGGACGATTGACGGGGACCGTCAACCGTCGTGCGCGACGGGGCCGACGGGGTGAGGGTGGAGTCATGACAGCGATAGAGCAGTACCTCATCGACACCTACCGCGCGTCCCAGCACGGCACCC
Organism: Streptomyces sp. PCS3-D2; assembly: GCF_000612545.2. Lineage (GTDB taxonomy): Bacteria > Actinomycetota > Actinomycetes > Streptomycetales > Streptomycetaceae > Streptomyces. The sequence goes on along the minus strand of NZ_CP097800.1, from coordinate 3,372,115 downwards.
CCATGCCCCCGCCGCCGGGGCGCGACGATGTCGCCGTCGTTCGCGCGGCCCGCTCCTACCAGCAGTTCCGGGCCGTCCTGGACGGCGGCGAGGCCCGCCACCCCTGGCGGGCCGCCCTGCGGCGGATGCTGAGCCGCCCGCACCCGTGCTGAGCCGCGGGGGTGGTGTCTCCGCGGTGGCGATCGGAGCGGTCAGGCTCTCCGTCGGCGGCGCCGGCGCGTCCTACCCGCCCCGCCGGAGCCGCCGCCGTGCCCGGACCTCAGACTCCCGGCACCGCTTCCGCGGTCGGTGGCGCAACCGTCGCCCTGCGGCGCGACCGCCGTGCGGCGAGGCCGAGCCCCGCACCCGCGAACAGCACCCCGGCGCCTGCGAGCGCGGCTGACCGGAGGCCGACGACCAGCGGGGCGTCCTCGTCGATGAACGTGGCCCTCACCGCCTCCCGGGGAACCGTGCCTCCCTCCGACGCCTCGGACCGGTACCGGGAGTCGGCGGAGTTGCCGCGGTTGTCGCCCAGGAGGAAGAGGCGGCCCTCGGGCACGGTGACGTCGAACGCGCCGGGCGATCCCGCCACCGGATCGCCGTTCAGGACGTAGGGCTCGTCCAGCGGCTTCCCGTTCAGGGTCAGTGTCCGCTCCCCGGGGGTGTAGGCGATGCGGTCGCCGCCCACCGCGATCACGCGTTCGATCGACAGATGCCGTTCGCCCCAGGCCGCGGCGTCGAAGAGCACCACATCGCCGCGGTCCACACCGGTGGCGAGCGTGTTGAAGTCCATCGATCCGCCTGCCGGATGGGTAGGCCGCATGTGGTCCGACGGAATGACCCTGGTCGGTATGAAGAAGTATCCGCCGAGGCCCCCGACACCGCCCACGACCCCGCCCAGCGCCAGCAGTGCCACCGCTGCCACGCGCAGACGGTGTCCCGGCCTGCGGTCCTGTGTTCCCACGTGCACGTCCTGCTTTCCTCGTTCCCCGGATGCGCCCGAAACTGTACGGGCCGCCGGTGCGGGGTACGTCAGCCGGGCTTCGCGGTGCCGGAGCCCGGCCCTTCTCGCACGCTCGCCGGCTACCGCCGCCCGCCCTCCCGCACCCCCGGCGCGGCTTTGACCGCTCGGAGGAAGGCGGACCAGGCGGCCGGCGAGACGATGAGGTGGTCCTCGCCGGGGGCGTCGCTGCCGGCCACCCTCACGGCCCCGTCGCGGGCGGCCGCCGCCACGTGGACGCAGGCTTCGCCGGTGCCGCAGTAGGACGACTTATGCCAGCTGAGCACGGACATTGAGGTCTTCCCTTCACAGGGTGCGCAGGATGTTGTGGATGAACTCGCTGCTCTTCTCGCGGTTGAGGGCCATGGTCTCCATGCGGCCGAGGAGGAGCCGGTATCCGTCCAACCGGGCCTCGGCGTCCACCAGCGCCGGACCGTGTGACTGGTCGAGGTGGACTGTGTCGAGCTGTGGCACGGGACCGTGCGCGTAGTAGATCGACTGGCCGGCACCGGGGAATGATCCCGCCTCGAAGGGGATCACCAGGATGCGGACTTGGCTTCGCTGTGCCATCTCGATGAGATGGACGAGCTGTCCCTTGACGACGGCGTGTCCGCCGAACCGCATCCGCAGGGCCGCCTCGTGGATGATCGCCGTATAGGGGATGGGATCGCTGCGGTAGAGCACGTCCTGCCGCTTGATCCGGTGGGAAACCCGGTGCTCGACCTCGGGAGGGGTCAGTTCCGGGACCACCTGCCGGAAGACTTCCCGCGCGTGGTCCGCCGTCTGTAGAAGGCCTGGGACGTGGGCGGTATAGGCGGCGCGCAGTGCCAACGAGTGGTGTTCAAGCTCGGCCAGGTCCAGGAGGCTGGGCGGAAGTACCTCTCGGTACTGCTCCCACCAGCCGTTCGTACGGTCGGCGGCCATCGAGGCGAGCGCGTCCACGAGTTGTGCGTCGCAGACCGAGTACACGCGTGCCATGGCACGGACGCGGTCGGGGCTCACTCCGAACCTGGCGGTTTCCACGTTGCTCAGCTGACCCGAGCTGGTGCCGATCGCGGCCGCGGCCTCGGTGGCGGTCATACCGGCCCGCTCGCGGAGTTTGCGCAGTTCAGCGGCGAGCCGGGCGCGACGGGCCGTTGGTACGGGGCGGGCGACCATGTTTCACTCCTCACTCACACGAGGGAATTCCGGATCGAAGACCTTAGATTCGCGCAAAGAATCTTTGGTGACGTCTAGTCTGGAACGCAGGCCACCCCGCCCGGAAGTACCCCGCTCGACGGAGCGGCACGGTCACCGGGCAGCAAGCGCAAAGCGACCAACACCCCTCCGTGATCGGAGACTTCCATGCCTGCCACCGTATCTCCGTCGTGGGCCTACAGCCTGCAACTCCCGCAAGATCCCCGCGCCCCCGGCCTCGCCCGCCAGACCCTGCGCTCCGTGCTCCGGACGCACGCGATGAGCGCGCTCGTGGAGACGGCCGAGCTCTTGGCCGGTGAGCTGCTGGCCAACGCCTACCTCTACTCGGACGGCCCGTACACCCTCCGGCTCCGGGCCATGGGGTCCACCCGGCTGCGGGTCAGCGTCTGGGACAGCAATCCCCACATCCCTCCGCCCTTCGGGGCGGACTCACCCGTCGCGGCGCCGCGGCCGGGCGCCGAACGGGGGCGCGGGCTGTTCCTCGTGCGGGCGTACGCCGCCAACTGGGGCGGCTATCCGCTCGGCGGGACGGGGCTGTACGGGAAGGCAGGGGGGAAGCTGCTGTGGGTCGAGGTCCACGCCTGACGGGACCGGGACCGCACCCACGGGGTACGGCCCCGGTCCCGGCAGCGTCATTGGAAGTTCGGTGCGTTGCGCTGGTAGACCAGCCGCAGCCCGATCAGCGTCAGCCACGGCTCGTGGTCGTCGATCACCGACGACTCACCCAGCACCATCGGGGCCAGCCCGCCGGTCGCGATGACCCGGACGTCCTCCGGATCCCCGTGTGGCCCGGCCAGCTCTTTGGCCATCCGGGCCACGACCCCGTCGACCTGGCCCGCGAAGCCGTAGATCACGCCCGACTGCATCGCCTCGACCGTGGACTTGCCGATCACGTGGCGCGGCCGGGCCAGCTCGATCTTGCGCAGCTGGGCGCCCCGTACGCCGAGTGCCTCCATCGAGATCTCTATCCCCGGGGCGATCACCCCGCCCACGTACTCACCCTTGGCGGACACCGCGTCGAAGGTGGTCGCCGTACCGAAGTCGACGACGATCGCCGGCCCGCCGTAGAGCTCGACCGCCGCGACCGCGTTGATGATGCGGTCCGCGCCGACCTCCTTCGGGTTGTCCATCAGGATCGGCACGCCCGTCTTGATGCCCGGCTCCACCAACACCGCCGGCACGTCGCCGTAGTAGCGCCGGGTGACCTCGCGCAGCTCGTGCAGGACCGACGGCACCGTCGCGCAGATCGCGATGCCGTGGATCCCGTCGCCGAGCTCGCTGCCGAGCATCGGGTGCATGCCCATCAGGCCCTGCATCAGCACGGCCATCTCGTCGGCCGTGCGCCGCGGGTCGGTCGAGATGCGCCAGTGCTCGACGATCTCGTCACCGTCGAACAGGCCCAGGACCGTATGGGTGTTGCCCACATCGATGGTGAGGAGCACCGGTTACACCGCCTCGCGCAGATCGAGACCGATGTCCAGGATCGGCGAGGAGTGGGTCAGCCCGCCGACCGCCAGGTAGTCCACCCCGGTCTCCGCGTACGCCCGGGCGGTGTCCAGGGTCAGGCGGCCCGAGGACTCCAGCACCGCGCGGCCGGCCACCAGCGTGACGGCCTCCTCGGTCTCCGGGACCGTGAAGTTGTCCAGCAGGATCAGGTCCGCGCCCGCGTCCAGGACCTCGCGTACCTGGTGCATCGTGTCGACCTCGACCTCGATCGGGACCTCCGGGAACGCCTCGCGCACCGCGGTGAAGGCCTGCGCGACGCCGCCCGCGGCGACCACGTGGTTGTCCTTGACCAGCGCCGCGTCCGAGAGGGACATGCGGTGGTTGACGCCGCCGCCGCAGCGGACCGCGTACTTCTCCAGCGAGCGCAGGCCCGGCGTGGTCTTGCGGGTGTCGCGGACCCTGGCCTGCGTGCCCTCCAGGACGTCCGCCCAGCGGCGGGTGGCCGTCGCGATGCCCGAGAGCCGGCACAGGATGTTCAGCGCGCTCCGCTCGGCCGTCAGCAGGTCTCGGGTGCGGGCGCGGACCGACAGCAGCACCTCGCCGGCCTTGACGGTGTCACCGTCCTCCGCGTGCCGTTCCACCTCGAAGGCCTCCGTGCACACCACGGAGAACACCGCCTCGGCGATGCGCAGGCCCGCCACGACGCCGTCCTCGCGGGCGACGAAGTCGGCGATGGCCTCGGCGTCCTCGGGGACGGTGGCCACGGTGGTGACGTCCACGCCTCCGTCGAGGTCCTCGGAGAGCGCCATGTGGGCGATGTCCTCGACCTCGATCGGGTCCAGGCCCGCGTCCGCGAGCAGCTGGGCCAGCGCCGGGTCGAGGCCGCTCTCCTCGCCGTCGCCGCAGGCGCAGTCGTCGCCGCAGCCGCCGTCGTTCTGGTCGATGAGGGGAAGTTCGGGGGTGCTCACGGTCACTGCTCCAGGCTAGGGGTGCTCAGGGGGTGCGCGGACGGGAAGTCCGCGGAGTCGGTGGGTACGACGACCAGGGCCCGCCTCTCGGTGTCCGAGAGCCGGACCACGAGGTGGCGGCGCCACCGGGCATCGTCCCGGTCCGGGTGGTCCTCGCGCCAGTGGCAGCCGCGGGTCTCCTCGCGGCGCCGTGCGGCGGCGACCAGGACCCGCGCCACGCACAGCAGGTTCGTGGCCTCCCAGGTGTCCACACCGGGTTCGGCGGTCTTGCCGTGTGCTTCGAGATCGTTCAGGGCGGTGGCGTACAGCCCTTCGAGGGCCTCGGCCGCCGCCGCCAGCGAGCGGGCGGAGCGGAGCACGCCCGCGCCGTCCGTCATGATCCGCTGGACCTCGTACCGGGCCCCGGCGGGCTGCAGCGGACCGGTCGAGGGCACCGGGACGCCGGGGCCGCCGCCGCCGTACTCCTGCGCGGCGATGTCCTCGGCGATCCGCTCGGCGAAGACCAGCCCCTCCAGCAGGGAGTTGGAGGCCAGCCGGTTCGCGCCGTGCACGCCCGTGCAGGCGACCTCGCCGCAGGCGTACAGGCCGGGGACGGTCGTGCGGCCGTGCAGGTCGGTCCGGACGCCGCCGGAGGCGTAGTGCGCGGCGGGCGCCACCGGGATCGGCTCGGTCACCGGGTCGATGCCGTGCGCGCGGCAGGCGGCCAGGATCGTCGGGAAGCGCTGCTCCCACATCCGCGCACCGAAATGCCGGGCGTCCAGGTACATGTGCTGTGCGCCCTGCTCCTGCATGCGGCGCATGATGCCCTTGGCGACGATGTCGCGCGGGGCCAGCTCGGCGAGCTCGTGCTGACCGACCATGAAGCGCACGCCGTCGGCGTCGACGAGGTGGGCGCCCTCGCCGCGGACGGCCTCCGACACCAGCGGCTGCTGGCCCTCGGCGTCCGGGCCCAGGAACAGCACCGTCGGGTGGAACTGCACGAACTCCAGGTCGGAGACCTCGGCCCCGGCGCGCAGCGCGAGCGCCACACCGTCGCCCGTGGACACCGAGGGGTTCGTCGTGGCGGAGAAGACCTGGCCCATGCCGCCCGTCGCGAGGATCACGGCGGGCGCATGGACGGCGCCGACGCCGTCGTGCTGGCCCTCGCCCATGACGTGCAGGGTGACACCGGCCGTACGGCCCTGCGCGTCCTGCAGGAGGTCGAGGACGAGCGCGTTCTCCACCGTCTCTATGCCCGCGGCGTGCACGGCCTCGACCAGCGCCCGCGAGATCTCGGCGCCGGTGGCGTCGCCGCCCGCGTGCGCGATCCGCCTGCGGTGGTGGCCGCCCTCCCGGGTCAGCTCGATCTCACCGGTCTCGGCGGAGGTGTCGAAGACCGCACCGGTGTCGATCAACCGGCGTACCGCGTCCGGGCCTTCGGTGACGAGCAGTCGTACGGCCCCCTCGTCGCACAGGCCGGCGCCCGCGACCAGGGTGTCGTCGAGGTGCTGCTCGGGGCTGTCGCCCTCGCCGAGGGCGGCGGCGATGCCGCCCTGGGCCCAGCGGGTGGAGCCGTCGTCGAGCCGGGCCTTGGTGACCACGACGGTACGGCGGCCCGCGGCCGCGCAGCGCAGCGCGGCGGTCAGACCCGCCACACCGGAGCCGACGACCACGACGTCGGCGTCGAGGGACCAGCCGGGCGCCGGCGCGTGCAGCCGTATGCCGGTGCTGCCGACGGGGCCTCTGGCAGGGGTGCTCACGAGTGTGCTCCGAATTCCAATGGGATGTTGTCGATCAGCCGGGTCGTGCCGACCTTCGCGGCGACGGCCAGCACGGCCCGCCCGGTGAAGTCGGGACCGGCCTCGGTGAAGTCCTGCGGGTCCACCAGCGCCAGGTAGTCCAGCACGAGCGGCGGCTCCGAGCGGGCCGCGTCGTCCAGCACGTGGCTGGCCGCGGCCCGGACCGCGTCCGGCAGGCCCGCGCAGGCCGCCGAGACGGCGTGGGCGTCGGCCGAGGCGCGGATCTCGCCCAGCCGGGCCAGAGCGGTGGCGCGCTCGTCGGTGGCCGGGGCGGCCTCGGCACGGGCCCGCAGGGCCGCCTGCGCGGCGAGCCGGTCGCGGCCGGCGAACAGCGCCCGGGACAGCGCCAAGGCGGTCTGCCGGTCCGCGGGGGAGAGATAGCGGTTGCGGGACGACAGCGCCAAGCCGTCCTCCTCGCGGACGGTCGGTACACCGACCACCTCGACGGGAAAGTTCAGGTCGGTCACCATCCGCCGGATCAGGGCGAGTTGCTGCGCGTCCTTCTGGCCGAAGAGGGCCAGGTCGGGGCGGGTCAGGTGGAGCAGTTTGGCGACGACGGTCAGCATCCCGTCGAAGTGGCCCGGGCGGGTGGCCCCTTCGAGCCGCTCACCCATCGGGCCGGCGCTGATCCGCACCTGCGGGTCGCCGCCCGGGTAGACCTCGTCGAGGGCGGGGGCGAACACCGCGTCGGCGCCCGCCTCTTCGGCGAGCGCCAGATCCGCGTCGAGGGTGCGGGGGTAGCGGTCGAGGTCCTCACCCGCCCCGAACTGCAGCGGGTTGACGAAGACGGTGACGACGACCTGCCCCTCGGGCCCGGCCTGCTCCCGGGCCGCGCGGATCAGGGTGGCGTGACCCTCGTGGAGGGCGCCCATGGTCATCACCACGGCCCGCCGCCCGGTGCGCGGCAGCTTGTGCAGCTCGTCGGCGGTGTGCAGCAGCAGCTCGGTCACTGATCGCCCCCGTCAGGGTCCGTGTCGGCGAGAACGCCGAGCAGGTCCTCGGCGAGTTCGGGCTTGAGCAGACCGTGCGCGAGGGCCCGGTCGGCAGTGGTGCGGGCCATGGCCAGGTATCCGGCGAGCGTGCCCGGCGCGTGCCGGCGCAGCTCCGCTACGTGCGCGGCGACCGTCCCCGCGTCACCGCGGGCCACCGGCCCGGTCAGGGCCGCGTCGCCGGAGCGCAGGGCGTTGTCGAGGGCCGCGCCGAGCAGCGGGCCGAGCATCCGGTCGGGGTGCGCGACCCCCGCCTTGCGCAGCAGCTCCAGCGACTGGGCGACCAGCGTGACCAGGTGGTTCGCACCGAGGGCGAGGGCCGCGTGGTACAGCGCGCGGCTCTCCTCCGCGACCCACTCGGGCTCCCCGCCCATCTCGATGACCAGGGCCTCGGCGGCCAGCCGCAGCTCCTCGGGGGCGGTGACGCCGAAGGAGCAGCCGGCCAGCCGCTGCACGTCGACCTCGGTTCCGGTGAAGGTCATCGCGGGGTGCAGGGCCAGCGGCAGGGCGCCCACGCGGCGCGCCGGGTCGAGCACGGAGGTCCCGTACCGGCCCGAGGTGTGCACGAGGAGCTGGCCGGGCCGGACCGCTCCGGTCTCCGCGAGTCCCTCCACGAGCGCGGGGAGCGCGTCGTCGGGGACGGTCAGCAGGACCAGGTCGGCCAGTTCCAGCACCTGGGCGGGCGGCACCAGCGGAACGTCGGGCAGCATGCGCGCGGCACGGCGCACGGATGCGTCGGAGACGCCCGACACGGCGACGGGACGGTGGCCCGCCTGCTGGAGCGCACGGGCCAGCGCGGGGCCGACCCGGCCCGCCCCGACGACGCCGACGGCCAGCCGGGCAGGGCGTGGCTGCTGTGATGGATTCACGCGGGGAATGCCTTCCGTTCCAGTCCGCAGGGGTACCGGACGTTACGCCGCCATGCTAGCCCGTGGGGCTCTTGGCCGGTCGGGGACGAGGGGCGAGGATCAGGGGCCATGAGCGACAGCGACGACGAAACGCGACGCACGGCCCGGCTCGTGGCCGCCTGGCGGGCGGCCGACCGGACCCTGACCCGCAGTCCGCGCGAGGCGACGCTGGGTGAGTCGCTGGCGCGGCTCGCCCAGGGCCCGTACGACCACGACATGGACGCGCCGGCCGACCTCTACGGCGACGGGATCGTCGAGGAACTGGAGCGGCGGGTCGCGCAGCTGCTCGGGACGCAGGACGCCGCCTTCTTCCCCAGCGGCACGATGGCGCAGCAGGTCGCGCTGCGCTGCTGGGCCGGCCGGACCGGGAACCCGGTCGTCGCGCTGCACCCGATGAGCCACCCGGAGATGTGGGAGGGCGAGGCCCTGTCGGTGGTCTCCGGGCTGCGGGTGGTGCACCCGACGACCGAGGCGCGCCAGCCGACCGCGCAGGAGGTCGAAGAGGTCCGCGAGCCCTTCGGCACGCTGATGCTGGAGCTGCCGCTGCGCGAGGCCGGGTTCCTGCTGCCCACCTGGGAGGAGCTGCGGGCGCTGGTGGAGGCGGGACGGGAGCGGGAGGCGGTGATCCACTTCGACGGCGCCCGGTTGTGGGAGTCCACCGTCCACTTCGGCCGCCCGCTTCCGGAGATCGCCGGGCTGGCCGACTCGGTGTACGTCTCGTTCTACAAGTCGCTCGGCGGCCTGAGCGGGGCGGCCCTGGCCGGGCCGTCGGATTTCGTGGAGGAGACCAGGGTCTGGCGCCACCGCTACGGGGGCCAGATCTTCCGACAGTTCCCGCAGGCCCTGGCCGCGCTGGCCGGACTCGAAGGGGAGCTCCCGCGGCTGCCGGCGTACGTGGCCCAGGCACGGATGGTCGCCCGGGCTCTGCGCGAGGCCCTCGGGAAGGCCGGCGTCCCCTGGGTGCGCGTCCACCCCGAGGAGCCGCACACCCACCAGTTCCAGGTGTGGCTGCCCCACGACCCGGACCGGCTGACGGAAGCGGGCCTGCGGCAGGCGGAGGAGACCGGAACGGTCTTCTTCCGCCGCTGGTCGGCCGGGGGGCCGCCGGGCCTCGCGGTGACCGAGCTGGAGGTCACCGAGCCGGGCCTGTCCTGGACGGAGTCCGAGGTCCACGAGGCGGTCTCGGCCTTCGTGGCCCGGATCTGACGCCGCCCGGCCGCGGCCGGAAGCGGCTCCCGCCGCGGCCGGGAACGGCCCTTGCCGGGGCCTGGAACGCTTCCCTGCCGGGGTCGGGCGAATCGGCTCCGACTGCGCGGAGCCGTACCATCCGCACCCTCTCGGGGCAGCGGCGAAACGCCGAGTTGCGTGAAAGTCGCCGGTGAGGACAGGCCGCGGCGTTACCGTCCTTTGACCGCAATTACCGGCCACCGTGCCCGGAGGAGACACCATGACTGCTCAGCCCGCGTGGCGGAAGTCCTCGTTCTGCGGTGCCGGCGACGCCTGCGTCTACGTCGCCGTCGCCCCCGGCGCCCTCGTGAAGGTCGCCGACCGCGTCGACCCCGCCCACCTGGTCCTCGCCACCACCCAGGCCGCCTGGGCGGACTTCCTGCGCGCGGTCAAGGAGACCGGCTGAGGCCGGTGCCGACATCCGGCCGCGCCGCGCCGCACCCACCCCTCCTGAGGGGATTTTGTCCGATTAGCGCGTATCTTCGGCCCCATGCCCACGCCCTACGGATCCCGCGGCGGCATGGCGTTCAGCGCTGCTGAGCTGCACGTGCTCAGGCGTTCGCTCGCCCACGCCCTTCAGTCCTCCTCGGCCCCCTTGGCGGCCGAGGAGGTCCAGGACTGCCTGCGCCTCGCGCAGGCGGTGGACGAAGCGGCCCGGGAGGCGGGCCGGCTCAGAGCCTTCGTCCTGGACGATCTGGCCCGCTACCGGAACGCTCTGCCCGGCAGTCTCTCCGGCTACCTGGAGCTGCTCCGGGAGGCCCTCGCCGGCGGCTACGAGCCGGTCCCCGACGACCTCGCCGCCCTGCGCGCGCTCCGGTCCGATCCGGCTGCCGCCGCACTGCTGCAACGGGCCCGGGCCGTCGCAGAGCGTTCCGTACGGCGACGTCTGGCCACGGCCCGCGCACCACGCGCCCGCCGGCTGTCCCTGGCGGGCGGCCGGGAGGAGCCGCCGCGACCGGCTCCCGCGCCGCCCAAGGAGCGGCCGCGCCCCGAACGGCCCGTCCCCACTCCCGGCGAGGTCTTCCCGCCACGCCGCAAGCCCACCCCGCCCCCGGCGTCCGGGCTCGCCGTCGTGTGAGCGCGTCCGGCCGGAGCGGGCCGCGGGGCGGCGGCCCGGGGTGGCGGGGGTGCGCCCCTCACCCACCCCGCCCGGCCGGGCTGAGTGTGGCTACGCTGGGGGCATGGACTACGTCTCCGCGCTCGTGCCCCCCTTCGTGATGGCCGCGTTCTTCATCGCCCTCGTCGTGACGATCGTGAAGAGCCAGGGCGGCTCCAACAAGTCCAAGGAGGACGCGGCGGTCGACGCCGTGATCGCCCGGGCCGAAGCCGCCCGCCAGCAGCAGAACTAGGCCGTCTCTTTCAGGACGTGCCGGTTGAGCCCGCGGTGCCAGGCGCCGCGGGTCGGGCTGGATCCGGAAGAGCTCCGGAAGAGCTCCGGAAGAGCTCCGGAAGAGACGGCCTGGACGCCCGCCCGGCCGGGCCGATTTCCGTGGACCACGCCCGGCCCGCGGTGCGGTCCGATGCGCCGTGATCCGGCCCGGCCCGTCGCCTGACCCATAGGACACGTTCCGGGGCGCTCCGGGCGCGGAGCGCCTCCGCGCGGGCATGCGCCCGTACGGGCCGTGCGCCCGATTTCTGCCGCGCGTTGCCGGGTGAATGGTCGGGCAATTCCGCACAACCCGCACTATCGTGCTGTTGTGCCTCGCCCCTTGGGAGAACTCGAAGACGCCGTCATGACGCGGGTGTGGCAGTGGAACCGCCCGGTCACCGTTCGGGAAGTCCTGGAAGACCTCCAGCAGGAACGGTCCATCGCGTACACCACGGTCATGACCGTTATGGACAATCTCCATCAGAAGGGCTGGGTCCGGCGGGAAGCCGAGGGCCGCGCCTATCGGTATACCGCGGTCTCCACCCGCGCCGCCTACTCGGCCGCACTGATGAACGAAGCCTGGTCGACGAGCGACAACCCCGCCGCCGCTCTCGTCGCCTTCTTCGGCATGATGTCCGCGGAACAGCGCGAAGCCCTCCGGGACGCCGTCCGGGTCGTCCAGTACGACGACGAGTCCGGCGCCGAAGCCCCGGCGCAACCGCGCGCGGAAGCTCCCGTCGAACCGTCCGCCGAACCCGCCGCTCCGGCGGACGGCGATCCCGCTGCGGCGGAAGGCGATCCCGCTCCGGCGGAAGGCCAAGAGGAGTCCGCCGAGCACCCGGGTCCGGCGGGGCGATAGCGTCCGCAGCCATGGGAGAGTTTTCCTCTGCACACGCAGAAACAGTGACGATCCGCCGTGCCCGCACACGCGATGTTCCCGCGCTGCGCCGCCTCCTCGACCAGTACGTGCAGCAGCGGATCCTGCTCGACAAAGCGCCGGTCGTCCTTTACGAGGACATCCAGGAGTTCTGGGTCGCGGAACGCGACTCCGACGCACAGGTAGTGGGCTGCGGTGCACTCCATGTGATGTGGGAAGACCTGGCCGAGGTGCGCACTCTCGCCGTCGACCGCGACTTGAAGGGCGCCGGCGTCGGCCACCAGGTGCTCCGGCAGTTGTTGAGCACCGCCCGCACGCTCGGGGTGAGCCGGGTTTTCTGCCTGACCTTCGAAGTCGAGTTCTTCGCGAAGCACGGCTTCGTCGAGATCGGCGAGACCCCGGTCGACACCGATGTCTACATGGAGCTGTTGCGTTCCTATGACGAGGGCGTCGCCGAGTTCCTCGGTCTCGAACGAGTGAAGCCGAACACCTTGGGTAACAGTCGGATGCTTCTGCACCTCTGATCGATGGCCTCAGCTTTTCCGGCGCTCCGCGGTCCTGAGGCCTATGTCCGAATCGCGCACGTTTCCCGCCTCGTTGCGGTCCTGAACCTCTCCCGGGGGGTTTGTGTTTTCCAGGGAAAAGCGGTTTCCTTTCCGCGTACTGCTTTTCGATGAAAGGAAATCCCGGTGGCACAGAAGGTTCAGGTCCTTCTTGTCGACGACCTCGACGGCGGCGAGGCGGACGAGACCGTGACGTTCGCTCTGGATGGCAAGACCTACGAGATCGACCTCACCACCGCCAACGCTGAAAAGCTCCGCGGTCTGCTCGACCCGTACACCAAGGGCGGCCGCCGCACCGGTGGCCGCGCCACCGCGGCCCGCGCCAAGGGCCGCGCCTCCGCGGCGACCGGGAACCCGGACACGGCCGAGATCCGCGCCTGGGCCAAGGAGAACGGCTACAACGTGAACGACCGCGGACGCGTCCCGGCCGAGATCCGCGAGGCCTACGAGAAGGCCAAGGGCTGACGGACCCCTTGCGTACGCCGCCCCAGGCGCGCCCGGTGGCACTCCGTCGCCGCCGCCGCGACCAGGCGTACGAGATCGGGCCGGCGAGCGGGCCCTGCGGGCCGCCCGGGGCCCGGCAGGGCCGGCAGCAGCGCCTCACACCCCTGCTCGGGGGGTCGCAGCCACACGGCGGCCCCCCGGGGGCTTCCTCCGGGGGGCGGCCCCGGGGGTGCCGGGGCGGTGATCCGCCCGCCCTCACCCAGGGCGGTCAGATCCAGGGCGACCCCGCCCCACTCCAGCCAGTCGAGCAGCCCGTCGAGCTCCTCCGCGCTCCCCGGAGCCACCAGGAACCGCATCCGGCGACCCATCACGGCCACCGGACCCGTGGCGACCGGCCGGCGCAACAGCGCCGCCCCCGCGTCCGACGGCAGCTCCAGCACGTCGAAGCCGACGCCGGTCACGAGCTGGACCGGCGGCCCGCCCGTCACGGTCCACCCGAGCACCCTGCCGTACCAGGCGGCGTACGCGTCCTCCCCGGGCGCGACACGGGGCGGCGGGACGGTCGGCAGCACGGTTACGGGCATGTCCGGAGCAACTGCAGAAACGCTTCGGGGTTACGGTGGATGTGACGTTCCGCACTCGCGGATGTGCGGAACGTAAACGTTCGCGGCGGTGGAGTCCCACATTCGAGACGAAACTCTGTTCGCCCTCAGCGGAGGGAACCGGTGTCACCGGCATGGAGTGTCGGCCCGTACGGGTAAGACATTCCTAGTGGATCGGGGCGACACGCTGATTTGACCGGCTTCCGTTCGCCGTCGGCGTACACGCATGACGGGTATCTGCCTGGCCTGCGGGAACATCGTCTCGCACCATCGAGTTGGAGCAGTTGTCGGCTCTTCAAGCCGGTTTTCCCGCTGATGCAGGGGTGAGCCGTGGACGGATGTCGGCAGTTGGAATGAGCTGTCCCGCCCCACGGGACTAGCATGCGGAAGGACAGGGCGGGGACCGACCCCGAACTGCCCGACCGCTCTGAGGAGCGATAAACGATGTTCGAGAGGTTCACCGACCGCGCGCGGCGGGTTGTCGTCCTGGCTCAGGAAGAAGCCCGGATGCTCAACCACAACTACATCGGCACCGAGCACATCCTCCTGGGCTTGATCCACGAGGGTGAGGGTGTCGCCGCTAAGGCCCTGGAGAGCCTCGGGATTTCGCTCGAGGCTGTTCGCCAGCAGGTTGAGGAGATCATCGGTCAGGGCCAGCAGGCCCCGTCCGGCCACATCCCCTTCACCCCGCGGGCGAAGAAGGTCCTGGAGCTTTCGCTCCGAGAGGCCCTCCAGCTCGGCCACAACTACATCGGCACCGAGCACATCCTGCTCGGCCTGATCCGCGAGGGCGAGGGCGTCGCCGCCCAGGTCCTCGTGAAGCTGGGCGCCGATCTCAACCGAGTCCGGCAGCAGGTCATCCAGCTGCTCTCCGGCTACACCGGCGGAGGCAAGGAGTCGGCCACGGCCGGCGGCCCGGCCGAGGGCACGCCCTCGACCTCGCTCGTCCTGGACCAGTTCGGCCGCAACCTCACCCAGGCTGCCCGCGAATCCAAGCTCGACCCGGTCATCGGGCGCGAGAAGGAGATCGAGCGGGTCATGCAGGTGCTCTCCCGCCGTACGAAGAACAACCCGGTCCTCATCGGCGAGCCCGGCGTCGGCAAGACCGCCGTCGTCGAGGGACTGGCGCAGGCGATCGTCAAGGGCGAGGTCCCCGAGACCCTCAAGGACAAGCACCTCTACACGCTTGACCTCGGCGCCCTGGTCGCCGGCTCCCGCTACCGCGGTGACTTCGAGGAGCGCCTGAAGAAGGTGCTCAAGGAGATCCGCACCCGCGGCGACATCATCCTGTTCATCGACGAGCTCCACACCCTCGTGGGTGCGGGCGCCGCCGAGGGCGCGATCGACGCCGCCAGCATCCTCAAGCCCATGCTGGCCCGTGGTGAGCTCCAGACCATCGGTGCCACGACGCTCGACGAGTACCGCAAGCACCTTGAGAAGGACGCGGCCCTCGAACGCCGCTTCCAGCCGATCCAGGTGGCGGAGCCTTCCCTCCCCCACACGATCGAGATCCTCAAGGGCCTGCGCGACCGCTACGAGGCCCACCACCGCGTCTCCATCACGGACGAGGCTCTCGTCCAGGCGGCGACGCTGGCGGACCGCTACATCTCGGACCGCTTCCTCCCGGACAAGGCGATCGACCTGATCGACGAGGCCGGCTCCCGGATGCGCATCCGCCGGATGACCGCGCCGCCGGACCTCCGCGAGTTCGACGAGAAGATCGCGGCCGTGCGCCGGGACAAGGAGTCGGCCATCGACTCCCAGGACTTCGAGAAGGCGGCTTCTCTCCGCGACAAGGAGAAGCAGCTGCTCACGGCGAAGACCAAGCGCGAGAAGGAATGGAAGGCCGGCGACATGGACGTCGTCGCCGAGGTCGACGGCGAGCTCATCGCCGAGGTCCTCGCGACCGCGACCGGCATTCCCGTCTTCAAGCTCACCGAGGAGGAGTCCTCGCGACTGCTCCGCATGGAGGACGAGCTCCACCGTCGGGTCATCGGCCAGAAGGACGCCATCAAGGCGCTCTCCCAGGCGATCCGCCGTACCCGTGCCGGTCTGAAGGACCCGAAGCGCCCGGGCGGCTCGTTCATCTTCGCCGGTCCGTCCGGTGTCGGTAAGACCGAGCTCTCCAAGACGCTCGCCGAATTCCTCTTCGGCGACGAGGACGCGCTGATCTCCCTCGACATGTCGGAGTTCAGCGAGAAGCACACGGTTTCCCGACTCTTCGGCTCGCCCCCCGGTTACGTGGGCTACGAAGAGGGCGGCCAGCTCACCGAGAAGGTGCGCCGGAAGCCGTTCTCCGTCGTCCTCTTCGACGAGGTCGAGAAGGCCCACCCGGATATCTTCAATTCCCTTCTCCAGATCCTGGAGGACGGTCGCCTGACCGACTCCCAGGGCCGGGTCGTGGACTTCAAGAACACGGTCATCATCATGACGACCAACCTGGGTACCCGGGACATCTCGAAGGGCTTCAACCTGGGCTTCGCGGCGCAGGGCGACACGAAGACCGGCTACGACCGGATGAAGGCGAAGGTCAACGAAGAGCTCAAGCAGCACTTCCGGCCCGAGTTCCTGAACCGTGTCGACGACACGGTCGTCTTCCACCAGCTCACCGAGGAAGACATCATCCAGATCGTCGACCTGATGATCGCGAAGGTCGACGAGCGCCTCAAGGACCGCGACATGGGCATCGAGCTGAGCGGCGACGCCAAGCTCCTGCTCGCCAAGCGCGGCTACGACCCGATCCTGGGTGCCCGGCCGCTGCGCCGGACCATCCAGCGCGAGATCGAGGACGTGCTGTCGGAGAAGATCCTCTTCGGCGAGCTGCGGCCCGGTCACATCGTGGTCGTCGGCAAGGAGGGTGAGGGCGAGGAAGCCAAGTTCACCTTCCGCGGCGAGGAGAAGTCGGCCCTGCCGGACCTGCCTCCGATCGAGGCCACGGGTTCCGGACCGGACCTGTCGAAGGGCGCGTAACGCGTAGGTGCGACCGAGCACCACACAAGGGGCGGCCCCGGAACCTCACGGTTCCGGGGCCGCCCCTTTGGCGCGGTTGCCCGCGGGGGCGCCTCCGCACCGGGCGCGCGGGAGTGGGCGGGGCGGACCGGACCGGGCGGGGGCGCCCGGGGCTACCGGGTCCCCGGGCCGAAGCGCTGGCGGTAAGCCGACGGCGTGAGCCCGGTCTCGCGGCGCAGCACGGTGCGGAGGTTGGCCGGGGTGCCGAGTCCGCTGCGGCGGGCGACGGCGTCGACGTGGGTGACCCCGTGTTCGAGGAGCCGGCGGGCGAGGGTGACGCGCTGCGCGGTCAGCCATGCGCGCGGGGTGGTGCCCAGTTGGGTGCGGAATCGCCGGTGCAGGGTGGTGGTGCTGACGGAAGCCTCGGCCGCGAGGTCCGCGACGCTGAGCGGGGCGTCCAGCCGCTCCTGTGCCCAGGCCAGCAGGGGTGCCAGTGACTCGTCGGGCAGCTCGGGCATGGGGCGTTCGATGAACTGCTGCTGCCCGCCGTCGCGATGGGCGGGGAAGACCAGGCGGCGGCTGATGGTGTTGGCGGTCTCCGCGCCGTGGTCGCGGCGGATGATGTGCAGGCCGAGGTCGAGTGCGGCGGCGCTGCCCGCGGAGGTGAGGATGCTGCCGTCGTCGACGAAGAGGACGTCGGGCTGTACGTGGACCTCGGGGTAGCGGGCGCGCAGGAGTTCCGCGCACTGCCAGTGCGTGGTGGCCCGGCGGCCGTCGAGTACGCCGGCCTCGGCCAGGGCGAACGCGCCGGTGCAGAAGGAGACCAGTCGGGCGCCGCGCGCGTGGGCGCGGCGTATGGCGTCCAGCACGGCGGGGTGGCGGGGGCGGGTGACGTCCGGTCTGCTCGGGACGATGAGGGTGTCGGCGGCCTCGGCGGCTTCGAGGCCTGCCGTCTCGGTGAGGGTGAAGAAGCGGCCTCGCATCACCGCGCGGTCGCCCGGCGTGCAGAGCGCGAACGCGTAGAGGTCGCGCCCCAGTTCGGGCCGGGGCAGGCCGAAGAGTTCGGTGGCACAGCCCAGTTCGAACGGATTGGTGTTCTCGTCCACGAGGACCGCCACCCGGTGCGGGCGCGACCCCGCGGGACCGTGGAAGGATTCTTGCGGCATGTGCATGTTCTAGCACTCACGTACGGGGGCGGCGGCACCCCAGAATGGCCGTCGAGCCGGCGCACCACCGCTGTCGCGGGTACGGACGACGCCCGCCGGCCCTCCTCTTGGACGACCACTGGAAGGAAACACGCGCATGCCATTAATCGGACGGGTACCGGTTCTTGCGGGGATCGCGGCCGGGATGCTGGTACTGGCCGCGACACCGGCCGCGGCGGCCCAGAGCCGCACCCTGACGCTGGAGGCCAGTGACCCGCTGGCGGCGAAGGCCTTGCAGATCTGCTACGATGTGCACCAGATCTCGCCGATGCCCTACTACGAGAACGACTGCAGGATCAGCTACGCCCCCTCCTCCTACCAGGCCGCCCCCGGGCCGGAGCACCAGGTGGGCGACCGCGTCCTCAACTACGCGTCCACGACGGTCACCCACACCCTGGCCTGGTCGGACACGGTCACGAGCTCGGACAGCTTCGAGGTGAGCTCGTCGGTGAAGTCCGCCGTCTGGGGCGCGGCGGAGGTCGCGGTGACCGCCAAGTACACCAAGACGTGGACGCGGTCGAGCACCGCCTCGCAGACGAACAGCCTGCCGGTTCCGGCCTGCAACGTGGGCTGGTTCAGCAGGGCGGCGGAGATGGGCACTGCCACCGGTGACCTGCGGCTCGACTTCGAGGCGGACACCAAGATCAGGAGCGGTACCAAGAAGAGGTACCGGCATGTCGTCGTCAAGAACAGTGTCTTCAGCGCGCCCACCGGGAAGAACGACCTGCTCATCGCCCGCTCCCGAGCGATGACGGCCGAGGAGCGCACCGGCTGCGCCTCCTGATGCCGGACGACCGCCCGCCGCCGGGGAGCCTCCCGGCGGCGGGCGGTCGGCGGCGGACCCGGCGCAGGCGTCCACCGCCGGACCCTGCCCCGTGGCCCGCACGACGTCCGCCGGCCCGGTGCGTGGTGCCCGTCACGTCCGGGCACGTCAGGGGCGCGGGTCCGGGGGTGCGGCCGGTGACAAGCCACACAGGGCAAATCGGACATACTAGGGGGTTTCGTAGATCGATAAGGCCCTTCCGGAGGGGTTGAGCCCCTGGAGAACCCCGTCAACGGGACATATCACCCTGGCGCGCCTACGAGCCACGGTAGTAAACGAGGACGTTTGGGGAACTCCGGACATCCGGGTTACCAAAGATGAGCCCACCCGGCACATGGCTGAGCGTGCCGGGTCACTTCATGCCCGAGACGGGCGTGAACGCCCCTGTCCCCGGCCCCGGAGGTCTGCTCTATGTCCGCGAAGCGCGTCATCGCCCGTTCTACCCGTATCACCGTCGGCGCAACCCTCGGTGCTGTGCTGGCTCTCGGGGCCGGGACGACCGCCGCCTTCGCCGACGCCCCGCAGGCGGCTCCCGCCGCCGGTGCCGACGCCGCCGCGGCGGCGAAGAAGAAGGCCGGGCTGTGGGACAAGCCGCTGGAGAAGTACACGCTGTCCGCGACCTTCGGCAAGGGCGGCAGCATGTGGGCCCGCAAGCACTCCGGCCAGGACTTCGCCGTCCCGGTCGGCACCCCGGTGAAGGCCGCGGCCGCCGGTGTGGTCGTCAAGGCCGGCCCGAACGGCGGCGGTGACGGTCCCGCCTACGGCAACGCCATCGTCATCAAGCACGCCAACAACACGTACTCG
Organism: Streptomyces sp. PCS3-D2; assembly: GCF_000612545.2. Taxonomy (GTDB): domain Bacteria; phylum Actinomycetota; class Actinomycetes; order Streptomycetales; family Streptomycetaceae; genus Streptomyces. The sequence goes on along the minus strand of NZ_CP097800.1, from coordinate 3,352,987 downwards.
CAGTACGCGCACCTGTCGAAGATCCAGGTCAAGGTCGGCCAGAAGGTCGCCGTCAAGCAGCGCATCGCCCTGTCCGGCAACACCGGCAACTCCAGCGGTCCGCACCTGCACTTCGAGATCCGGACCACCCCGAACTACGGTTCCGCCCTCAACCCGGTGGCCTTCCTGCGCACCAACGGCGTCACCATCTGACCCGTACCGAACACGTCGTGACCACGCCGACCGGCCCGTGAGGCCGGTCGGCGTCGCCGTGTCCGGGCAGGTCCGGGCAGGTCAGGTGAGCAGCCAGCCGTGGGTCGGCTTCGGCGCCGGCGAGAGCTTGCCCTGCTTGTAGCCGGCGGCCTGCTCCTCCGTGAACGCCATGTCGTAGACCTTGACGTTGTGCAGGCCGCCCTGCCACGGCCCGGTCCAGATGTTGTGGTGTCGGGACCGGCCGAGCTGGAGCGGGCCGGGCGCCTGCCAGATGGGCGGCACCTCGGTCTCACCGGCCTTCTTGCCGTCCACGTAGAGGGCGATCGCCTTCTTCTCCGCGTCGTACGTGGCCATCAGCAGGGTGGGCGTCTTGAAGACCTCCAGCCCCTCCGCCGTCACCGTCCGCGTGGTCGCGGCCGCGCCCTTGTCGCCCGTCTGGACACGGAAGATCCAGGCCTTCTTGCCCTTCACCTCGTTGACGCCCAGCTCGAAGGAGAAGGACTCCCCGTCGCCCTGGCTCATGACGATCCGCGATCCCTTGGTCGCGGAGCTGTAGGCGCGGGCCGTGAGCGTGAAGCTCTTGGTGACGTCGACCACCGGCTCGGCGGACTGGCCCCAGGAGTTCCCGTTGCCCCTGCCGACGACCTGGAAGCGTTTGCCCAGCGCGCCGACCTTCAGGTCGGAGCCCAACCGGATGCCGGTCTGGCCGTAGCTGTCGCGCAGCAGGGTGTCGTCACCCGCCACGGTGGCGGTGTACGCGGTCGGTGACTTGGAGTCCTCCGGCTCGGGCGAGGCCGAGACCGAGGCCGAGGGCTGGGCGTCCTGCGCGTCGTCGCCGCGCATCAGGAAGAACGTTCCACCGCCGGCGAGGAGCGCCAGCACGGTCACCGTGCCACCCAGCATCCACAGCTTCTTCCGGCGCCGCTCGGCATCGGAGCGCTCGGCCATGGCCTCCCAGTCCGGCTGCTGCGCCGCACCGGGTATGTCCGGGCCGGCCAGCCTCGTGAACCCCGGCGGGCCGGGCTGCTCGGGCTGGCTCGGAGTGCCCGCGGGCTGCCACTGCTGACCGCCCGGGTCCTGCTGGTAGGGGTTCGGCTGCTGCCCGGGGTGCGGATAGCCGTAGCCGCCGCTGCCGGCCGGATGGCCGTAGCCGCCGCCGGCCGGGTAGCCGTAACCGTCCCGGGCGGGCGGTCCCGGCGGGAACCCGTAACCGCTGCCGGGGGCGGGATCGGGCTGAGGGCTGCTCGGGGGATTCGTGCCGTCGGTCATGGCAGGGAAGCCTAGGACACGCACCTCGGGCGGGTACGGCCCGGTGCCCCTCCCTCAGCCCGGCGGCAGCTTCAGGACCGGGAAGCTGCCCGTCGCCGTCGGCGCGTGCTCCGGCAGCCACAGCACCGCGACGGCTCCGGCCGCCCCGCCGTCGGGCGTGCCCGGCGCCGTCACCGAGCGGTCCAGGACGCCCGGAGCCGCCACGTTGCGGAACGTCAACCGGGCGCCCAGCACCCGTGCCTGGCCCTCCGCGATGGTCAGGCCCAGCCCGTGCCCGACACCCGCGCGGTCCGTCGACCCGGTGCGGAACCGGCTCGGCCCCTCGCGCAGCAGCGCCTCGGGGAAGCCCGGCCCGTGGTCGCGGACCCGTACCACCCGCCCTTCGACGTCGACCTGGATCGGCTGCCTTCCGTACCGGGCGGCGTTGGCGAGCAGGTTGCCCAGGATCCGCTCCAGCCGCCGAGGGTCGGTGCTGACGACCTCGTCCGCGACGATCCGTACGGTCGCCTCCGGCATCAGCGCCTTCACGCGCCGGCTCACGAACTCGCCCAGTGCCACCTCCTGGAGCTCCGCCCGCTCCGAGGCGCTGTCCAGCCGAGCCACCTCCAGCACGTCCTCGACCAGCGCGCGCAGCGCCTGGGCACGGTCCCGGACCAGCTCCGTCGGCCGCCCCGGGGGCAGCAGTTCGGCGGCGGTGAGCAGGCCCGTCACCGGTGTCCGCAGCTCGTGCGCGATGTCCGCGGTCACCCGCCGCTCGGCCTCCAGCCGCTGCTGGAGCGCGTCCGCCATGGCGTCCACGGCCCGCGCGAGGTCGTCCGTCTCGTCGCGGACGACGCCGCCGACCGCGTCCCGCACCCGTACGTCGGGATCGCCGTGCGCCACCCGCTGGGAGGCCGCCGCGGCCTTGCGCAGCCGGCGCGAGATCTGGCCGCCGATCAGCACGCCGAGCGCCGAACCGGCGACCACGGCCGACAGACCACCGATGACCAGGGCCCGGTCCAGGTCGTTGAGCAGGTTCGTGCTCTCCCGGAAGGGCGTGTGCAGCGACAGCACCATCCCGTTCCCGAGCGGTACGGCGGCCCACACCTCGGGCAGCCCGTGCGGATGCTCCTGGATATAGGTCCCGCGCCGCCCCGACTGCGCCTTCTGCCGCAGCTCGGCGGGCAGTTCGGGGTCATTGAGCTTGGCCCCCATGGGGGGCTTGCGCCCGGCTTCGGCGTTGCGGGAGATGAACTGCACGCGCTCCAACTGGACATCGCGCGCGCTCTCCAGCATCGAGACACGGGCCGCGCTGTGCACCACCAGACTCAGTGCGATCGTGACGAGGGCGCCCACGGCGGCGATGGCGAGCGTGATCTTCCAGCGGATCCCCGTACGGAGGGTGAACCGTCTCATGCTTTCAGCTTGTATCCGAAGCCCCGGACCGTTTCGATCCGGTCCTGTCCGATCTTGGTGCGCAGGCGCTGGACGTGGACGTCCACGACGCGTGTGTCGCCGCCCCAGTCGTAGTCCCAGACCCGCTCCAGGAGCCGGTCCCGCGACAGGACGGTGCCGGGCGCCGAGGAGAACTCCAGCAGCAGCCGCATCTCCGTCGGCGTCAGCGCCACGGGGGCGCCCGACCTGCGCACCTCCATGCCCTCGGTGTCCACTTCCAGGTCGCCGAAGGAGAGCACCCCGCGCTCCGCGTCCGGGTCGTGGTCGGAGCCGCCGCCGGCGCCGTTGTGCGGGCCTCCCGAATGGTCGAAGCGGCGCAGCACGGCGCGGATGCGGGCGACGAGCACCGAACCGTCGAAGGGCTTGGTGACGTAGTCGTCGGCGCCCGCCTCCAGGCCCAGCACGACGTCGATGCTGTCGGCGCGCGCCGACAGCATGATGACCGGGACGGTGGACTCGTCACGGATGCGGCGGCACAGGCTCACGCCGTCCATGCCGGGGACCATCACGTCCAGCAGGGCGATGTCGGGCCGGCGAGCGCGGAACGACTCCAGGCCCGACAGGCCGTCGGGCATGGCCGTGACCGTGAACCCGTCGCGCTCCAGCGCCAGGGTCGTGGCCTCACGGATGACGTCGTCGTCCTCCACGAACAGGACATGGGTCTCGGCCATGCGCAAGCCTCGCCTCGTTCTTCTTGCTCAGTGCTCAGTTCTTCTGACTCGTGGCCGGGGCGGGCTGGGCTCCGCCGTCGACCACGTTGCTGTACTCCGAGTGCACCCGGTCCTGCTCGGTGAACTCCTCTCCGTTCCAGCGGTACGTGACCACGTCCTCGCCGGACGGATAGGCGAGCGCGTCGCTCTTCCCGTAGACCTGCTTCGTGACCACCAGATCGCCCCGGTCGATCTCCGCGTAGACGGGGGGCTGTTCGTCCGCGAACACATTCTCGTACGTGCCGCCGTCCGCCCGGTACACGTAGGAGCCGCGGCCCAGGGCGTCGGCGCAGGACAGCACGTTCACGACGATGTCCGCGACGGGACCGCCGGTGACCTTCCCGTAGCTGACGTCCACCGGGTACTCCTTGCCCGTGCAGGGCTTGAGGTCCCGCTTGACCTCGGAGCTGACCTTGGGGTCCGCCATGAGCAGCGCGACCGGATCCACCTTCTTGAAGGGGGTGCCGGACGCGGAGGCCGGAGAGGTGCCCGAGGAGGGGCCGGACGGCGCGGTCCTGGAGATGGTGTCGGTGCGGGCGGGGCCGCCGTCACGCAGACCGGTGCCGCCGGTGGCGCAGCCGACCGCGAACACGGCTGTGCCGACGAGGATGATGGTCCCCGCCGACATCAGCACCAGATTTCCCCTTCCCCCGAACACGGGGGGAGAGCTTCTGCCCTTCAGATCTTGGCCGTTCAGGCCGCGCACCGCTCACGCCCCTCGTACCTCATGGTGTGGTCACCGCGCTCCAGCGCACGCATGTCCAGGTCCCGGCTCTCCAGCTCCTGCCGGAGCCGGGCCAGGGCGCGGTGCAGAGTGCTCTTCACGGTTCCCGCCGACATTCCGAGCGCCGCGGCCGTCTCCTCGGTGCTCATCTGCTCCCAGTGTCGCAGGACGACCACACTGCGCTGCTTGGGCGCGAGCACCTTCAGGATGTCCATCAGCAGGGCGCGGTCGGCGCGCTGGTCGGAACCGTCCTCGACGGACGCGTCGGGGAGCTGCTCGGTGGGGACCTCTTCGAGCTTGCGGGCGCGCCACCACTCGGTACGAGTGTTGATCATGACCCGGCGGAGGTAGGCGTCGGCCAGAGACTTGTCGGCGATGCCGTCCCAGCGGCCGTAGGTGCGCACGAGGGCCGTCTGGAGGAGGTCCTGGGCGTCGGTGGGGTCCGGAACCAGCCGCCGGGCACTGCGCAGCAGCGCGTCCTGCCGCGTGCGTACGTACTCCTCGAACCCGAGCACCTCGCCCTGCGCCTGCGCCATCTCGGACCGCCTCCCGTTCCGTCCCACCACACCACCGCTGTCTTACGGGGACGACGGTACGGAGGGGTTGTCACGGGCCTGTGCGAGCCAGCCTGCGGTGGGAACACGGACACCCATAGGTTGTGTAACAGTGCCTGTGAGCTGGGGTTTCCCGGCAACAAGCGGAATTACCGACTCAGCTTCGAGCGCGGCTACGGGGGGTGGCGGACCGGTGCACGGTCCGTTCGCGAACCGTCCCGAGCGCCGTCCGCCACCTCTGCGGGCACCTCTGCGGTCAGGGCTGCGGGCGCGTCTGCGGCAGCCGGTACAGGCCGCCGCCGAGCGGCTCCACCAGCCCGTCGGACACCAGCCCGTCGAGCGCGCGGGCCCGCTGCACCGGCTCGTTCCAGACAGTGTCGAGCACGGCCTGCGGAACGGGGCCCACCGCCTCCCGCAGGACCGCCAGGAGTTTGCCGCGCACCTGCCGGTCGGTCCCGGCGTACGTCTGCCCGCGCCGCGGCGGCCCGTCGTGCGCCGGCTTCCCGGCCAGACGCCACGCGCACTGTCCGGCTACCGGGCAGCGCGTGCAGTCCGGACTCTTCGCGGTGCACACGAGCGCGCCGAGCTCCATCGAGGCCGCCGCCCAGCGGGCCGCGGTGGTCTCGTCCTGAGGCAGCAGTTCGCGGGCCAGGCGCCGCTCGGCGGCCGTGGTCGCGTTCGGCGGGTACTCGACCCCGGTGGCGGCGCGCGCGAAGACCCGCCGGACGTTGGTGTCGAGGACGGCGTGCCGCTGCCCGTACGCGAAGGAGGCCACCGCCGCCGCGGTGTACTCGCCCACCCCGGGCAGTGCGAGGAGCTGTGCGTGCTCCCGCGGTACGTCGCCCCCGTGCCGCTCCGTTATCGCGGCGGCCGCGCCGTGCAGCCGCAGGGCCCGGCGCGGGTAGCCGAGCCGTCCCCAGGCCCGTACGGCCTCACCGGGGGCCTCTGCGGCCAGGTCGGCGGGGCGGGGCCAGCGGGCGAGCCACTGCTCGTAGACCGGCAGCACCCGGCTGACCGGGGTCTGCTGGAGCATGAACTCGCTGACCATGACGCCCCAGGGGCCGGCCTCGGGGCGGCGCCAGGGCAGGTCGCGGGCGTGCTCCTCGAACCACGAGATGACGGGGGAGTGCAGCGGGTGGGAGGTGCCGGCGGGCACGTCGCGGGAGTCCTCGGGGGACAGGTCCGGCGACACGTCGGGGGAGGAAGGAGGGGATGCAGTCATGGCAGACGGCATCCTGGCACGTTTCGGACCCCGGGGGAGGACTCACCGCTCGGTCCCGGCCCGGTCAGCAGGACACCGGCCCGCATCCCGCCCGCCCGCACCGCGCGGACGCCCGCGGCCGCCGGACCGGTCAGCGCCAGGACGACGAGGGCGGCGACCGAACCGCCCAGCAGCAGGCCCAGGGCCACGTCGTGCGGGTAGTGGACACCGACGAAGACCCGGGAGAAGGCCATCAGCAGGGCGAGCGGCACCACCAGCGGCGCGAGCCGGCGCGCGGCCATGACCAGGGCCACGGCCGCGGCGCCCGCGATGGCCGCGTGGTTGCTGGGGAAGGACCCGTCGCCCGGCGGCGGGCACCCGACCAGTGAGGCCGCCGCGCCGGCGACCGCGCGGCACGGACGCTCCTCGTCCACGGTGGCCTTCACGGCCTCCGAGGCGGCGTAGGCGACGACGGTGGCCGTCGGTGCGAGGAGGGCCAGTGCCACCGCCCGGGCGTCGCCCCGGCCGCGCGCCCGCCACCAGAGGGCGGCGAGGAGCGCCCCGAAGAGCCAGAGGCCGTACCCCGTCCAGAGTTCGAAGGCCCGCTGCACCCACAGGGGCGCGGAGTGGGCGAAGCCGGTGACGGTGCGGTAGAGGCCGGAGGTGTCCATGGGTACCGAACGTACCGAAACCGGACTCATCTCCATGTAAGCCCTTTGGCCGGTTCCCGCCCGTTCCGGTTGGGCCCGCAGGATGATCATCGGCAAATCAAGTCCGCTGCGCGGCATGTGGGGCACTGATCGGGCCGCGAACCTTTGTAAGGTTCCGTTCGTGGGATCTCTGCGCAATCCGGTCGGGCCGCTCCCCTCCTCCATCTACTGGCGACGGAGGGCTGTGCTGGCGTCCGTCGTCGCGCTCCTCGCGCTCCTCGCCGTATGGACCGTCAGTTCCGGCGGGGGGAAGACGAGTACGAACGGAAAGGGCGAGGGGCGCCCCGATCCCGTCACCTCCATCACCCCGGGCCCGGCCGGCACCGGCCCCGCCATCAGCGCGGCCCCGGGCGGACGGCCCGAGTCGGGCGGCGGTGGGACCACCGGCTCCGAGGGCGGCCCGGGCGGCGGCGCGGGCAAGAACGGCGAGCCGGGCAGCGGCAGCGCCACGGGCGGGGGTTCGGGCTCCTCCGGCGGCGGCGCGGGCGGCCCGGCGGCGGTCCCCGCGGACTCCCCGCTCCCCACGTGCGCGACGTCCGCGCTCCAGTGGGAGGTCAGGAGCGCGAAGAACGAGTACGAGGCGAACGAGAAGCCCCGCCTCGAACTGGTCGCCCGCAACATCTCCGGAACCACCTGCAAGGTCGATCTCGGTCCGAAGCAGGCCGTCCTGACCATCCTTCAGGCCAGTGGCAACAAGGCGGTGTGGTCCTCGGCGGACTGCCCGACGGGTGCCGGCAACGTCTTCTTCCGGCTTCCCGCACAGGGCGAGACGAAGCATTCGCTGGACTGGGACCGCAGGTTCAGCGCGGCCGGCCAGTGCCAGTCGCCCCCGGCGGGTTCCGCGCCCCCGGACACCTACGTGGTCGAGGTCAAGTCCCCCGGTATGCCGGTGGCCCGCACCTCGTTCGTCCTCAAGCAGGACTGACCGGCGCCGACCAGCGGCGTTCTTCCCGTACCGGCCGTGGCCCTCCGCTCGGCCCCGCGCCGCACCGGACGCCGCGGCCCGGCAGGCCGTCGCGGTCACCCGCGCCAGGGCGCGGCCTAGACGTAGCGCTCCAGGATGGACGATTCGGCCAGGCGGGACAGGCCCTCGCGGACGCTCCGTGCGCGGGCCTCGCCCACCCCGTCCACCGCCTGCAGGTCGTCGACGCTCGCCGCGAGCAGCTTCTGCAGACCGCCGAAGTGCTCCACCAACCGCTCGATGATCGCGCCCGGCAGCCTCGGCACCTTCGCCAGCAGCCGGTAACCGCGGGGCGACACCGCCGAGTCCAGCGTCTCGGGCGAGCCCGTGTACCCCAGTGCCCGCGCCACGATGGGCAGTTCCAGCAGCTCCGGGTGGGTCAGCGCGTCCAGCTCCGCCAGCGCCTCGTCCACCGTGCGGGAACGCTTCGCCGTCGGCTCCGGCACGTAGTCGCGGATGACCAGCTCGCGCTCCTGCTCGATCCCCACCGTCAGCTCGTCCAACTGGAGGGACAGCAGACGCCCGTCCGTGCCCAGTTCGACCACGTACTCGGCGATTTCCGTCGCGATCCGGCGGACCATTTCCAGCCGCTGCGCGACCGCCGTCACGTCACGCACCGTGACCAGGTCCTCGATCTCCAGCGCCGACAGCGTGCCCGCGACCTCGTCCAGGCGCAGCTTGTACCGCTCCAGCGTGGCCAGCGCCTGATTCGCCCGGGAGAGGATCGCTCCGGACTCCTCCAGGACCCGCCGCTCCCCGTCCACGTACAGTGCGATCAGCCGCATCGACTGCGACACCGACACCACCGGGAAGCCGCACTGCTTCGACACGCGGTCGGCCGTGCGGTGGCGCGTGCCCGTCTCCTCCGTGGGGATCGAGGCGTCCGGCACGAGCTGCACACCGGCGCGCAGGATCTTGGTGAGGTCCTTGTCGAGGATGAGCGCGCCGTCGAGCTTGCACAGCTCGCGCAGTCTGGTCGCGGTGAACTCCACGTCCAGCACGAAGCCGCCCGTGCACATCGCCTCGACGGCCTTGTCCATGCCCAGGACGATGAGGCCGCCGGTGTTGCCCCGCACGATCCGCTCAAGGCCGTCGCGCAGCGGCTGACCAGGTGCGACCGCGCTCAGCGAGGCGCGCATGAGGGCGTCGTGCCTGGAGCTCGCGCCGGACTTCCCGGGAGCTGATGCCCCGTCCTTGGCTGCCACTGCACTCCTCCGGTCGCGGGTTGCGCCGCTCGGCACGGGGGCACGAGGACGTGCGCACGGCCGGGCGGACCAGCCCAAAGTCTACCGGCGCGTGCTGCGGCCCCACCGGGGCTTGGCCAGGTGGGGCCCGGTGGGGGGCCGCGCGGCCCCCCTGACCAGCGTGGCGACCGGCCGGTCGGACGGGCCGATCTTGGCGGTCCGGCCGGTTCGATCATGCTCGGCCGGGAGTACGGCGGGCTGTGAGCAAGGCGGGCTGTGAGCCCGGCCGGTGGTCCGGCCCCTCGGGCAGGGTTCCTCGGGCACGGCCTACCTCGCGGCCCCGGCCCCCGCCCGCTCGCTGCTCTCCTTGCTCTCCCTGGCCGCCGTACGGGAGCGCCCGCGCGGCAGCACCCGCAGCGCGTCGCCCATGTCGGCCACTTCGGTGACCTTCATCCCCGGTGGCACCTTGCCCGGGTCGGTCGGCACCAGCGCGTGGGTGAAGCCCAGCCGGTGCGCTTCCGCCAGCCGCCGCTGTACGCCGGTCACCCGCCGCACCTCGCCGGCCAGGCCGACCTCGCCGATGGCCACCAGGTTCTTCGGGAGCGGGACGTCGCTGGCGGCGGACGCCAGCGCGAGCGCGATCGCCAGGTCCGCGGCCGGTTCGGTGAGCTTCACCCCGCCCACGGTGGCGCTGTAGATGTCGCGTTTGCCGAGCGCGGTGATCCTGCCGCGCTGCTCCAGCACCGCCAGCATCATCGAGACGCGCGAGGTCTCCAGGCCCGAGGTGGTCCGCCGGGGGGAGGGGATCTGCGAGTCGACGGTCAGCGCCTGCACCTCGGCGACCAGTGGCCGCTTCCCTTCCAGGGTGACGGTCAGGCACGTTCCCGGGACGGCCTCGGCACGCCGGGTCAGGAACAGCCCGCTCGGGTCGGCCAGCCCGGTGATGCCCTCGTCGTGCAGTTCGAAGCAGCCGACCTCGTCGGTGGCGCCGTACCGGTTCTTCACGCCGCGCACGAGCCGTAGCCGCGCGTGCCGGTCTCCCTCGAAACTCAGCACCACGTCGACGAGGTGTTCCAGGAGCCGGGGACCGGCGATGGCCCCGTCCTTGGTGACGTGGCCGACGAGCAGGGTGGCCATGCCCCGCTCCTTGGAGGCCCGGATCAGCGCGCCCGCCACCTCCCGCACCTGGGCCATGCCGCCGGGCGCGCCGTCGATCTCGGGGGAGGCGACGGTCTGTACGGAGTCCAGGACGAGCAGGGAGGGCTGCACGGCGTCGAGGTGCCCGAGCACCGCGGACAGGTCGGTCTCGGCCGCGAGGTACAGGTGGTCGCTCAGCGCGTTGATGCGGTCCGCCCGCAACCGGACCTGGCTCGCCGATTCCTCACCCGTCACGTACAGCGTGCGGTGCGTGTCGCTGGAGGCCTTCGCCGCGACGTCCAGCAGCAGCGTGGACTTGCCCACGCCGGGCTCGCCGGCCAGCAGGACGACGGCGCCGGGCACGAGCCCGCCGCCCAGGACGCGGTCCAGCTCGTCCACACCGGTGCTGCGGGCGGTCGCCGTCCGCCCGTCGACCTGGGCGATCGGCAGGGCGGCGGTCGACACCCGGCCGGCCGCGGTGGTCCGTACGGCGGGTGCCCCCATCTCCTCGACGGTGCCCCAGGCCTGGCACTCGGGACACCGGCCGAGCCACTTGGCCGTCGTCCAGCCGCACTCGGTGCAGCGGTAGGACGGTCGGTCCTTGGCGGATGAGCGAGAGGTGCGGGCAGCCATGCGCTCACGGTAGCCGCCCGCACCGACAGCCCGGTCCGCGGTGCCGGTCCGGGCACCCGCGGGGCGGTCGTCAGAGCCGTCGTCAGAGCCGTCGTCAGTGCACCGCCGATCTGTTCACCCTTAAGGGCTAAAACCGGGGAAGGCTTCCCAGGCGCCCCCGGCGCGCCGCCTACGGTCGCCAGGTGAACAGCAGCAACCAGGCACACCCTTCGCCGCGCACCGGCGCACACCGGGCGCACGGGCGCACGCCTCACGAGGAGGAACGGCCGCGCCCCTTCCGGTACGAGCCGTACCTCGACGGCCTGTTCACCTATTGCCTGTCGGTCCTGTGCGACCACGACACCGCGACCGACGTGCTCGCAGACGTCCTCGCCGTGGCCGAGCGGTATCCCGGACGCTGCCCCGACGAGGGCGACCGGCGGGCTTGGCTCTACGCGCTCGCCCGCTGGGGCTGCCTGCGCCGGCTGGCGGAGCAGCGGCGCGTTCGGCAGGGAGCGCATTCCGCCAAGCGTGCGCCGGAGCACGCCGGGCGCGACCATGCGCCGGGGGGCGCAGCCTTCGACGGCCCGGCCGCGGAGCCCCGCCGGCAGCTTGACGTGAGCGCCTACCGCCGTACCGAGCTGGCACGTCTTGCCTGGCCGGAGGCCGCAGGGACCACCCCCGCCCAGCGCGAGGCACTCGAACTCGCCGTCCGCCACCGCCTCGCCGTCCCCGAACTCGCCGCGGTCCTCGGCACGCCCCCCGCCGCCGCCCGGGAGCTCCTGACCGGTGCCGCCTGCGAGGTGGAGCGCACCCGAGCCGCCCTCGCCGTCGTCGAGACCGGCGGCTGTCCCGGTGTCGTCCAGCTCACCGGCGGCGACGCGGACGGCAACAGCGGCGACGTCCTGCTGTCCAGCACCCTGCGCACCGAGCTCGTCCGGCACGTCGACGACTGCCCGAGGTGCCGGCGCGTCGCCGAACGCGTGGGCGCCGCCGCGCCGTGGCCCGGCTCCGGCGGCGTGGACACCGCCGCGCTGCCGCTCGTACCCGCCCCGCGCACCGCCGTCCACGCGGCGATGCACCGCTCCGGCCGGGGGCGCGGCCCCGCCCCCCGCTTCGACCGCACCGGCTTCCCGATGGACCCCAGGGACCGCGCGGCCCGCCGGGACCGGATGCGGGCCCGGGCGGTGACCACCACCGTCGTGGCCACCGTCGTCGCGGCCCCGGTCCTGGCGCTGTGGGCCTCGTACCGCGGCGAGCCCGGCACCGGGGAGCCCGCCGGCAGCGGCTCCCCCCGTATCTCCGCCAGCGAGACCGAGCTCCCGACCTCCCGGATCGACGGGCGCCCGCTGACCGCCTACGAAAACGCGGGCAACGCGGCCGTCACCACCGGTGGCCCCGACTTCGCCGACAACAGCGACTCCTCCGACGTCTCCGTCGAGGTGATCAGCACCGGCCCGCCCGCCACCCCCGACCAAGCCGGCGCCCCCGGCAGGCTCTCGGTCGCCGCGTCCTCGCGGGGCGCCCTCACCCTGCTCACCCTCACCGCCTCGGGCGGCGCCCCGGTGAACTGGCGGCTCTGGTCCGACGCACCCTGGCTGCGGGCGAGCCGCACCGCGGGCACGCTCGCGCCCGGGGAGTCCGTCACCCTGCACATCGCCGTCGACCCCGAGGCGCAGCCGGTCGGCGCCTGGACCGCCCGGGTCGGGGTCGACCCGACCGGCGCGGTGATCTCCGTCCGGGGCCGCGGCCGGCCCCCGTCGACGCCCGTCCCGCAGCCGGAACCGACTCAGCCCGCGAGCCCGCCGCCGTCACCGGATCAGACGCAGGGACCCGCGCCGACGCCGTCCCCCACGGAGCCGACGATCCCTCCGCCGTCCCCGACCCCCGCGCCGACCCCGACGGACGGCGCGGGCGCAACGGCTTCCCCCGCGCCCGACCCGCCACCGTCGGAGCCGTCGGGCGGCTGACCCGGGGTGACGCCGGGTGACGGCCGGTGACGCGGCCGGGGGTCGGCAAGGCCGGCGCAATCGCCAGGGAGTCGACGCGGCCCTGCGAAGGCCGGCGACCGACCGGGCGGGGCTTCGGCTACGGGGCCGGATCCGCCGGATGCGGAGCCATCGGCAGGAGCGAGGCCAGCCGGGCCTCGCACAGCTGCACCAGCGCCTCGTACCCCTCCTGGCCCATCAGCTCCGTCAGCTCGGCGCGGTACGACACGTAGACGGGGTCCCCGGCGCCGTGCGCGGAGGTCGCCGACGTGCACCACCAGTGCAGGTCGTGGCCGCCCGGGCCCCAGCCCCGGCGGTCGTACTCGCCGATCGACACCTGGAGCACCCGGGTGTCGTCGGGCCGGTCGATCCAGTCGTACGTCCGGCGGATCGGCAGCTGCCAGCAGACGTCCGGCTTGGTCTCCAGCGGCTCACGGCCCTCCCGCAGCGCGAGGATGTGGAGCGAGCAGCCGGCCCCCGCGGGGAACCCCGGCCGGTTCAGGAAGATGCACGCCCCGTCCCAGCGGCGGGTCTGCTTCTCCCCGTCGTCGTCGTGCTGGGTCCACCCGCTCTCGCTGCCGACGTCGTGGAACTGCCACAGCTCGGGCGTCAGCCGGGCCACGTGCTCCGCGACGCGCTTCTCGTCGTCCTCGTCGGAGAAGTGCGCGCCGAGCGTGCAGCAGCCGTCCGAGGCCCGGCCCGCCTGGATGCCCTGGCAGCCGCTGCCGAAGATGCAGGTCCACCGGGAGGTCAGCCAGGTCAGGTCACAGCGGAAGACCTGCTCGTCGTCGGCGGGGTCGGGAAACTCCACCCAGGCCCGAGGGAAGTCGAGCCCCTTCTCGTCGGCCACGGCCTTGGCCTTTCCGGGCTTGAGGGGCTTGGGGGGTTTGCCGTTCGCTGCCTCTGCGTCCCGGGTGCGTGCGCCCTGGTCGTCCTTGCCCGTGTCCTTCTCCGACCGGGTCTTGTTGGCCTTCTTCGTATTTGGCACAAACCCAAGCCTAAGCGCCCCTTACGCGACCCTCGAGCGTTCCTCGCAGTAGCGTTTCCCCCTATGAGACTCGGTGTCCTCGATGTGGGTTCGAATACGGTCCATCTGCTGGTGGTGGACGCGCACCCCGGCGCGCGCCCGCAGCCGGCGCACTCGCACAAGGTGGAGATAAGGCTGGCGGAGCTCCTCGACGACGCCGGGGCCGTCACCCCGGCGGGAGTCGAGCGCCTGCTGTCCGTCATCAACGAAGCGGTGCAGGCCGCCGAGGACAAGGGCTGCGAGGACGTCCTCCCCTTCGCCACGAGCGCGGTGCGCGAGGCGACCAACGCGGACGAGGTACTGGCCCGGGTCAAGGCCGAGACCGGCGTCGACCTGCCGGTCCTCAGCGGCGAGGACGAGGCGCGCCTCACCTTCCTCGCCGCGCGCCGCTGGTTCGGCTGGTCCGCCGGGAAGCTGCTGGTCCTGGACATCGGCGGCGGCTCCCTGGAGATCGCGTACGGCATCGACGAGGACCCGGACGCCGCCGTCTCCCTCCCGCTGGGCGCGGGCCGCCTCACGGCGGGCTGGCTCCCCGGCGACCCGCCCGACGCCCTGGACATCCGGGCGCTGCGGCGGCACGTACGGGCGGAGATCGCGCGGACGGTTCGGGAGTTCAGCCGCTTCGGCGCCCCCGACCACGTGGTGGCGACGTCGAAGACGTTCAAGCAGCTGGCCCGCATCGCGGGCGCGGCCCGCTCGGCGGACGGCCTGTACGTGCAGCGCGACCTCAGCCGCAAGGCCCTGGAGGAATGGGTCCCGCGCCTGGCCGCGATGACGACGACCCAGCGCTCCGCCCTCCCCGGGGTCTCGGAGGGCCGGGCGAACCAGCTCCTGGCGGGTGCGCTGGTCGCCGAGGGCGCCATGGACCTCTTCGGCGTGGACGAGCTGGAGATCTGCCCGTGGGCCCTGCGCGAGGGCGTGATCCTGCGCCGCCTGGACCACCTCCCGACCTCGGGGGCTGGTCAGATGGCGTGACCAGGGGGGAGCTCGGCGGACTCGATGTTGTCGACCGCCGTGGAGAATTCGCGGCCGGACGGGCCTCGTACGTACGCCAGCTCCACCCAGTAGGGGTGGAGCGAGGTCGACACGTCCTCGTTGATCACGGCCATCAGCTCGCCTTCGACGCCACTGGCCACATCACGCACGCGATGTCGTAGCAGCGGGTGCGGCATGTACGTGTAGCGCTCAGTCATCGTGGGGCTCCTCGGCGATGCCGATGAAGCGTTCCCATCCGACCAGCGCGCGGTCGAGGAGCTCCTGGCTCGGCTCGGGAACCGCAGTCGGCTCGGAGCAGGCGCCGTCGGCGATGTCGAGACCGAGCACGCCATGAGCGCAGCTGTGGATGATTCGGTTGACCATACTCACGTCCCTTCGTCGGCAGCCGCGGGTGCGTTGCCCGCCCATCGATCGCCGTGACCGCGTCGCGTCACCCGGTTCCGGGCTTCGGCGATCCCGCGCAACGAACCTATGGTCGCGCTGAGTGCGGTAGGACTGACTGTGGGTACGTGTTACTGCAAGGCTCGCGCCGGGAGCGTGCACATGGCCGCAGGAGCAATCACTGGCACGATCGCGGGATTCGTGCTGCGTACGGCTCGCGAGTCGATCCCCCGGACACAGTCGGCGACAGCAGAGGCTCTGGGGGTCGACCTGTGCACGGTGCAGGGCTGGGAGTCGGGCCGACGACCACTCGCGAACATGCGGGCGGGAGATCTGGTCGGTCTGCGGCGCCGTTTGGCTGCCATGGGTGCGGAAACGTCGGTCGTGGGGATGCTGGACGCCGCGATGGACGCGGACCGGATCATCGGTGCCACCCTCAACCGCACCGATGGGCCGCACCCTCTGTCGGAGTGGGTGCACACCAGGGATACCGCGCACATGCTCGCCTGGGCTCTCACGGGGGCTCGTCCACCGTCACTCGCGAAGATCCCCCTTCGGCGCAGGCGAGGACCGGCAGCGGCCTCTCCGCTCCTTCCGCTGCGTGATCGCGCTGCCTTCTTCGGGGAACTGCGGACCACAGCGGAGGCGGCACAGCGGACCGATCCCCAAGGCGTTCTGCTTCACCGGCAGGCCCTCTACCTGACCTCGTACGACATGAGTCCCGAAGCCGCGGCGTGGACCGCCCAGGCACTCCATGCCCGGCGGGATCTGCTGGCGCGGCGGGGGTGGACGCCGCAATGGGCAGAGGCGCGGTCGACCGCGACCGCTCTCGCTCGCCTCGGCGACCCGGTCCCGTTGTTGGACTTCATCGAGCGCGCGATCGTGGGTGATGACGCGGGAGAGGCGGCCAACCTGAACTACTGGGCCTACTGGCTGGGTGGTACACGACTGCCCCAGTCCGACGACCTCTTCATGCGAGACCGGCAGTTGACCGGCTGGGATCCGGTCACGCTGCTGCGAGGACTGACCTACGGGCTGCACGGAGCAGCTGGCTATGTGGACTTGTACGCGCACACCCTGTGGGCCCTGCTGACGGTCCATCCATGGCTGGCCCAGGCGTCGGGCGGACTGGTGCGTGAGCTGGCCGAGCGGACGGAGTGTCTGTTGGACGGGGGGCGTGTATCTGAAAGATCCCGCCGCGAACTGAGCACGGTGAACTACGTTCTACGTGATCGAACCTGAAACCGGAGGGTCACCACATGGCAGACGAGACGGCGAACGCGCAGGGTACGGCCGGGTTCCTCTTCGAGATGGGTGTGCTCAAGAACGCCAAGCGGACCGGCTGGTGGTTCACGGGCAACAACAACCCCGAGTCGATCGCAGAGCACTCGTTCCGTGTCGGAATCGTCGGCGCCGTTCTGGCCATGATGGAGGGCGTGGACCCTGCCAAGGTGGCACTGATGTGTCTGTTCCACGACACGCAGGAGACCCGGATCGGCGACATTCCGCACATCGGCCGCCGTTACATCGACGCGGCGACGAACGAGACGGTCACCGCCGACCAGGTCGCCGCGGCGCATCCGGCGGTGAAGGCCGGCGTGCAGCGCGTGGTGGGCGAGTACGAGAGTGGCGACAGCCCTGAGGCGATCGTGGCCAAGGACGCCGACAAGCTGGAGTGTCTGGTGCAGGCGGTCGAGTACCGGGCCCAGGGCTACAGCTTGGTGCAGGACTGGATCGATACCTCGCTGAGCAGCCTCAAGACGGCTTCGGCCCAAGCCCTCGCCGAGGCCGCCCTGACCATGTCACCGCTGGAGTGGCGGAAGACCTTCCTCGGGGAGTGATCCTCTGCCGGGCACCGGACTCCGGTCCGGTGGCCGGGGGAGGGCGAAGAAGCCCGGGCGGAACGCCACCGCGTCCGCCGGCGGGCCTGTCGGTGCCGTTCGGCAGGATGGTGAGCATGAGTCACACCATCTCGTACTCGACGGCTGACAAGGCCGACGTGCTGGCCTTCCTGGGCAGCAAGGGCGATCTCACGCCGGATCAGCTGCGCCGCCTGGAGAGCATGCGGCGGTACGCCAGGATCCGTCAGGACGACCTCGACCACCAGGAAGTGCACTGGGGGCTGTCCGTCCCCGACGCCCTGGAGCACCTCATAGCCGGGCACAGCGACGCCGACGCGGACTGTGCGGGCAACGCGTACACCACCGCCCTGCAACTGGTCATCGACCGCAACGCCTCGGACCCGGGCCACCTGGGCACCTACTCCCGGCCCAGCACCTTCTTCGGGCTGGTCGACGACGAGATGCGGCGCCTCGGGGTACCCGCCGACCTGCTGCCCCACGGGTTCCTCTACGGCGGGCCGCCCGACGAGTTCCCGTTCCTCCCCTCGTCGATGGACGGGTACCCGGCCATCGGCCACCTGCCGCTCGCCAGGACCAAGGCGGCTGCCGAGGCCTACCGGGCCGTCCTGGACCGGATGGACCCGGACTTCCACCACGACGTGCGGGAGCTCATCGAGAAGTTGGAGTTCGAGCACGGGGAATGGGAGAGCGCGACGAAGGACCTCGACTGGTACACCCAGGACACGCTCTTCTTCAGCCTCACGTGACCGGTGGGATCGGGCCCGCGTGGCGGTCGTCACGTACCGCGCGGGCGCGGGCCCCGTACCCTGTCCCCGTGGCAGAACCCGTCCGTATCCCGACCGCGAAAGTCGCCCTGTCCACCGCCTCCGTCTATCCGGAGTCCACGGCGACCGCCTTCGAGATCGCCGCACGCCTCGGATACGACGGCGTCGAGGTCATGGTGTGGACGGATCCGGTGAGCCAGGACATCGACGCACTGCGCCGCCTGTCGGACCAGCACCAGGTGCCCGTCCTCGCCGTCCACGCCCCCTGCCTGCTGATCACCCAGCGGGTGTGGTCCACCGATCCGTGGGTCAAGCTGCAGCGCGCCCGGTCGGCGGCCGAGAGGCTCGGCGCGTCCACCGTCGTCGTGCACCCGCCGTTCCGCTGGCAGCGCCAGTACGCCCGGGAGTTCGTCTCCGGCATCTGGCGGATGGCGGAGGAGACCGACGTGCGGTTCGCCGTGGAGAACATGTACCCGTGGCGGTACCGCGACCGCGAGATGCTCGCCTATGCGCCCGAGTGGGACGTGACGAAGGACGACTACCGGCACTTCACCGTCGACCTGTCGCACACCGCGACCGCCCGTACGGACGCGACCGCGATGATCGACCGGATGGGGGAGCGGCTGGCGCACGTGCATCTCGCCGACGGCAACGGCTCGGCGAAGGACGAGCACCTGGTCCCGGGCCGGGGGACGCAGCCCTGCGCCGAACTGCTGGACCGGCTGGCCCGGAGCTCCTTCGACGGCCATGTGGTGATCGAGGTCAACACGCGGCGTGCGATGTCCTCGGCCGAGCGCGAGGCCGATCTCGCCGAGGCGCTGGCCTTCACCCGCCTGCACCTGGCCACCGCCGGGCACGACCGGGCCCGCCGACCGTGACCGGGGGGAGCACGCCGCGCCGTCGGGGGCCGGGCCGGCCCCGCCAGGACGAGGCCGAGGAGGGGCCGGGCACCCAGGAGCGCATCCGGCTCGCTGCCCGTGAGGTGTTCGCGGAGCGCGGCTACGACAAGACGTCCGTGCGCGGCGTCGCGAAGGTCGCCGGGGTGGACCCGGCCCTGGTGCACCACTACTTCGGCAGCAAGGACGACCTCTTCGCCGCGGCCATCGAGATCAGCATCGAGCCGGCCCTGGAGGTCCCCGCCGTCATCGGGGAAGGGCCGGAGGGCATCGGCGAGCGGCTGGCTCGCTACTTCCTCGGCGTCTGGGAGAACCCGGTCACCCGGGCGCCGCTGCTGGCCGTGATCCGCTCCGCGCTCACCCACGAGGCCGCCGCGAAGGTGCTGCGCGGGCTGGTGCTGCGCAGGCTCCTGGAGCGGGTCGCCGCCGACCTGGACGTGCCCGATCCGACCTTCCGCGCCGAGCTCGCCGCCTCCCACATGGTCGGCATCGCGATCCTGCGCTACGTGCTGCAGGTCGAGCCCCTCGCATCCGCGGACACCGAGGACATCGTGGCGCTCGTGGCGCCCACGCTGCAGCGGTACCTGACCGAGGACTGAGCCGCCCGTCCCGTCATGCGGACGGGGCGTCCGGATCGCGGGCGGTGGGCGTAGCCTCGTATCTGAGCCATATCCGCAGTCGCGGCTGACCGTACAGCCGCACTCATGGGGAGTGAACCGCATGCCCGAGCTGAGGTCCCGCACCGTCACCCACGGCCGCAACATGGCGGGCGCCCGCGCCCTGATGCGCGCGTCGGGCGTAGCGAGCGAGGACATCGGCAAGCCGATCATCGCGGTCGCCAACTCCTTCACCGAGTTCGTTCCCGGTCACACGCACCTGGCGCCCGTCGGCCGGATCGTCTCCGACGCCATCCGCGCGGCCGGTGCGATCCCCCGGGAGTTCAACACGATCGCCGTCGACGACGGCATCGCGATGGGCCACGGCGGCATGCTCTACTCCCTGCCGTCCCGCGACCTGATCGCGGACAGCGTGGAGTACATGGTCGAGGCGCACTGCGCCGACGCCCTGATCTGCATCTCCAACTGCGACAAGATCACCCCCGGCATGCTGATGGCCGCCATGCGCCTCAACATCCCGGCCGTGTTCGTCTCCGGCGGACCGATGGAGGCCGGCCAGGCCGTCCTCGTCGACGGCACCGTCCGCAAGCTGGACCTCATCGACGCCATGGTGGACGCCTCCAACGAGAACGTCTCCGACGAGGACGTGCTCCGCATCGAGGAGAACGCCTGCCCCACCTGCGGTTCGTGTTCCGGCATGTTCACCGCCAACTCGATGAACTGTCTGGCCGAGGCCATCGGCCTGGCCCTCCCGGGCAACGGCTCGGTCCTCGCCACGCACACCGCCCGCCGCGCCCTGTACGAGGACGCGGGCCGCACGGTCGTGGAGATCACCAAGCGCTACTACCAGGACGGCGACGAGTCCGTCCTCCCCCGCAGCATCGCCACCCGCGAGGCCTTCGAGAACGCCATGGCCCTCGACATCGCGATGGGCGGCTCCACCAACACGATCCTGCACCTGCTGGCCGCCGCGCAGGAGGCGGGCCTGGACTACGACCTGAAGGACATCGACGCCGTCTCGCGCCGCGTCCCGTGCCTGGCCAAGGTCGCCCCGAACGTGGCGCCCGGCGGCACGTACTACATGGAAGACGTCCACCGGGCCGGCGGCATCCCCGCCATTCTCGGCGAGCTGCACCGCGGCGGACTCCTCAACAAGGACGTGACGACCGTCCACTCCGCGGGCCTGGAGGACTGGCTGGCCCGGTGGGACGCCCGCTCCGGCACGGCCACCGACACGGCCATGGAGCTGTGGCACGCGGCCCCCGGCTGTGTCCGCTCCGCCACCGCCTTCTCGCAGTCCGAGCGCTGGGACACCCTCGACCTCGACGCCGAGGGCGGCTGCATCCGCTCCGTGCAGCACGCGTACTCCAAGGACGGCGGCCTCGCGGTGCTGCGCGGCAACATCGCCGCCGACGGCTGCGTCGTGAAGACGGCCGGTGTCGACGAGTCGATCTGGACCTTCGAGGGGCCGGCGGTCGTCTGCGAGTCGCAGGACGAGGCCGTCGACAAGATCCTGCGCAAGGAGATCAAGGCGGGCGACGTCGTCGTCATCCGCTACGAGGGCCCGCGCGGCGGCCCCGGCATGCAGGAGATGCTCTACCCGACGTCCTTCCTCAAGGGCCGCGGCCTCGGCAAGGTCTGCGCGCTGGTGACGGACGGCCGCTTCTCCGGCGGCACCTCCGGTCTGTCCATCGGCCACGCCTCCCCGGAGGCGGCGTCCGGCGGCGACATCGCGGTCGTCGAGGACGGCGACCTGATCCGCATCGACATCCCGAACCGGTCCATCGAGATCGTCGTCGACGATGCCACGCTGGCGGCCCGCCACGAGGCTCTCGGCGGCGTCTACGCCCCGAAGAATCGCGAGCGCAAGGTCTCCGCGGCCCTGCGCGCCTACGCCGCGATGGCCACCAGCGCCGACAAGGGCGCGGTCCGCGACGTGACCCGGCTGGGCTGACGGGCTGACCCGGCCGGCCCCGACAGCGACGCCCCCGCACCGCACGGTGCGGGGGCGCCCGCGTCCGAGCTCCGGGCGGGACGCCGCCCGGGCTCCGCGCCGCCGGGCCGTTCACCAGCGGGCGGGATCGCCCGCGTCCACGGCGAACACCGATCCGTCGGGCGCGCCCGCGAACACCCGCCCGCCGCCGGCCACCGGCGCCGGCAGGGTCGACGCGTAGGTGTCCTTGCCGTCCGCCATCCGCGGCCTGGTCTGGCCCGCCGGCCTGCCGTCGGCCGCGTCGAAGGCCAGCAGCCGCCCGTCCGGCGCCGTCAGGTGGACCCGCCCGTCGGCGACCACCGGACGGGAGGCCACCGTCACGCCCGTCTCCAGCCGCCACCGCTCCTTGTCGGCGCCGACGGCCACCAGCGGGCCGGAGGTCCCGAACAGGTACGTGACCCCGTCCCGGTCCACCGCCGCCTCCGCGTCGAACAGCGGAGCGGTGAGCCGTACCCGCTGCGCGGTGCGCGCCGTCAGATCGGCGCGCACGACGGCGGTGGTCCGGGAGGAGGCGTCGACGTCCATCAGGTACAGGCCGCCGTGCGCGGCGCCGACGGGCCGCAGCCGCCCCGCCGTACGGAACTGCCGGGTCACGCTCCCGCTCGCCGGGTCGACCGCGGCGAGCTGGGTGGATCCGCTGCCGTCGGGCGTCACCGCGTACAGCTCCGGTGCCGCGCCGCCCTCCGGCCCGCCGCCGCTCCACCACACGGAGCCGACCCCGCCGATCTGCCGGGTCCAGCGGGTGGTGCCGGACGCCGCGTCCAGTGCGGTGACGCTGCCGTCGGTGCCCACCAGCAGCACCTGCGAGCCCGCGGGCACCGCCTGGGAGCCTGCGGGCAGTCCGCGCCGCCAGCGTTCGGCGCCCGTGGCCGGGTCCAGGGCCTGGAGCGTCCCGCTGCCGGGTGCCACGACGAGGACCCGTCCGCCGGCGTGCAGGGGCGTGGCAGGGGCGGGCGTCCCCTTCGCGGGGGCGGCCGCGGGTGACTCCAGGGCCCACACCGTCGAACCGTCCACGGGGTCCAGCCGGGCCGCCAAGAGGCCCGGTCCGGCGCAGTACAGGGCCTCCGCCTGCCAGGAACAGGCCCCGATCCGGCTGCCCGTCCCGGGCTTGCCGAGGGGGACCGACCAGGGGGCGAAGTTCTTCACCGGCGTCGGATCCGCCTGGGCGGCGATCTGGGCGGGAGAGGATCCGGCGGCTGTCCCGTGGCGGAGGTACCCGCCGGCGGCGCCGCCCACCAGCAGCAGCCCGATCCCCGCTGCCACCGCGATCCGGGCCCGCCGCCGGCCCGGGACCCGGGGTTCGGGCCCGGCGGGGATCCGCTCCCGGCGGTGGGTGAGCAGCTCGGCCCCGTCGGGCTGCCGCGGCCGGGGGATGAAGGCCTGGGTGTCCTCGGCGGTCGGGTACGCGACCGCCCGCATCTCGGCGATCAGCTCCTCGGCGGTGGGCCGCTCCCGCGGGTCCTTGGCCAGGCACCGCTCGACGAGCGGTACGAGCTGCCGGGGCAGCCCGCTCAGGTCGGGCTCGCTGTGCACCACCTGGTACGCCACCAGGTAGTGGCTGTCGGAGTCGAAGGGGCCGCGGCCCGTCGCCGCGTGCACGAGCACCGCGCCGAGGGCGAAGACGTCCGCGGCCGTCCCCACCTCGCGCGGCCGCTGGAACTGCTCGGGCGCCATGAACGGCGGGGTGCCGATCAGCTTTCCGGTCTCGGTCCGCAGGTCGCTGTCGGCCGGCCGGGAGATCCCGAAGTCGATGACCCGCACGCCGTCGGGCGCCATGAGCACGTTGCTGGGCTTGAGGTCGCGGTGGACCACCCCCGCCCGGTGGATGTCGCGCAGGGCCTCCGCCAGGCCGGCCGCGAGCCGGGCCAGCTCGGTACGGTCGAGCACCTTCTCGCGGACGCGTTCGGAGAGCGTCGGCGCGTCGATGAACAGGGTGGCCATCCAGGGCCGTTCGGCGTCGGGGTCGGCGTCCACGACGGGTGCGGTGAACGCCCCGCTCACGCGCCGGGCGGCCGCGACCTCCTGCCGGAAGCGGGCCCGGAACTCCGGGTCCACGGCATGCTCGGCGTGCACGATCTTGACGGCGAGTTTCAGCCCCGAGCCGGACGTGGCGAGGTGGACGACGCCCATACCTCCGGAGCCGAGCACCGCTTCGAGCCGGTACTGCCCGGCGTACTCCGGAAAGCCCGCGTAGTCCGCGCGCAGCGAATGCACCGCTCACCACCCCCGCCGGAGCCTAGTCGATGACCCCTACGCATCTCCAAGGTCCTGCTACCCTGCGCGAGTTGCGCACGGCAACGCCCATGGGGGGAGATTTCGCATGTCGGTGGAGAACGATTCGAGCCAAGTTCAGAGCCTTGCTTCGGGCTCCGGCTACCCGTCCTATCCGGTCGCGCCCGGCTACCGGCTGAACGTCCGTAGCGGGCCCGGTACCAACTACTCGGTGATCGACGTCCTGCCGGTCGGCGCGATCGTCACGCTGCGCTGCCAGACCGAGGGCACCACGGTCTCGGGCCCGTACGGCACGTCCAGCATCTGGGACTGCATCGGGAACGGCCGCTTCGTCTCCGACGCGTACATAAAGACCGGCAGTGACGGCTATGTGGTCACGCGCTGCGGCTGACCCGTCTGACACGTGAGACACACCCGGCCCGGGCGGCCCGGCGGGGGATAATCGCCGCTGTGAGCGACGACCAGCGAGACCAGACCCCCGCCGAGCCGGCCGGCGCGGCTGCCCCGGCCCGGGCCGCGGCCTCGGAAGCGACCGGGCCGGTGCCGCCCGCGGGCCCGCAGCCCGAGCCGCTCCGCTTCTTCGGGACCACCTGGGTGAACCACGAGAACGGCTACGGCCTGCGCCGCGCCGCCCTCGCCGTCGGCTCCCTGGTCACGGCCACCGCCGCCGCCGTGCTGCTGCGCCTCTCCTACGAAGGCTTGGAGATCGGCGACGTCGGCCCCTTCCTCAGCATCTCCGTCGTCGTCCTCTTCGCGATCGCCAGTGCCATCGCCTTCGTCAAGACGTGGGACTCCTTCAGCCGGCGCCCGGCCCCGTCCTCCGACGAGGCCGCCCTCAAGGGTCTGAAGACGATCGGCTTCATCGGTTCCCTCATCGCCTACTCCCTGCGCTGCCTGACCGAGGCCCCGGGCGAGAAGCTGCACCGTGCCGAGTACGAGCGCGCCCGGGCCGAGTACGCCCGCCGCCGCAGCACCCGTACGGGCAACCCGGCCGCCCGCCGCCCCAAGCGCAAGAAGCAGTAGTCGGCGGCCGGGCCTCCGCACGTCCGCGCATCCTCGTTCTTCCTGGTTGTTGACGCCCGGCCACCCCCAGGAGCATTATTCATCACATGATGAATAAAGAAGCCGGCGGTGACCAGGCCGCTGTGCACGCCCACGGCCTGACCGTCCGCCGCGGCACCGGCCGCACCCCGCGCACCGTCATCTCCGACATCGCCTTCGACGTCCCCCGAGGCCGCATCACCGGCCTCCTCGGCCCCTCCGGCTGCGGCAAATCCACCCTCCTGCGGGCCATCGTCGGCACCCAGGCCCACGTCACCGGCACCCTCGACGTCCTCGGCCGCCCCGCCGGCCACGCCGACCTGCGCTCCCGCATCGGCTACGTCACCCAGGCGCCCTCCGTCTACGACGACCTCACCGTCCGCCAGAACCTCGACTACTTCGCCGCGATCCTCGACCCCGGCCGCGCCGCCGCAGCCCGCCGCGCCGAAGCCGTGGACCGCGCCATCACCGACGTCGACCTCACCGCCCGCGCCGGCGCCCTCGCCGGCAACCTCTCCGGCGGCCAGCGCAGCCGCGTCTCCCTCGCCGTCGCCCTGCTCGGCACCCCCGAGCTCCTGGTCCTCGACGAACCCACCGTCGGACTCGACCCCGTCCTGCGCCGCGACCTGTGGAACCTCTTCCACCACCTCGCCGCCACCCGCGGCGCCACGCTCCTGGTCTCCTCCCACGTCATGGACGAGGCCGAGCGCTGCCACGACCTGCTCCTCATGCGCGAAGGCCGCATCCTCGCCCAGGGCACCCCCGACGCCCTGCGCACCCGCACCCACTCCGCCACCGTCGAGGAGGGCTTCCTCCGCCTCGTCGACGAGGCCGACACCCTCGCCGCCCAGGAGCAGACCCGATGAACGCCGCCCGCACCGCCGCCACCGCCGCCCGCGTCCTGCGCCAGCTCCGCCACGACCCGCGCTCCATCGCCCTGATGGTCCTGGTGCCCGTCCTGATGCTCACCCTGCTGCGCTTCGTCTTCGACGGCAGCCCCCGCACCTTCGACACCATCGGCGCGTCACTCCTCGGGATCTTCCCCCTCATCACCATGTTCCTGGTGACCTCCATCGCCACCCTGCGCGAACGCACCTCCGGAACCCTCGAACGCCTCCTCGCCATGCCGCTCGGCAAGGGCGACCTCATCGCCGGCTACGCCCTCGCCTTCGGCGCCGTCGCCGTCGTCCAGTCCCTCCTCGCCACCGGCCTTGCCCTCTGGGCCCTCGGTCTCGACGTCGTCGGCTCCCCCTGGCTGCTGCTGCTCGTCGCCCTCCTCGACGCCCTCCTCGGTACCGCCCTCGGCCTCTTCGTCTCCGCCTTCGCGGCCTCCGAATTCCAGGCCGTCCAGTTCATGCCGGCGGTGATCTTCCCCCAGCTGCTCCTCTGCGGACTCTTCGCCGCCCGCAGCACCATGCACCCCGTCCTCGAAGGCATCTCCGACGCCCTGCCCATGTCCTACGCCGTCGACGGCATGACCCAGGTCCTCACCCACACCGACATGACCACCGACTTCGTACGCGACGTCGTGATCGTCGCCGCCTGCGCCGTCCTCGTACTCGCCCTCGGCGCGGCCACCCTCCGCCGCCGCACCCCCTGACCGCACTGCGGACAGCGCGGCCCCACCCACCACCCGGGTGCAAGGATGAGGACACGTACGCGTACGCCTGCGCAGCCCAGGCGGAAGAACAGTTCGGCGAGGTGAATCGGGCATGACCCAGACAGTCGCAGTCCTCGGTACCGGCAAGATCGGCGAGGCTCTGCTCAGCGGAATGATCCGCGGCGGCTGGCCCGCCTCCAAGCTCCTCGTCACCGCACGCCGCAGCGACCGGGCCGAGGAACTCCGCACCCGCTACGGCGTCGAGTCCGTCTCCAACGCCGAGGCCGCCAAGCGCGCCGACACCCTCATCCTGACCGTCAAGCCCCAGGACATGGCCAAGCTCCTCGACGAGCTCGCCCCGCACGTCCCCGCGGGCCGGCTGGTCATCAGCGGCGCCGCCGGCATCCCGACCTCCTTCTTCGAGGAGCGCCTCAGCCCCGGCACCCCCGTCGTGCGCGTCATGACGAACACCCCCGCCCTCGTCGACGAAGCCATGTCCGTCATCTCCGCCGGCAGCCACGCCACCGCCGAGCACCTCGCCCACACCGAGGAGATCTTCGGCGGCGTCGGCAAGACCCTGCGCGTCCCGGAATCCCAGCAGGACGCGGCCACCGCCCTCTCCGGCTCCGGACCCGCGTACTTCTACTTCCTCGTCGAGGCCATGACCGACGCCGGTATCCTCCTCGGCCTCCCGCGCGCCCAGGCCCACGACCTCATCGTCCAGGCCGCCATCGGCGCCGCCGTGATGCTCCGCGACAGCGGCGAACACCCCGTCAAGCTCCGCGAGGCCGTCACCTCCCCGGCCGGCACGACCATCAACGCGATCGTCGAGCTGGAGCGGCACGGCGTACGCGCCGCCCTGATCGCCGCACTCGAAGCCGCCCGCGACCGCAGCCGCGAGCTCGCCTCCGGCAACAGCTGAACCTCGGGCACTGCGGGGCCTCCGCGTCGCGGGGGCCCCGCACCCCACACCCGCTGCCCGGCCTACGGCCGCAGCAGCCCGATCGCCTCGTACGCCCGGTCCACCACGGGCCGCGCCAGCTCCCTGGCCCGCCCCGCGCCCTCCCGCAGCACTTCGTCCACCTGCGCCGGATCGGCCGCCAGCTCCGCGTGCCGCTCCCGCAACGGCCGCAGCAGCTCGATCACGGCGTCGGCCACGTCCCGCTTCAGTGCCCCGTACCCGCCGTACCCGTCGGCGAGCGCGGCCGGATCGCCGCCGGTGCACGCCGCCAGGATGTCCAGCAGGTTCGCCACGCCCGGCCGCGCCTGCCGGTCGTACACCACCGCACCGTCCCCGCTGTCGGTCACAGCCCGCATCACCTTCTTGCGCACCACCCCGGGCTCGTCGAGCAGATAGACGATCCCCGATCCGTTCGCGTGGGACTTGCCCATCTTCGACGCCGGATCCTGCAGGTCCATGACCCGTGCGGCCACCGCCGGATGGGTGGCCTTCGGCACGATGAAGGTGTGCCCGTAGCGCTGGTTGAAACGCGCCGCCAGATCCCGGGTCAGCTCGACGTGCTGGCGCTGGTCCTCCCCGACGGGGACCTCTCCGGCCCCGTAGGCCAGGATGTCCGCGGCCATCAGCACCGGATAGGTGAGCAGGGACAGCCGTACGCCGTCGCCGGAGGCCTGCGCCCTCGCCGCCTTCTCTCGGTACTGGATCATCCGCCGCAGCTCCCCGTCGGTCGCCGTGCACTCCAGCAGATAGGCCAGCCGGGTGTGCTCGTCGACATGGCTCTGCACGAACAGGGTGCACCGCCGGGGCTCCAGCCCTGCCGCGATCAGCAGCGTCGCGGCCTGCCGACTGAGCCTGCGCACGCGCGCCGGCTCGTGCTCGACGGTCAGCGCGTGCAGGTCGACGACACAGAACAGCGCATCGTCCGGCTCCCGGTCGGCCGC